>JBDHZV010000084.1:0-12436 GCA_039812125.1 Candidatus Nanopelagicales bacterium
CCCACCCGGTATCGATCCGGCGGCGTGCGGCCCGTGGCGGTTGGCCCGTGCACGGCTGGGCGCCGGTTCGTCGTAGGCTCACGGCCGGACTCCCAGATCGAGGTGACGACGTGCCCGAGTACCGTTCCCGGACCTCCACCCACGGCCGCAACATGGCCGGCGCCCGCGCGCTGTGGCGCGCGACCGGCGTGCGCGAGGCCGATTTCGGCAAGCCGATCATCGCGGTGGTGAACTCCTACACGCAGTTCGTGCCCGGGCACGTGCACCTGAAGGACCTCGGCGAGGTGGTGGCCGCCGAGATCCGGGCCGCGGGCGGGATCCCCCGGGAGTTCCACACCATCGCCATCGACGACGGCATCGCCATGGGCCATGCCGGGATGCTGTACAGCCTCCCCAGCCGCGACCTGATCGCGGACTCCGTGGAGTACATGGTCAACGCCCACACCGCCGACGCCATGGTGTGCATCTCCAACTGCGACAAGATCACCCCCGGGATGCTGATGGCCGCCCTGCGGCTGAACATCCCCGCGGTGTTCGTGTCCGGCGGCCCGATGGAGGCCGGCAAGGTGGCGTGGCGGGGCGGCACCCGGGCCGTGGACCTCATCGACGCGATGGTGGAGGCGGCCGACCCCGCCACGTCCGACGCGGAGGTGGCGGCCATGGAGGCATCGGCCTGCCCCACCTGTGGGTCGTGCTCGGGGATGTTCACCGCCAACTCGATGAACTGCCTGACCGAGGCGCTCGGCCTGTCGCTGCCGGGCAACGGCTCGCTGCTGGCCACCCACGCCGACCGCCGCGAGCTGTTCCGGGAGGCCGGCCGGGTCATCGTCGACCTGACCCGGCGCTGGTACGACAAGGACGACGGTGGGGTCCTGCCCCGCGCGATCGCCAGCCGGGCCGCGTTCGGCAACGCGATGGCGCTGGACATCGCGATGGGGGGCTCGACGAACACCGTCCTGCACCTGCTCGCCGCCGCCCGTGAGGCCGAGGTCGACTTCACGATGGCCGACATCGACGCCCTGTCCCGTCGGGTCCCGAACCTGTGCAAGGTGGCCCCGTCGTCGGCGACGTACCACCTGGAGGACGTCCACCGGGCTGGTGGCGTGATGGGCATCCTCGGCGAGCTGGACCGCGCCGGATGCCTGGACACGGACGTGCCGACGGTCCACGCGCCGACGCTGGCCGATGCGCTGGACCGGTGGGACGTCATGCGCCGTCCCGACGAGTCGGTGCGCACCCTGTTCCGGGCCGCCCCGGGGGGAGTGCCCACGCAGACGGCGTTCTCCCAGGACCGCCGGTTCGAGTCGCTCGACCTGGACCGCAGCCGCGGCTGCATCCGGGACGTCGCCCACGCCTACAGCCAGGACGGCGGCCTGGCCGTGCTGTTCGGGAACCTCGCCCCGGCGGGTGCGATCGTGAAGACCGCAGGCGTGGACGAGTCGATCCTGGCGTTCACCGGCCGGGCCCGGGTCTGCGAGAGCCAGGAGGCCGCGGTGGAGGCCATCCTGTCCGACCGGATCGTCGCCGGCGACGTCGTCGTGGTGCGCTACGAGGGGCCCAGGGGCGGCCCGGGGATGCAGGAGATGCTGTACCCGACCTCGTACCTGAAGTCCAAGGGCCTGGGCAAGGTGTGCGCCCTGCTCACCGACGGCCGGTTCTCGGGTGGGACGGCGGGCCTGTCGATCGGTCACGTGTCGCCGGAGGCGGCCTCCGGTGGGGCCATCGCCCTGGTGGAGGAGGGCGACACGATCGTCATCGACATCCCCCGGCGGATCCTGACCCTGGAGGTGCCCGACGTCGAGCTGGACCGGCGCCGCGCCGCGATGCTGGCCCGGGGTGAGGCCGCGTGGCGCCCGGTCGACCGGGTCCGCCCGGTCTCGGCGGCGCTTCGCGCGTACGCCGCCACGGCGACGTCGGCCGACCGGGGGGCGGTCCGCGACCTCGGCCTGCTCGGCTGACCCGCGGGGCCCGGGCAGGCCCGGGTCCGCATCGGAGCCCGCCGACGGCTGTGTATCACCGGGGCCCGCGGTGTCCTCCGAGGTGGGACTGACCGACTCCCCGGGCGCCTGCCTAGCCTGAACGGACACCACCAGCGCTGGTCGCGTGCCCGGGTGTGGCTGGAGCCCGAGGGCGGTCGGTCCGACGCCGTCGTCCCATGGCTCCCCGGAGGCTCCCATGCCGGATCCCCAGCCCCTCGATGTCACCGGCCTGCGCGCCGTGCTCGCCCGCCCCGTGGGCGACATCGCGTTCGCCAAGGTGCTCAACCCCAACCTCGGTGACCTGATCGCCAGCGTGAAGCCCCAGCAGGGGGTGCCGCGGGGCTCGATCACCGTGCCGATCTGCCCGACCGACGCCCTGACCGACACGGTCGTGCTCGAGGACCCGGGGAACCCGGCGGTCCGGTTCGTGATCCCGCGCTACCGGGTGGCGACCACGACGACCGACCGCGGGACCCAGTTCCGGGTGCTGCTGCAGCGTCAGGACCCGGGCACCCGGTTCAGCGTGGTCCTGGAGCCGTTCGTCCCGCCCGAGGTGGCCGCCGTGGCCCCCGACGCCCGTCCGCTGGTGCCGCAGCTGGCCTGCGTGCTGCGCTACGAGATCCCGGGCAGCGGCGGGATGAGCCGGGAGGTCGCGCTGACCGACCGGCGGGACGTGGACGCCGGGGTCGAGCTGTCGGTGGTGGTTCCCACCCTGGCCGACCGGGGGGAGCTGTACGCGGCACTGACCACCGCAGAGGCCCGAGCCGCCCTGGTCGTGCGCCGCCAGGTCACCGTCGCCGTGCCCGCGGAGATGGGCCTGGCCCCGGAGCCCCTCGTGGGCGAGCGGTTCGTGCTGCGCCGGCGGTTCCCGGTCGCCGACGCGGTCCGCGTCGGACCCGACCCGGCTGCCCGCATCGTCGAGCCCCGGGTCCCCGTCGAGATCCTCCAGCCGGTCGAGGTCGTCCAGCCCGCGCCGGCGGTGCGTGCCGACCTCGCGGCGGCCGTGGTCCGGGACATGTCGGCCGTCCGGGTCGCCGGCCTCGCGCGCCGGCGCCGCATCGACGACGGCCTGCTCGACATCGGGGAGCCCCTCATCCCGGATCGCCTCCACCCCCGCCCGCGGCCCCGACCGATGCCGTCGCCGCAGCCCGGCAGCCAGCCCGAGCAGCTGTACCGCACCACGACCCGAACGGTGGAGCAGGTCGTCGCGCCCAGCCCGTTCGTGTTCTCCCCGGACCTCAACCCGTCGATCTTCGGCGACATCCGTGCGCAGGGTGGGCAGGGGGGGATGGTGCTCGAGCAGATCCCCTTCGGCGACCGGCACCACTCGTACTACTACCAGCCGGACCGTCCCACCGTGGTCTACTACCTGCCCGACGCGTTCACGCTGGCCCGGGTGCCCGGTGCTCGACGCGGCCCGCTGATGTCGGTGACGTTCCAGTCTGAGGACGGCGTGCTGGACCACGCGAGCGCGGTGGTCCTGTTCGCCGCGGCTCCCACGGTGTCGGCCGAGCGCCTCGCGGCAGCCGAACAGGTGCTGCGCACCCGGATCACCGGCGCGGGAGGTGCGGTCGCCGGACCGCTGGACCTGCAGCCGGTGCTCGCCGACCGAAGCCGCATGACGGTTCGGATCGCGCTGCCCGGGGCGGCCGGGGCGGCGACCGAGCTGCCCGACGCCCTGGTCGACCTGCGGGCCGGGCTGCGTGCCGGGTTCGCCGTCCCGCTGCCGGCCTTCCAGGCCATGTTCGACCGGATCGACGGGGCCGACCCCGCCCTGCTCGACGGGCAGGTCGAGGTCCGCCTGGACCGGGCCGACCGGCCGGCCGAGCAGGTCCCGATCGTGGTCCGCATGGACCGGCTGTCCGGTCCGGTGGTGGACGTGTCCACGAGCCTGCAGCGCGACGAGCCCCGCTACGGCGTGACGATCACCAACGCGATCGAATCGCCGGTGCGCGTCGAGGACGTGGTCGCCGCCCTGCCCCAGGCCGCCGGTCCGCTGCCGTGCGAGGTCCAGGGGCTTCCCCCGGCCAGCTCCGCCCTCGCCGCGGGCGCCGCGATCACCGGGACCGTCGTGCCCACGACCGCGCCGGCCGAACCCGACGTGCGCCCCGAGGTGGTCGTGACCCGGGCGGTGGTCCAGCCGGACCGGGACGCGATCTGGGATTCCATCTGCGAGGACACCACCTCGCACCTGGCCCGTGACCTCACGGTCAAGACCCCAGCGGCCATGTTCGCCGCCCCCGCCGCCGGCGGCTCCCCGGTCCTGGAGCTGGTGGTGGAGATCGGCGGGCTGACTGGCGGCCTGACCCAGACCGTCTCGCTCAACGAGGCGACACTGCAGGCCAGCGCCACCATCGCGGTGCCCATCGCCGACCTGGTGCTGCGCACCGAGGATGCCGGGCAGTACCGGTACCGGGTGTCGACGGTCCGGGCCGACCGGGTGGTCGACGGGCCGTGGCGGACCCGGTCCAGCGCGATCCTGTGGATCGTCACCGAGGACATCGGATGAGCCTGCGCGGGCTGGCGGACCTCTCGGCGCCGCTGGCCCCCGCGGTCGTGGCCGCCTTCGAGGACCCGGACGTGGCGGTGGCCCTGCCCGCCAGCCTGGCCCTGGCCGACCAGCCCGACGGGCGCCCGCAGCTGCTGCTGGAGCGGTTCCGTGGCGTGGACCCCACCCGGCCGCCGGCACCCTACGGGCTGCTGACCGTGGGCCTGGCGCTCGTGGCCGGCGAGCTGCCCGCGGCGTCCCCGCCCGGGGTTCCCCGACCCGCGCGGCTGGCGCGTGCCCTGCCCGTCGCCGGCGTGCTCCGCGTCGAGGCGGTGATCGGCGGCACCCCCGTGCTCGACCCGACCCCCGTCGCGTGGGACGGGGCGGCCGTGTCCCCGTGGAGCACCCGGCTGGACGCCGGGGCCGCCGAGGTGGTCGCCGGGGCGCTGGGATCGGGGCTCCTGCTGCTCACCGCCCGCGCTGACCTGCTCGTGCCCGCAGTGGCCCGCCGCGTGAGCGTCCGGGTCGGGCTGGACTGGCCGATGCTGGCGTCCGAGCTGTCCGCGGCGACCGGGCCGGCCGGCAGGATCGCCCGGGACGCCCTGGTGTCGTGGCTGCGCACGTCCGTGCTGCCCCGCTCCGACGGGCCCGTCCGCCTGCTCGCGGGGGAGGCCCGCGAGGACGACCTGGCCGACTCGCTGGCCGACTGGCTGGCCGCGCGGTTCGCCGACGTCCCCGAGCCCGGCGCGGGTCGGCGGTTCGACCTGGACCCGACCCGGGCGGGGTCCCTGGTGTGGGACCTGGCCACCCCGCTGCTCGCGCTGCGCGACCTCGCCATCCACCAGGACCTCACCGGGCAGCTCGCCGCGCTGGGTCCCGACGCGCGCCAGCACGTGGTGACCGGGCGGACCGTCCCCACCCTCGACCTGGGCTGGCAGCGAGTCGACGTGCTGGCCAACCTCCCGGCGCAGGTGCCCGGGGTCCTGGCCCTCGGAGTGGACCTGGTGGCTGCGCCACGCCCGCCGCAGCGTCCCCAGGCGGCCGTGGCCGCCGTCGAGCTCGACCCCGGCCATCCCCGCGGGGAGGCGGTGCTGCGGCTGGCCCCCGGGGAGGCCCTCTCCTACACCACGCAGGGATGGGCCCTGCTCGGCGACGCCGCCGGTGTGCACCGGGTCGAGGGGGTGCCCCGGTCCCGCGACCGCTCCCGGGTCGTGCTGACCGGGGAGGACCTGGGCCTGCGGCTGGTGCGGATCTCGGCAGATCGGGGCCTGCTGGACCTGGCCGACGTCGAGGTGCGCTCCACGATCGGGGGCCCGGGCGCCACGGTGGCGCTGACCCGGGACCAGCCCGAGGGGGCCCTGGTCGTCCCCCCGGACACCCCCGCCGAGCCACCGACGGGGCCGGAGCCCAGCCTCGTCGTGCTGCTGCGCTCCACCCGGGACGACACCCAGCGGGAGCTCGGCCCGCTGCCACTGGAGCACCTGTGGCTCGCGACCAGCGCCATCCCCGGCTGGGGTCCGCACACGGTCACCATCGACGCCTCGGCCTGCCCCGACCCCCTGGTGGTCGTCGAGCTGCGGCCCGAGCTGGACGACGGCGCGGCCACGTCCGTCATCGCGCTGCGGGCGCCCGAACTGGTCGCCACCTGGACGTATCTCGCGGCCGACCCGCTGCATCCGGGGTACATGTACCGCACCAGGCCCGTGGGGGCGCCCGGCCCGTGGCGCGGCCCCCTGGACCCCGAGCGGCCGCTGGTGCTGGACGGTGCCCCATGACGGCTGCCGTCGCCCCCGGGGGCGGCTACGTGGTGCGGGTACGGGGCCTCGACGTGGTCGACGTCGTGCCCGGCTGGCCGCAGCCGGAGCATCCCGGGACTCCGGACGCGCTGCGCCTGTGGGAGTTCGGGGAGGTCGCCCAGCTCAACCTGGGCGTGGCCTGGCCGGTCCCGGAGCCGTGGATCCGCGCCCAGGGGCCGGCCCTGTTGGGCGAGCCGCGCCTGACCGGCACGCGCACCCGGGTCCGGGTCGCCGTGGTCGGCACGCCCCGGGTGGCGCTGCGCGTCACTGCCGCTGCGGGGCAGCCGCCGGCCGAGGTCGTCGCCGTCGACACCTCCGGCTACCCCCCGTTCGTGGGACTGGTCAGCGTGGCTGTCCACGGCGCGACGCTGGCGGCCCTGCGCGCCGCCGCAGCGGGGGAGCGGGGTCGCGCGTTCGTCACCGTCGCCGCCACGCTGCCCGACGACCTGCCCCTGGACCTCGCCGTCCTGTCCCGCACCGCCCTGGTCGTCCAGGCAGTGGCCGACCTGGACGCATCCCGCCCGCACCCGGCCCGGAGGGCCACACCCGGCCCGGGCGCCACCGCCGTCACCGCCACGTCCGACCTCGCCGACTGGGCGAGCCCGACCCCGTCGGGGTCCGACACCTGAGAGGAGCACGTCCATGCTGCAGTGGGATCGAGTCGAGGTCATCAACGGATTGAGCGTCTACGGTGACGACGACGACTGGACGACCTGGTACGCCCTGCCGCAGAACCCGCGGTTCCGCGTCGACAACGGCAAGCCGGTGTTCACGTTCCTCAAGTACAAGTTCCCCATCGAGCGCTCCGCGACCCGCAAGGGCGGCGGGTTCCTGGTGTGCGACGTCGAGTTCGGCCTGAACGAGCAGGAGGAGGCCGACCTGCGTGAGGTGCTGCAGGAGCGGGTCGAGCAGCGCTGGCGGGCGATGGGCCGCAACACCCCGGCGCCGCCGGCCAAGATCGGTCGGCTGTCGTTCACCCGTGGGAGCGCCTCGGTGACCGTCCTGGACAGCGGCGGGGCGCTGGTCGAGAAGGTGCACAACCCGGCCTCGCCGTCGCTGTACGGCAAGATGGTGCTGCCCATCACCGTGGAGCTGTCCCCGGAGGGTGCGACGCTGCTCGAGCAGGCCCTGCAGGGCTCCGGTGGCGTGGTCCAGGTCGCCTACGACCTGTGGACCCCCGTGAAGCTGCCGCCGGTGCGCGCCACCGTGTGGTTCAGCGCCACCAAGGCGATGGAGTTCCACCAGGAGATCGACGTCGAGGAGCGCATCTGCGCCGAGGACGACTACACCGAGGCCATCACCGAGCTGATCCGGGAGTCCGACTCCGGCGGGGTCGACATCGACCCGGGCGCGGTCACCGACCAGAAGGTCATCCAGGCCGTCACCGACTGGGCGTGGCAGTCGCTGGCCGAGGCCACCACCAAGATGGTGCTCGGCGACGTGCCCATCCAGAACCCGGAGGAGCTGCGCAAGCTCTACACGGAGCAGGACATCGAGAACATCACCCGTGACGTGATGAGCACCCGGATGGCCTCGTTCCGGCGGACCTTCACCCAGGGGCAGGTCATGGAGTGGAACCCCGCCCCTCGCGGGACCCTGCCCAACATCACGAGCATGACCGGCCCCGACGGTGAGCCGTTCCGGTGGTCCGACTTCTCCCGGGTGGTGGACCTCAACGACCCGTTCTTCCGCACGATGACCGTGGCGATGCGGGTGAACGCCGACTTCCAGCGGCTGCCGATCCACAGCGTCGAGCTCAAGGTGGAGTACGACCCGGCAGGACAGAACATCGTCACCGAGCCGGTCTTCACCAACCCGGACACGGTGGAGACGATGCAGGCCTTCGTCGCCAACAACGACAAGCGGTACACGTACACCTACCAGGTCAACTACAAGGGCGAGGCCCGGTCGTTCGTGTCCGAGCCCCGCGTCAGCAACGACCCGTCGCTGGTGATCAACGTCGGCGACGTGGGGGTGCTGGACCTCGACATCGCCCCGGGCGACCTCAACTTCGAGCAGGTCGGGTCCGCGCAGGTCAGCCTGTGGTACCAGGAGGGGGCCGACCCCCGCATCGAGACGTCGTTCACCCTGGACAAGGCGCATCCGACCCACTCGTGGACGCGGGTGGTCTTCGCCCCGCGGCGCAGCCCGGTGCACTACCGTGTCAAGTACTTCATGGTCGACGGCCGGGAGTTCGAGGGCCCGGAGCTGACCACCGGGGCCTCCGAGCTGCGCATCAACGACCCGTTCAGCTCGACGCGCACGATCAACATCCGCGGGTTCGGCGACTTCGCGACCCGGATCGACGCGATCTTCCTGGACCTGAGCTACGTCGACCGGGTCAACGGCTACGCCCAGTCGCACTCCACGGCGCTGACCCAGGCCTCGCAGTTCGAGGACTGGAGCTTCCCGGCGATCCTGCCCGAGGGTGGTGAGCTGACCTACACCGGGACGATCCGGTACAAGGACGGCACGATCGAGCCGATCCCGCAGACCCCGGTGGAGGGATCCACGGTCATGGTCGGGGACGTCCAGCTCACCCAGGTGGTGACGGTCATGGCCGACCTGGTCGACTTCGCGGCCACCCGGCTGGTCAAGGTCAGCCTGCGCCATGTCGAGGACGGCATCGACGAGTCCGGCGACCTCGTCTTCAAGGCCACCGTGCCGGGGCCGTTGACCTGGCAGTACCCGTTCAAGGACCGGACCCGCCGGGGCGTGTCGTACACGGCGACCTACTTCCTCGCCGACGGCACGTCCGCGACGGTCACCGTGGCCGCGACCACCGAGCAGACCATCGTGCTGCCGGCCACGGCGGGCTGAGGGCCATGCTCCACCTCGAAGCACCGTTCCACACCATCGAGGGCGTGGCGGTGTTCCGCGACCACGAGCGGGCCGACCAGTGGTACTACATGCCCGGCACTCCCCGGCTGAGCACGCTGGTGGAGCCGGTCCCCGGCGGCGCCCCCGGCGAGGTCCGCCGCGTCCCCCAGCTGTCCCTGATCAAGTTCCGGGGCACCGCCGGCACCGGTGGGTTCCTCAACTTCGACGTCGACCTCGGCCTGGACCCGGAGCTGCTCGACGAGGTGGCCGCGCAGGTCAAGCGGCTGGAGGGCCTGGACCGCGCCCCACGGCTGGCCGCGCTGCCCGTCGTCGACGGCACCGTGCGGATGATGCTGTTCGACAAGGAGTCACCCCAGCCGCCGCCCCCGGGCGGGGGTCCGCAGCCCGGCCCGGGCGGCCCCGTCCCCGGCCCGGCGGACCCGGGCGCCGAGCGGCTGCAGTTCGTCCTGCGGCTCACCCACGCGGCCAAGCCCGCGCTGTACGGCGACAACCGGGCGGCGTTCTCCGTGCAGCTGACCCAGGAGGGTGTGACGACCCTCGAGGCCGCCCTTCGTGGCGAGCTCTCCCCGATCGGCATCGTCTACAGCCTGGACTTCCTGGGCCTGCGCCCGGCCTACCACGTCAGCGTGCAGGTGGACTGGGAGCGGATCCAGAAGCACCTCGAGGAGCACGAGGAGTGGAGCGTGCCGCTGATCGCGCAGTCCTCGATCGACACCCTCGTCGACGAGCTGGAGGAGTCCCGGGCCATCACGATCACCGCGGACACCTTCGTCCTCGAGGACGACGGCAGCCCGGTCGTGGCCCGGCGCGACCAGGCCCTCGACGACGTGCGGGACATGATCACCGAGACGTTCTTCGAGCCGTCGGTGGACCCGATCGACACCTCCGACGACGCCGACACCGGGGTGCGCACCGCGGGCCGGATCCTGCAGGCGATCGCCTCGGCCGGGGCATCCGAGAACTGCCTGTTCCGGCGCCGCAGCGTCGACGTGACCCGGATCGACCGCAAGCGCCTCGACGTGCAGATGAGCGAGCGGACCACCGTGAAGCGCACGGTCTACCCGCAGGGCCACCTGTCCGGGCTGTTCCGCCTGCTGCGCGAGCCGGGGATGGACATGTCCCGGTTCGTCACCGAGGTCGACCTGGACGACCCGTGGTTCCAGCGGCGCACCGTCGAGGTGATCTCCCGGGCCGACCACGTGCGCGACTCGATCCGCTCGGTCTCGGTGGAGCTGGACTACGCCGGGCAGACGCGCTCGGTGCTGCTCACGGCCGACCACCCGCGCGAGACGGTCACGTGGAGCAGCGTGCTGGCCGGCGGCGGCATGGTCCGCGAGGTGGCCGCCCGGTTCACCGTGGACTTCGCCGGGGTGGACGGCACCGAGCGCCCGCTGTCGCTGACCTCGGCGTGGGAGACCACCCGGGCCGACGCCCTGGAGATCGAGCCGCGGGAGCTGTACGGGCTCACGCCGATCCCGGTCGTCGCGCTGTCGTACCCGTGGGAGCGCTACCCCAGCGTGGAGGTGGAGGTCGCCCACGACGAGCCCGACGCCGAGGTCCGCCAGGCCGATGTGCTCGTGCTCGACCAGGCCAGCCCCGAGCGCAGCTGGGACATGTTCGTGCGGGACCCCGCGATGGACTCGCTGCGCTACCGGGTCACCCATCGCGCGGCCGACCAGCGCGACCAGGTCGGGCCCTGGGTGACGACCGACCAGGAGCGCATCCTGGTCCGCGACCCCTTCCCCAACGGGCTGGTCCTGGACGTCGTGCCCGTCCTGGACTGGACCACCGTGGCCCGGGCGTTCGTCGACCTGGTCTACGCCGACGCCGCCCACGGCATCCGTGAGGAGGCTTCCCTGGAGTTCAGCGCCACGGCGCCCCAGACCCAGTCGTTCCGGGTCCGCCTGGCCGACCCGACCCGGCGCGACGTCGCGTACCGGGTCACCCTGATCGGGGTCGACGGCACGGTGACCGAGGTTCCCCCGTCGGTCACCGCCGAGCGCCGCATCACGCTGCGCGCCGACATGCGCGGTCACCGGATCGTGCGCATCCGTCCGGAGGACGTCGACTTCACCGCGCGTCGGGTCCGCCAGGTGCAGGTGGACCTGCGGTTCCTGGATCCGGACCACGGCCTGGACATCGCGGACACCGTCGTGCTGCGCAGCGGCGCCGACCGGGGGACGTTCGAGTTCGACTACGTCGACCCGACCCGAACCGGCTACCAGGTGCAGGTCGTAACCACCTTCACCAACAACCTGACCCGAACCCGCCCCTGGACGCCGTCGGACGAGCCTGAGCTCGTCGTGGCCGTCGGCTGATCGACCCGCGAGGAGGACCCCGTGCTGCTGCTCGGATCGCGCACCATCACCGTTGAGGGCGTCACCGTGTTCCCGGACCACGCCGACCCCGACCAGTTCTGGTACCTGCCCGGGCCGGTCCAGCTGGCCCGCCGCCCAGACGGCGACCAGGCGTTCACGTTCATCAAGTACAAGCCCGCCGCGGTCGCCGGCGGGGCCAAGGGCGGCGGGTTCCTGATGTTCCAGGTGGACCTGCGCCTGGCCCCCGACCTGGAGCGGCGCATCGTGTCCCGGCTGCGCAGCGTGGCCCGGGGCCGACCACGGCTGACCGTCGTGCCCTTCGACGAGGGAACCGTGCAGTGCATCGCCCTGAACCTGCAGGGCGGCGGCGGGGTCGCCGCCCAACCCGCGGGGGAGGGATCGTTCCGGGCGGTCGAGCAGATCCTCGGCGCCAGCGTCCCCAGCCTGCAGGGCGACAACACCGCGGCGTTCAGCCTGGTGCTGTCCCAGGAGGGCGCGATCATCCTCGAGCAGGCGTTCGAGCAGGGCACCGCGCCCGTCGGCGTGCTCTACGACCTGAAGTTCACCGGGATGCGCCCAGCCCTGCACGTGGAGATCTCCGCGGACCTGGAGCGGGTGTACACCCAGTTCGGCGCCGCCCTGGACGCCCAGGTCTACTTCGTGCAGGCCGGCATCGACGCGGCGTTCGAGAAGCTCGTGCAGGACGGCGTGATCCAGATCAAGGTCCTGGACTTCGTCGGGGGCGACGACCAGGCCGAGAAGGAGCGCTGGGCGCTGGACTTCTTCAAGGAGAACCTGCTGCGCCAGTGGTTCGAGCCGACCCTGACCCCGGGACAGGTCGCCGGCGGCCGGGTGACCGCCGAGCCGCTGAGCGCGGTCCTCCAGCGGGGCAATGCCCTGCGTCCGCCGACCACGCCAGCCCCGCCGCGGCCCGCCGCCGCGGCCCCGACGCCGCCGGCCCCCACGCCCCCGGCGCCGACCGCGGGCACTGGTGCCCCGGACGCCCGCGCCGGG
>JBDHZV010000085.1:0-12334 GCA_039812125.1 Candidatus Nanopelagicales bacterium
CGCACAGTTGAAGATTCGTTCATGCGCTAATATGTGCACTCCTTGAGAAGGACCAGAGGGAGTGATCGTGCCGGCCGTGGTTGAGCCGCTGACCGTCCGGCGGCTGGCGTCCGCACGGGACGCCCAGCACGCGCCTGCACCCTGGCTGTCACCTGGCCAGCGCGGGGCGCTTCGATGAGCGCGTCGGCCTTGCTCCGGCTGGTCCGGCGGGTCGGCCGCATCGCCGAGGCGGCTCCGCCGTTCCCCGGCAGCACTGCGGGTTCCCGTCCGCCGGCCCGCTCTGCGGGTCCGCTGGTCCCAGCGCTACGGGGCAGCGCACAGGTGCGCCACGTGGACGCGGGGTCGTGCAACGGGTGCGAGATCGAGGTCGCTGCCGCTTTCGGCCCGGTGTACGACGTGGAGCGGTACGGGGCCCGGCTGGTGGCCTCACCCCGCCACGCCGACGTCGTCCTGGTGACCGGGGTGGTCACCCACAACATGGCCCAGCCCCTGCGGTTGACGGTGGGGGCCACCCCCGAGCCCCGGCTGGTGATCGCGCTGGGCGACTGCGCGCGGGACTGCGGTGCGCTGCGCGGCGGCTACGGGGTGCTGGGGTCCGTGGCCGAGGTGGTGCCCGTGGACCTGGAGGTGCCCGGCTGCCCGCCCGAGCCCGATGCCATCGTCGCGGCGCTGCGACAGGTGACGGGCCGGTGAGTCCCGTCGAGCTCGGGCTGCTCACCCAGCTCGCCCTGGCGGCGGCCGCCGTCCTGCTGGCGATGACCACGGGGGGCCGGCTGCGCAACGTGCTGGCCGGCTCGTCGTGCGTCGCGCTCGCGGGGGCGGGCGTGGTGACCGGAGCGCTGGCAGCCACGGGGCACCCAGGCACCATCGAGGTCACGACGGCGCTGCCGATCGGCCCGATGGTGCTGGCACCCAGCCAGCTCGGCGGGGTGTTCATGCTCGTGGTCGGCGCGGTCGGCGTGCTCGGGTCGGTGTTCGCGATCGGGTACGCGCACGGTCCGGCGGCCGCGCCGGGGCAGTGGGCTGCCCTCGCGATGTTCCTGCTGGGCATGCAGCTGGTGCCGGCGGCCGGCGACATGCTGTCGTTCCTGCTGGCATGGGAGCTGATGGCGGCCGCGTCGACCGTGCTCGTGCTGGCCGATCAGGTGCGCAGCCCCGCAGCACGGGAGGCCGCACTCTGGTACGCGATCATGACCCACCTGAGCATGCTGGCGATCCTGGCCGGCTTCGCGGTCCTGGCCGCCCGCACCGGCGGGACGTCCTTCGCGGTGATGGCCACGGCCGACCCCGGATCGGCGCCGGCCACAGTCGCGTTCGTGCTGCTGGCTGTGGGGTTCCTGGCCAAGGCGGGGCTGGTTCCCCTGCACGTCTGGCTGCCCCGCGCCCACCCGGAGGCGCCCAGCCACGCGTCGGCCCTGATGAGTGCGGCGATGGTCAAGCTCGGGGTGTACGGCATGCTGCTGGTCACGCTGCGACTGCTGCCCGGCGGTCCGGCGTGGTGGGCCGTGCTGCTGGTCGTCGTGGGCTGCGGGTCCGCGCTCTACGGGATCCTGCAGGCTGGCGTCGCCTCGGACGTCAAGCGGCTCCTGGCCTACTCGACCAGCGAGAACGTCGGGCTGATCGTGCTGGCTCTGGGCAGCGCCCTGCTGCTGGCCGGGCACCGACTCGTCGGGGCGGCATCGGCGGCCCTGATCGCCTGCCTGCTGCTGGTCGTGAGCCATGCCGCGTTCAAGGTGACCCTGTTCCTGGGTGCCGGGGCGGTGCTCCACGCGACCGGCGAGCGTGATCTCGACCGGCTGGGTGGGCTGGTCCACCGGATGCCCTGGACGGCTGCCGCGTTCGGGGTGGCCAGCCTGGGCGCGGCCGCCCTGCCGGTGACCGGGGGGTTCGCCGCCGAGTGGGCGCTGCTGCAGGCCCTGATCCACGGATCGGCGTCCGGCGAGCGGATGGTCCCGGTGGCGGTGCCCCTGGCACTGAGCGTCATCGCCCTGACCGCCGGTCTGGCGCTGCTCACCTTCGTCAAGGCCTACGGCATCGCGTTCCTGGCCCGGCCCCGGTCCGAACCGGCTGGCGCCGCCCTCGAGGTCCCGGCGGTGATGCGCATCCCGCTGGTCGCCGGAGCGGCAGCCGTGGTCGCCCTGGGCCTGGCGCCCGGCCCGGTCGCGGCCTTCCTCGCGGGGGCCGCGGGCATCCCGGGGGCCGCGCCCATCGGGCTGGCCGGGTTGCAGCTGACGGGCGTGGGTGCGCTCCTGGACCCGATCGCCCTCACCGCGCTGGGCCTGCTCGTGGCAGCGCCGGCCCTCGTGGGCGCGGCGGTCGTGGCGCGTCGGCTCCCCCGCGAGTCCGCAGTCCCGGGCTGGGGCTGCGGGGCCGTGCGCACCAGTCCCCGGATGCAGTACACCGCCACGTCCTACGCCGAGCCGGTGATGCGCATCTTCGACGACACCCTGCGGCCCGCGCGCGACGTGGTGGTGACCCACGTGGACGAGTCGAGGTACATGGCCGCGCGCGTCCGCTACAGCCAGCAGATCGACGACGTCATCGAGGTCAGCGCCTACGCGCCGATCGTCCGGGCGACGAACTGGGCAGCCGACCGGGCGCGCCGGGTCCAGAACGGGTCCATCCACCGCTACCTCGGGTTCTCGTTCGCCGCGTTCGTGCTGGTCCTGCTGGTGGTGGCCCGATGACCGGCACCGCAGCCGCCGACGCGCCGACGCTGGCCTCCCTGGCGGTCGTGCTGGTCCAGGTCGCGGTCATGATGGGCCTGGCCCCCCTGGTCAGCGGCATCACCCGGCAGGCCCGGGCCCGGGTCGAGGGCCGCGCCGGGGCCGGCGTGCTGCAGCCCTACCGGGACGTGCGCAAGCTGCTGGCCAAGCGCCCGATGCACGCCTCCGGCACGAGCTGGGCCACCCGGGTCGGCCCCCTGCTGCTGCTCGCCTCGAGCGTGCTGGTGGTGGCGCTGATCCCATTGGTGGCCGCCGTGCCCCTCGCCCTGGTGCCTGACGACCTGTTCGTGGTGGTCTCGGTGCTGCTGGTCGGCACGGTCGCCCTGGCCCTGCTCGGCCTCGACGCCGGGTCGGCGTTCGGGGGCATGGGTTCGTCCCGGCACATGACGATCGCCGCCCTGGTGGAACCCACGGTGCTGCTGGCGGTCTACGCGCTGTCGATCCCGGTCGGCAGCTCGACGCTGTCGCTGATCGTCACCGCCCGCCAGCACGACCCGGCCAGCATCGCCTCGCCGGCGGGGGTGCTCGCTGTCGTGGCCCTGGCCGTGGTCGTGCTGGCCGAGACCGGTCGGCTGCCCGTGGACAACCCGGCCACCCACCTGGAGCTGACGATGGTGCACGAGGCGATGGTGCTGGAGACCTCGGCGCGTGACCTGGCCTGGGTGGAGCTCGGGTCCTGGCTGCGGCTGGCCGCCCTGCTCGGGCTGGTCGGCAACCTGGTGCTGCCCTGGGGCGTGGCCGACGCGGCGACGCCCGGCGCGCTGCTGCTGGGGACCGTGGCACTCACGCTCAAGACGGGTCTGCTGGCCGGGGTCCTGGGCGCAGGAGAGGTGGTCATGGCCAAGCTCCGGCTGTTCCGGGTGCCCGAGCTGCTGGCCGGCTCGTTCGTCCTGGCGTTCCTGGCCGTGAACGCCTCCTACCTGGTCGCCTGAGAGGACACCGCCATGGGTCTCGCCCAGAGCGCCGCAACCCAGCTGCTCGCCCTGGCCACGGGCGTGCTGATGGTCACGTCCGCGCTGTTCGTGTGGCGCCGGTCGCTGGATGCCGCGGTCCGGCTGCTCGTCGTCCAGGGCATCGCCATGGCCGGCCTCGTGGTCACCATCGCACGCGGCGAGGGCGAGGCCCAGCTCCTGCTCGTCGCCGGGATGGTCCTGGCCGTCAAGGGGGCGGCGATCCCGGCGATGGTGGGCCGGGCGGTCCGTGCCACCGGCGCGGACCGGGAGGACGCGCCCCGGCTCAACCCGACCGCAGGCCTGGTCCTGGTCGCGCTGCTGAGCACCGTGGCATACCTGGTCAGCCGTCCCATCATCCAGGGCACCGCCGATCACGCGGTCGGGCAGGCGGGACCGGCTGCGTTCGCCGTGCCCGTGGGGATCACGATGGTGCTGATCGGCCTGCTGCTCCTGGCGACCCGCCGGCGGGCGCTGTCCCAGCTCGTGGGATTCCTGGTCCTGGACAACGGGATCGCGACGGTCGCCTTCCTGACCGCCGCCGGGGTGCCGTTCGTCGTCGAGCTGGGCGTGTCGTTCGACGTCCTGCTGATCGCGCTGATCCTGGCCCTGCTGTCCGGGAGGATGCACGACCTGATCGGGGCCTCGGGGGTCGACCGGATGACGGAGCTGAGGGACTGATGACCGTGCTGCTGATGGTGCCACCCGTACTGGCCCTGCTGGTCGGAGCTGCCTGCCTGGCCTCGACCTCCCCCGCCGTGGCGCGACGCTCCGGAGTGGTCACCAGCGCGGTCGTGCTCGCCTGCGGCCTGGGCCTGCTCGCAGGGGGTTCGGATGCCCCCACCGCCGGGTGGGGGCTGCTGCACGCCGATGCCCTGTCGGCCTTCATGCTCACGATCATCGGAGCCGTCGGGCTCACCGCGACCTGGGGAGGCCTGGCTGCCCCCGACCCCGACGCAGCACCCGCGGCAACACCCGACCAGCGTCGGTACGCCGCGCTGGTCTGCCTCTTCCTCGGCGCGATGTCCACCGCCGTGCTCGCCGCCAACCTGGGGGTCCTCTGGGTCGCGATCGAGGCGACCACCATCACCACCGCGTTCCTGGTGGGCCACCACGGCACGAGCCGATCCCTGGAGGCGGCGTGGAAGTACGTCGTGCTCGGCTCGGTGGGTGTGGCGATCGCGCTGCTGGGGGTCGTGCTGATCTACGCAGCCGCCCGCAGCGCCGGGACTCCCACGCTGTCCTGGTCGGCGCTGACCAGCGGTGAGCTGCCCCTGGACCCCGGGCTGATCCGCGTCGCCACCGCGCTGGCCGTGCTCGGCTTCGCGACCAAGGCCGGCCTGGCTCCGATGCACTCCTGGCTGCCCGACGCGCACAGCCAGGCCCCCGCACCGGTGTCCGGGCTGATGTCCGGCGTCCTGCTGGCAGTGGCGTTCTACGCGATCCTGCGAGTCCAGGCGATCGCTGACAGCGTGCTGGGGCCGGGGCTGATGCGGGGCCTGCTGATGGCCGCGGGGCTGCTGTCGCTGGGGGTGGCCGCCCTGCTCATCCTGCGCCAGCAGGACTACAAGCGGATGCTCGCCTACTCGAGCATCGAGCACATGGGGCTGCTGGCCGTCGGCGCGGCGATCGGAGGTCCCCTGGCGCTGACCGCGGTCCTGCTGCACATGCTGGGACATGGCCTGGCCAAGGCGAGCCTGTTCGTCGTGGCCGGGCGGGTCCTGGCCGCGGAGGGCACGACCCGGATCCGCGACGTCCGCGGGCTGCTGGCCCGCAGCCCGGGGTTGGCCATCCCCTTCGTCATCGGCATGGCCGCGCTGCTCGGGTTCCCGCCCTTCGCCCTGTTCTTCTCCGAGGTGGCCATCGTGGTGGCGGGCTGGCAGTCCGGACTCGGCGCTGCGATGGGCATGGTCGTGGTCCTGCTGCTGGCGCTCTTCGCCGGCCTGGCCCGCGCCAGCGCCGCGATGCTCCTCGGCCCGGCGGCCCCGCCCGAGCCCTCCCCGGCCCCACCCCCGGACCACGACCCGGGCCGGGGTGCCGCGGCCGGCCCCGCCGCTCCGCTGGTCCTGGCGCTGGGGGTGACGGCGGTGGTCGGGTTCCTGGCCGGGCCGGTCGGGACGGCGCTGGCACGCGCGGCCCAGGCGCTGGGCAGCTGATGGGCGCCGCACCCTCCACCCGGATCGATGCCACCGTCGAGATGCCGATCCCACGCAGCGGGCTGCACCCCGCGGCCGAGCGCATGCTGGACACCGGGCACCGGCTGGCCCTGGTCGCCGCCCACGACGACGGGGCCGACGGATTCCACGTCGTCTACGCGTTCGCGCACCCGGGCACCGACCAGCGCGCCGAACTCGTGGTCCGGCTGCCGCGGGAGGACCCCAGCGTGCCCTCGCTGGCCGGGCTGTCCTTCCCCGCCGGCCGGTTCGAGCGCGGCATGCGCGACCAGTTCGGCATCCTCCCCGCGGGCCACCCGCGCCCGCGCGGCCTCGTCCGCCACGAGCACTGGCCGCCCGACGGGTTCCCGATGCGCCGCGACGCCGACCCCAACCCCCGGTTCGGACTCGACGAGGGCGCCTTCCCGTTCGTGGTCGTCGAGGGCCCCGGCGTCTACGAGATCCCCGTCGGCCCGGTGCACGCCGGGCTGATCGAGCCCGGCCACTTCCGGTTCTCCGTGGTCGGGGAGACCATCCTGCGGATGAAGGCACGTCTGTGGTTCCTGCACCGGGGCATCGAGAAGCTGTTCGAGGGCCGCAGTCCCGCCGGCGGCATCGAGCTGGCCGAACGGGTCAGCGGGGACACCTCCGTCGGTCACGCACTGGCCTACGCCATGGCGGTGGAGGGCGCCCTCGGGCTGGCCGTCGCCGAACCCGACAGGCTCGTGCGTGCCCTCCTGCTCGAGCTCGAACGGCTGCACAACCATGTGGCCGACATCGGCGCCATGGCCAACGACGTCGGCTTCGGCATCGTCAACACCCACGCCCAGCGGCTGCGCGAGACCCTCCTGCGCCATCACAAGGAGGTGACCGGACACCGCCTGCTCCGCGGCGGCATCACCATCGGGGGGGCCCGGCTGCGGGCACTGCCCGACCCGGGCCTGGTCACCCGCGTCGCCACGGAGGCCGCGGAGCTGGTCGCCATCGCACTGGGCAACTCCACGGTCGCCGACCGGTTCACCGGCACCGCGGTCCTGCCCCGCCAGGAGGCCATCACCATGGGGGTCCTGGGCTACGTGGCCCGCGCCTCCGGGGTCGACCTCGACGCCCGACGCGACCACCCGTTCGTCGACCTCGGCCCCCGGTTCCGCGTGTGCGCCCGCGACGGCGGCGACGTCCTGGCCCGGTTCCTGGTCCGCGCCGACGAGATCGCCGTGTCCGCGGACCTGGTCAGCGACCTGGTCGGCCGGCTTGACGGTCATCGCGGGTCCGGGGCCGACCAGTCCGGGGCACCCGGGACGTCGGACGGCGCACCCGGCGCACCCGGCGCGCCGCGACCGCCCGGCCAGCCCGCCGCACGGGGCCTGGCGCTGGTCGAAGCCTGGCGCGGGACCGCCACGCACCGGGTGGAGGTCGACCGCGACGGCCTGCTGAGCCGGGTGGCGATCGTGGACCCGTCGTTCTTCACCTGGCCCGCGCTGCCGGTCGCCCTGGCGGACACCATCGTCCCGGACTTCCCCCTGGCCAACAAGAGCTTCAACCAGTCCTACGCCGGCAACGACCTGTGAGCGCTCCACGTCCGCGATCGAGCCGACCTCGGCGCCGCCGACGTTGCGTCGGCACGGGGAGAGGAGCATGATGGCAGTGTTGGCCATGTGCAGAGATGTTCATGTCGCTGACTGAGGGAGTGGGGGTCGTGCCGTGCCGTTGCCGCTCTACCAGGTGAAGGCGGAGCTGTTCCGAACGTTGGGCCATCCGGCCCGGATCCGGATCCTGGAGCTGCTCAGTGAGCGGGATCTGGCGGTCCACGAGTTGCTGGCCCACATCGACATCGAGGCCAGCAACCTGTCCCAGCAGCTCGCGGTCCTGCGACTGGCCGGCCTGGTGACCCAGCGTCGCGAGGGTGGTCAGGTCATCTACTCCCTCGCACTGCCACCCGTCCAGGACCTCCTGCGTGTCGCCCGCGAGATCCTGGCGAGCAAGGGCGGGGAGCTCGTCGACGAGATCTCCCGGGGTCCGGAGGGGTCATGAGCTGGACGAGCGACCTGCGCACCGCCGGAGGCTGGATCGGCGGGCGGTTCCGCCGGCTCGGCCCCCGGCGCGCCGACTACTCCGCGATGGCCGTGGCCCCCCGCCGTGACATCGTCGCCGGCCTGACCGTCGGCGTCGTCGCCCTGCCGCTGGCGCTGGCGTTCGGCGTGACGTCCGGGATGGGTGCGGGTGCCGGCCTGATCACCGCCATCGTCGCCGGGATCCTGGCAGCCGTGTTCGGCGGGTCCAACCTGCAGGTGTCGGGCCCCACAGGTGCGATGACCGTCGTCCTGGTGCCGATCATCGCCACCTACGGAGCCAACGGCGTGCTGGTCGTCGGGCTGCTGGCCGGGGTGATCCTGGTCGGGATGGCCGTCGGCGGCATGGGCCGCTTCGTCCAGTTCATCCCGCTGCCGGTCATCGAGGGGTTCACCGCGGGCATCGCGGTGATCATCGCCCTGCAGCAGATCCCGGCGGCGCTCGGGGTGCCCGGTGAGGGCGAGCGGGTCATGGCCGTCGCCGTCGACGCGGTCGCCACCTGGATCAGCTCCCCGCAGGTGTGGCCGGTCCTGCTGAGCGTCGGCGTCATGGTGATCATGCTGGCCGGCGCCCGGCTGAAGTCCCCGATCCCCATGTCGCTGGTCGGCATCGTCCTGGCCACGGTGGTGGCCGAGCTGGCGGACCTGCCCGTCGCCCGGATCGGTGACCTGCCGCGCTCGCTGCCCCTGCCGCAGCTGCCCGCGATGGACATGGGCATGGTCCGCGTCCTGGTCGTCCCCGCGTTCGCCGTCGCGGCGCTCGCGGCGCTGGAGAGCCTGCTGTCCGCGACGGTCGCCGACGCGATGAGCGGCGGCAGCCAGCGCCACGACCCCGACCGCGAGCTGTTCGGCCAGGGCATCGCCAACCTCGCCAGCCCCCTGTTCGGCGGGATCCCGGCCACCGCCGCGATCGCGCGCACCGCGGTGAACGTCCGCACCGGCGCGCACTCGCGGCTGGCCGCCATCACCCACTCGGGCGTCCTGGTCGTCGTGGTCCTCGCCCTCGCCCCCGTCGTGGCCACCATCCCACTGGCCGCCCTGGCTGGCGTGCTGCTGGCCACCGCGGTGCGCATGGTGGAGGTGTCCGGAATCCGGGCCCTGCTGCGCGCGACCCACCGCGACGCCGCCGTGTTCGCGGCCACCGCCCTGGCCACCGTCGCCCTCGACCTGGTCACCGCCGTCATCCTGGGAGTCGGCATCGCCGGCCTGCTCGCGCTGCGGGCGATGGCAGCGAGCACCACGATCGGCGAGATCCCCCTGGCCGAGGCCGGCGAGCCGGGCGGGCTGCCCGACGAGGCGACCTACGACCCGCACATCATCGCCTACCGCATCGAGGGGTCACTGTTCTTCGGGGCCGCCCACGAGGCCCTCGTCGGCCTCGCCGATGTCGCCGACCTCCGCGTGGTGATCCTGCGGCTGAGCCGGGTCAGCACGCTCGACGCCACAGGGGCCACCGTCCTGCGCGACACGGTGCAGCAGCTGCACCGGCGCGGCGTGGTCGTCCTGCTGTCCGGCGTGAAGGACCCGCACTGGCGGGTGCTGGACATCCTCGGCGTCACCGAGCTCATCGGCGGCCCCGAGCACGTCTTCCCGGACACCCGGACCGCCGTCGAGCACGCCCGCACCCATGTCGCCGGCGCCGCCCACTGACCTGGCGCAGCTCTGTCACGGACCGGCAGGCGTCAGCGACAGCCAGCGGTCACGGCCGGCAGCGGTCAACGGGCGGCGAGCCGGACACTGATCTCACGGGCCGTACCGGCCGGGTCGACCCCGTGGTCGTGGGACTCCGGGACGACCACCAGTTCCGCGTGCGGCATCCGGGCGGCCAGCCGATCGGTCGCCGTGACCAGCACCGGGAAGGTCGGCTCCCCGCGCAGGATGGTCACGGGCACCTGGACGCCGGTCATCTCGGGGGTCGGCGTCGACACGGCGCGGGTGAGCCGTGCGTCGTAGACGACCGACTGGGCGAGTGGGACCAGGGCGGCGAACATGGGGCTGGACCGGATCTGCTCGATGACCGGCTCCGGCAGGCCCACCGCCTCCCGCTGGAACAGGACCACAGCCTCGTCCGGACGGCCCGTGTCGACCAGTGCCTGGAGCCGCTCGGGCAGGTCGGCGGAGGGCTCGCCGGCACCGAAGCGGAACGGCGGCTCCGAGAGGAACAGATGCGTCATGGGCACGCCCTGCGCCGCGGCGAACAACGCCAGCACCGCCCCGGAGGAGTGCCCGATCACCGCGGCCTCGCCCCCGATCGCGTCGATCACCGCCGCGAGGTCCTCCGCCTCGCGCGCCGGCTCGTAGGGGACGGTGTCGGAAGAGCTTCCCCTGCCGCGGCGATCCACCGTGACGCCGCTGAGCCCCGTGGCGGCCAGCGCCGCAGCGAGTGGGGCTCCCGCCTCCGCGGTCGAGAACGCGCCCCCCACGATGACGACCGGGGCCCCGGCGCCCACCCGGTGGAAGGCGATCAGCGTGCCGTCGGCCGAGGTTGCGTGCTCCATGCCTCGGATCCCACCACGCGGACGTCGCTGGGACAAGCACATCGCTCGCGACGGCCAGCGGCTCCCGGGGGGCCGGCCCGCCCCCCACGAGGACGGGGCATCGTCTGGACGCGGTGGGCACCACGATCCGGACCGGAGGAGTAGTGTCGAGGACCTCGGAGCCAGTCAGGCTTCCGAACCTGGGAGTCGATATGGCGGACAAGTCCCCTCGACAGCACATGACCAAGAAGGCCGGCAAGTCCCTGAAGGAGAAGCGGGCCGAACGGCGCGCGAAGGCCGAGCACCCGGACCAGGTGAAGGCGACGCTGCCCGACAAGCGGCACCCCTAGCCCGGCGGCTCCGCGTCCGGGTCAGGCTCTGCGTCGGGATCAGGGCGGGCCCGGGATTCCGCGACCATGAGCCTGACTGCGAGCGCGTCGGTCGCCGCCGCTGCCGACCTCGATCGGATCCGGCACCGGAGGGCCCAAGCCGAACGCGCGAGCAAGCGCCTGACCCTCCACCCCTGGTTGTCCCGCTCTCACGGGCACCGGGGCACCGGCGTGCTGTACGTGGTGTTGGACCGGTTGGAGACGTAGTGGTCGCTGACCCACCGTCCGTCGACCAGCTGGTCCCAGACCCGGGTCGCGCCCACCAGTGAGCCCGCCCTCTGGCAGGCCACGTACGCGAGGGCTCCGGCCGGCAGGGGCTGGTCGAGGTTGGAGTAGCTCGTCCCTGGACCGGACCGGGTGTTCACGGCGGTGGTGCTGGTGATCTGCCCCGGGTAGGAGCACCTCGGGATCGCGGAACTGAACCCCGTGCTCGAGGCAGTGGAGACGTAGTGGTCCGACACGTAGCCGCCGGTGCTGATCCGATCCCAGACCGAGGTGGTTGCGACCTTCTGGCCCCGGGTCTGGCAGATGACCGAGACGGCACTGCCGGCCGGGAGCTGACCGGTGCTCGCCGACGTCGCCGTCGGCGCGCTGCGCACGTTCAGCGAGGTGGAGCTGGTGACCCGGTAGACCCGGGCGACGGTGGCGACCGGGCCCTTGATGAGGTCGCTGTCGACGTTCAGCGACACCCCACCCCAGGTCTCGACATGGTCTCCGCGGTACTGCTTGGCCCGCTGCCACTGCGACCACCGGGTGTTCGCCGCAGTGGGCCAGCCGCTCAGCGTTGCCACGCCGTCCCACCGCGCCATCCACACCGCGTCCGGCCGGGCCAACGACGTGGACAGGTAGCTGCCCGCCAGGTCACGAAGCCCCGAGTCCTGATGGACGTAGACACCCGCGAGGTACCCGGCGGAGTGCAGGGCCCTGGTCCACTCCGACACGTACGTGCGCACCGCGGACGTGCACGAAGCACGCGATCGGTCGTAGTGCTCGACGTCGGCGTACAGGGCGCTGCCGGCCAGCAGCCCCAGGCTGCGCGCCGCAGCGACCGCGTCAGCGCCGTCCGCCCGCCCCCGCGCCGACGCCTCACTGGCCGTGTACCGATAGGGCTTGCTGCCGAAGACGCAGAACGGCTGATCACCGAAGTACGTCGGGACCAGCGACCATCCCGCCGCCGCAGCGCCCCGCACCCAGGAGGCCGTCAGGTTCGGCTGGGCACACCCACGGTTGCGCCCACCGAAGTAGATGTTCACCCCCGTGTACGGAGAGGTCCCACGCCAGGCCGCCAGGGCCGCCAGCGACGGAGCCGTGCACGTGTCGAAGAACCGCCCCTGCACCCGGGTCGCCGACGAGGCCGCCGGGTAGCCCACGGCCGTCGCGGGATCAGCGCTGGCCGTCGCCGGAGCCAACACCCCCAACCCGACCGCCGTGACCACTGCCGCCACCGCAGTGACCGCACGCCGCGTGATCCGCATGAGCCCATCTCCCCTTGCCCGGGGCACGTCGGCAGCCCCGGACCACTCCATCATGCGCCTCCCGGCCGCCCCACGGTAGACACGGCGGAACACCG
>JBDHZV010000086.1:0-12297 GCA_039812125.1 Candidatus Nanopelagicales bacterium
CCCCGATCGCCGGCGCCGGCGCGACCGCCGCCGGCCCGGCGCCGCCGGCAGCGATCCCGCCCCCAGCGCCCGACCCCGGAACGGCCCGCTGCAGCGCCTGGGCGGTCTCGTTGGCTGCGGCGATGGCCCGCTGCGGGGGGCCGATCCGCTTGCTCCGGGCCCGGCCGACCAGGGCCAGGATCAGGGCCACGAGGATCAGCGCCACGGCGACGATCAGGAACCCCGCCCAGACCGGGAGCCCGGCGGCAACGATCCCGTAGGCGGCCGCCACGAGCACGAACACGAAGCCGAGGAAGGCCAGCACGCCCGCGCCGATGAACAGCCCCGACGAGGCCGCGGCCTCCTTCGCCGACTGCCGCATCTCGGCCTTGGCCAGGTCGATCTGCTGCTGGATGAGGGCCCGGGTGTCGGCGATCGCCGAGCTGACGAGCGCGGCGATGCTGGAATCCTGTGCCATCTTCGCTGGTCCTTTCGCGGGTGACCGCAAGGCTACCCTGCGGTCGGACCGGGCTGCTTCGGGATGGACCCGGTCGCGTACACATCCGGGATGCCGTCCTGGTCGGCGTCCGCCTCCTCCGCGGCCAGGTAGGCGGCCAGGGCGTTGCGGCGCCACCGCAGCAGCCCGGCGGAGACCACCGCGGCGCCGAGGGTGGCACCCAGGATGCCGACCTTCGCGTCATTGAGCAGCGCCAGGTGCTCCTCGTACGCGAGCTCGGCGATGAGCAGGCTCACCGTGAAGCCGATGCCGGCCAGCATCCCGACGGCCACCATGTCCGACCACCGCAGCGCCGGGTTCAGCGAGGCCCGCGTGAACCGCGCGACGATCCAGGATCCTCCGATGACGCCCAGCGGCTTGCCGACGAACAGCCCGACCAGGACGCCCAGGGCGACCGGTGAGGTGATCGTGTCCAGCAGGGGCGGCGGCGGGGGCTGGTCCGGCAGGACGTCGCGCAGGGTCACACCGGCGGAGGTGAAGGCGAACAGGGGGACGGCCACCCCGGCCACGAAGGGGCGCAGGGCGTGCTCGGCACGCTCGGCGGGGGAGCGCGCCTCCCCGGGGTCGGTGGAGACCCGGGTGACCAGTCCCAGGGCGACGCCGGCCACCGTCGCGTGCACGCCTGACTCGTGGACCAGGTACCAGGTGAGCAGGAACAGCGGCAGGTACACCAGCAGGTCCGCCCACAGGCCCTGGACCCGCAGCCTCTGCAGGAGCCACCACAGGACCACCAGGACCAGGGCGGCCGCGAAGGACACAGCGTGGAACCCGTGCGAGTAGAACACCGCGATGACCGTGATCGCGCCCAGGTCGTCGACGACGGCCAGGGTCAGCAGGAAGGCGCGCAGGGCCAGGGGCAGGCCCCGTCCCATGATCGCCAGGACGGCCAGCGCGAAGGCGATGTCGGTCGCCATGGGGATGCCCCAGCCGATCCGCTGGGTGGGGTCGCCGGCGGTGAAGGCCACGAAGATCAGCGCCGGGACCACCATGCCGGCCACGGCCGCCACGACCGGCACGACCGCCTGGGACGGCTTGCTGAGCGTCCCGTGCACGACCTCGTGCTTGAGCTCCAACCCGGCGAGGAAGAAGAAGAAGGCGAGCAGGAAGTCGGCGGCCCACGCGCTGAGCGGCAGGTGCAGGTGCAGCGCCTCCGGTCCCACCACGGTGCCGATCAGCTCGTGGTAGGACACCGCCCATCGCGAGTTCGCCCACACGACGGCCAGAACGGCCGCGCCGAGCATCAGGATGCCGCCCACAGTCTCGAGGCGAAGGACACGCAGCAGCCAGATCCGCTCAGCCAGGGGCGGGCGCTCGAACAGGGTCTGCGGCATCGCGGCAAGCATGTCAGGTGCCAGCTGAAGGTGTCGAACGCCCTCCACATCCCGGGTGCCCGCGGCTAGTGTTGCGGGCCTCTGCCCCGCGATGACCTCCAGGAGGAACCGTGAGCTCGGACGCACTGGCCAACCTGCTGCAGGAGGACCGGACCTTCCCGCCCGATCCCGTCTTCGCCGCGGCGGCGAACGTGACGGCAGCGGATGTGGCCCGGTCCGGCGCCGACCGACTGGCGCACTGGGAGCAGCAGGCCCGCCGGCTGGACTGGGCGACGCCGTGGCAGGCGGTCCTGGACTGGTCGCAGGCCCCGTTCGCCCGGTGGTTCGTCGGCGGCTCGCTGAACGTCGCCCACAACTGCGTCGACCGTCATGTCGAGGCTGGCAGGGGGGACAAGCTCGCCCTCGTGTTCGAGGGCGAGCCCGGGGACGTGCGCACGCTGACGTACGCCGAGCTGGGCGTGCAGGTCGCCCGGGCCGCGCACGCCCTGGAGGGGCTCGGCGTGGGCGCCGGGGACCGCGTGGCCATCTACCTGCCGATGATCCCGGAGGCAGTGATCGCGATGCTGGCGTGCGCCCGGATCGGGGCACCCCACTCGGTGGTGTTCGGGGGCTTCTCCGCCGAGGCGCTTCGCTCGCGCATCGACGACGCGCAGGCCACGCTGGTGATCACGGCCGACGGCGGCTACCGGCGTGGGGCCGCGTCGCCGCTCAAGCCCGCGGTCGACGAGGCGGTCGTCCAGACGCCCAGCGTGCGCCACGTCCTGGTGGTCCGCCGCACCGGGGGACCGGTCGAGTGGGACGACCAGCGCGACGTCTGGTGGCACGACGTGGTCGACCGGCAGCCCGACGTCCACGAGGCCAAGCCGTTCGACTCCGAGCACCCCCTGTTCATCCTGTACACCTCGGGAACCACGGGCCGGCCCAAGGGCATCCTGCACACCACGGGCGGTTACCTCACGCAGGTCGCGGCGACCCATCATGCGGTGTTCGACCTCAAGGACGACGACGTGTACTGGTGCACCGCCGACGTCGGGTGGGTCACCGGGCACTCCTACGTCGTCTACGGCCCGCTGGCAAACGGCGTGACCCAGGTCCTGTACGAGGGCACCCCGGACACGCCGCACCGGGGTCGGTGGTGGGAGATCGTGGCTCGGCACCGGGTGACCATCCTCTACACGGCCCCGACGGCGATCCGCACGTTCATGAAGTGGGGCGAGCAGATCCCCGCCGGCTTCGACCTGTCCTCGCTGCGGCTGCTGGGGTCCGTGGGTGAGCCCATCAACCCGGAGGCGTGGATCTGGTACCGGCGGGTCATCGGCGGCGACCGGACCCCCATCGTCGACACCTGGTGGCAGACCGAGACCGGCGGCATCATGATCAGCCCCCTGCCCGGGGTGACCACCTGCAAGCCGGGATCGGCAATGGGGCCGCTGCCTGGGGTCTGCGCCGCCGTGGTCGACGACAACGGCGAGCCGGTGGCCCCGGGCAACGGTGGCTACCTGGTGCTGACCGAGCCGTGGCCGGCCATGCTGCGGGGCATCTGGGGCGATGACCAGCGCTACGTCGACACCTACTGGTCGCGCTGGCCGGGCCGCTACTTCGCCGGCGACGGCGCGAAGCTGGACAGTGACGGCGCGATCTGGCTGCTGGGCCGCGTCGATGACGTGATGAACGTCTCGGGCCACCGGATCTCGACCACCGAGGTCGAGTCGGCCCTCGTGTCGCACCCCTCGGTCGCCGAGGCGGCCGTGGTCGGGGCCACGGACGCGATGACAGGGCAGGGGATCGTCGCCTTCGTCATCCTGCGGGCCGGCGTCGAGCCCAGCGACGACGTCGCCGCCCAGCTGCGGGCGCATGTCGCCCATGAGATCGGCCCCATCGCGAAGCCGCGGCAGATCCTGCTCGTCGCGGAGCTGCCCAAGACCCGGTCGGGGAAGATCATGCGGCGCCTGCTGCGTGACGTGGCCGAGAACCGGTCGCTCGGCGATGTCACGACGCTGGCTGACCCGACCGTCATGGGTCTGATCGGTCAGGGCCTGGCCGGATCGGCCGAGTAGGTGGGCGGCGACGTCCTGACCCCGCTGCTGGACCTGCCTGGCGTGGCGGCCGCCGCGACCGGCGCACGCGATGCCGTCGACGCGCTGCTGTGGGACCGCGCGGTCCGCTCCCGTCAGGCGGACGTGGGGGCCGAGTCGGCCCTGCGGGGCGCATGGGCCAACGCCTGGTTCGAGGGGGCGCAGTGTGGCCTCGCCGAGCTGCGCAGCGGATCGGCGGTCGACGGGTCCCCCATCGGCCGGCTGCTGGCTGGGTCCCTGGCGCTGGCAGCCGACGTCCCCAGCCTCGTCGGCGTGATCGGGACCTCGCCGGCGCAGGCCCTGGCCCGGATGCACGCCGTCGCGGCTCGCGGGTTCAGCCCCGAGCCCGACCTCGGCCGACCGCGGCAGGGCCCCTTCGCCGAGGACGCCCTTCGGGTGGGGCAGCCCCCGGGACCGGGGGATGTGGCGCAGCGGCTGGCCGGCGTGGGCAGCCTGCTGCGCCAGTCGCAGGCGCCGGGGGTGCTGGTGGCCGCCGTGGTGCACGCCGAGGTGGCGGCCGTCCGGCCGTTCTCGTGGGGGTCCGGGATGGTCGCGCGCGCCCTGCTGCGCCTCGTGCTGGCCCAGCGGGGCGTGGACCCCGGCATGCTGGGAGCCCCCGAGGTGGGCCTGCGCGCACTGGGACGCCCCCAGTACGTGCGGGGCCTGCGCGGCTACATCGCCGGAACCCCCGACGGTGTGGCCGAGTTCCTCGTCATGGTGTGCGGGGCCGTCCGTTCCGGCGCCCAGGATGCCCGGACCTGGGAGGCAGTGACGCGATAGCGCCCGGCCCAGGCCCTCGCTGCGGTCGCAGGAGGGCCGTGGGTCCGAGGGGGCGCCTTGCATTCCCGCCCAACAGGGACCATGCTTTCCCCCGTCCGGTCCTTGCTGACCGGGTAGTCGGCTCCTCCCCCCCGAGCCGACGTCTGACGGCCCCCGCACCCCCCGGCGGGGGCCGTCCCTTGTTCCGGCCCGTCCGTCCGAGGTGGGCGGGGGCGATCCACAGATCTGCGCGGGGCCCTTGGCGCGCCGCGCCCCTTCCGGCACTGTCGTCCGCGGGGGTGACGCGGATGCGCAGGGTGGGATGGGTCGGGAATCGTGCCGAGCTGGCGCTCGGGGTGGCGGCGCTGTGCGCCGAGGTGGGGTGCTCCGTCGTGGCCCTGCCCGGCGCAGGTGGCGGCGGGGACGGTCGGGCGGGACCGGGGTCGGCAGTGGACGTGGTCCTCGTCGACCCGCTGGGAGTCGATTCGCCCTGGCTGGAGCCCGGGCGGGAGGTCATCATGGTGTGCTCCGCCGGCGAGACAGGG
The DNA here is from genome assembly GCA_039812125.1 of Candidatus Nanopelagicales bacterium. Classification (GTDB taxonomy): domain Bacteria; phylum Actinomycetota; class Actinomycetes; order S36-B12; family CAIYMF01; genus Prado023. The sequence goes on from JBDHZV010000086.1 coordinate 5,207, forward strand.
GCAGCGGCCAAGGCGGCCAGCTCCCTGGGGCTGCGGGGACCCAGCCACCTGGTGGAGCTGCCGCGAGCCGGGGACTGGCTGGCCCGCCACCTGGGCGCGTCGCCCGGTGGCCCGGTGGTGGGCGTGGTGGGCGCCGTCGGGGGCGCGGGCTGCACCACGGTGGCCGCGGCCCTGGCCGGGGCACGTCCGGGTTGCCTTCTCATCGACGCGGACCCGCACTCGGCCGGGCTGGACATCCCGTTGGGGCTGGACGAGGGCGTGGGGGCCCGCTGGGCGGCGGTGCCCCCGGCGGAGGGCCCGCTGGATGGGGACCTGCTGCGCGCGGCGCTGCCCGCGGTGGGGGCCGTGACCGTCCTGACCGGTCACCTGACCGAGCCTGACCTGAGGTCCCGGCTGCCTGCCGCCGTGGGCGGTGCTCGGGATGCCTTCCCGGCAACCGTCGTGGACCTCGGACGCGGCCAGCTCACCGACGTGGTCGCCCCTGACTGGGTGGTCGTCGTGCTGCCGGCGACGCTGGCGGGCGTGCTGGGCGCCAGGCGGGTCGCTGACGCTGCACCACCCGCCACGACGGTGGTCGCAGCGGTCCGTCCGACGCCCTGGCTGGAGGTGGCCGACGTGGCCGAGCAGCTGGGGATCCCCGTCGTCACCGGCATTCCCCGGCTGGCACGCGCGGCCGAGCTGGCCGACTGCGGCGAGCTGCTGTCCGGCCGTGCCGGCAGGGCGCTGCGTCGGTTGGGAACCGCCGTGTGGGAGGGCTGCGCATGAGCGCGCCCGACGCGCAGCTGGTGGCCACGGTGCGGGACTTCCTGGTGCGCACCGAGTCCGCCCCGGACGACGCCGGGATCAGCGCTGCGCTGGCCCACGCCGGCGTCATGGCGGACCGTCGACTTCTGGCGGGACTGGTGCGCTCCCTGCGTGGCGAGCTCACCGGACTGGGCCCGGTGGACCGGCTGGTGGCGGACCCCCGGGTCACCGACATCCTCGTCAACGGACCCGGGCAGGTCTGGGTGGACCGGGGTGCGGGCCTGGTTCGCACCGACGTGCAGTTCGCCGACGACGACGCGGTGCGCGCCCTAGCCGTCCGGCTGGCCGCGCGTGCCGGGCGTCGGCTCGATGATGCCGCTCCGTTCGTGGATGCCCGGCTGCCGGGGGGCCAGCGGCTGCACGCGGTCATCGCGCCGCTGGCCACCCGGGGCACCTCGATCTCCCTGCGCATCCCGAGCCGACGGCGCTTCGGCGTGGCCGACCTGGTGGCTGCCGGATCGGTGGATCCCGATGGGGCCCGATGGCTGGTCGGCCTGGTGCGGTCCCGAGCGGCCTTCCTGGTCACGGGAGGGACCGGCAGCGGGAAGACCTCCGTGCTCGGGGCGCTGCTCGGCCTGGTACCCGGGCATGAGCGGCTGGTCGTGGTGGAGGACACCGCGGAGCTGGACCCCGACCATCCGCACGTGGTCAGCCTGGAGTCCCGGCCACCCAACCTGGAGGGCCGCGGCGAGGTCACGTTGCGCACGCTCGTGCGCCAGGCCATGCGGATGCGGCCGGACCGCATCGTGGTCGGCGAGGTGCGCGGTGCCGAGGTCGTGGAACTCCTCGCAGCGCTGAACACCGGCCACGAGGGTGGGTGCGGGACCCTGCACGCCAACTCCGCGCAGGACGTCCCCGAGCGGCTGGCTGCCCTGGCCCTTGCGGCGGGCATGTCGCGCGACGGCGTGCATGCCCAGGTGACGGCGGGGCTGGACGTGGTGATCCACCTCGTCCGCGGCGGTGAGGGTCGACGGGTCGTCCAGGAGATCGGCATCGTGATCGAGGAGGGTCGCCGCGCGGTGGTCGCCGCAGGCCTGGTCCGCCAGTCGGGTGCCCTGCGGCCGGGGCCGGCGTACCCGCGGCTGGCCGCGCTGCTCGTCCCGAGCCTGCCCGACATCCCGGGTGCGTCGTGAGCACCCCCGTGGTCCTCGTCGTTGCCGCCGTGACAGCCGGGCTGGCCGGCTGGCTGGCGATCCCCGCAGGGCCCCCTCGGGTTGCCCCGGGCGCGTCGGCCCGAGTCGTGACCTGGGTCACCTCCCGGCGATCCCGGCCCTCGCCGGTGGCCATCACGACACTGCTCGACGCACTTGCCGCTGAGCTGGCATCCGGCCAGCCGACCCGGGAGGCGCTGCTGCAGGCTGCCGCATCGGTGAGCCCCCCGCCGTGTCCACGCGCGGTGGTCGCCGCCGGGTCGGGCGGGGACGTCGCCCGGGCCCTGCGGATGGACTCCGCCCGCCCCGGGGGCGACCAGCTCGCCGCGCTGGCGGCGTGCTGGGAGGTCGCGGAGCACTCCGGGTCGGGGCTGGCCACGGCGGTCAGCCGACTGGCCGGTGGTGCCCGGGAGACCGAGCGGTCCCGGGCCGAGTTCGTCGGGGAGGTCGCCGCCGTGCGGACCTCCTCCCGACTGCTGGCCGCCCTGCCCGTCCTTGGCCTGGCCATCGCGCACTGGATCGGCGCTGAACCACTGGCGTGGATGCTGTCCTCCGCCATCGGGCGAGCCTGCCTGGCCGGTGGTCTGCTCCTCGAGGCAATCGGGATGTGGTGGCTGCACCGGATCGTCACGACTGTCAGCAGGAGCCTGTGATGCACCTGGTCGTCCTGGCCGCGCTGGCGGCCGCCTGCTGCGCTGTCCTGGTCATCCCCGGCGGGCGGGGGGCGGGTGGTGACCGCGGCCGTCACCCGCCCCGTCGCGCGGCGCGCCCGGACCCACCCAGCGGCGGGCAGTCGCCGGATGGCCGTCCCCGGCCGGCGCTGGTGCGGCTCAGCGCCGCGCTGGCGGCGGTCGCGGCCTGGTGGCTGCTCGGAGGCCGTGTCGGGCCCGTGGTCGGCGTGGTCGTGCTCCTGCTGGCACCTGCCGTCGTTGCCCGCCTGGAGCCGGGGTCGGTGCGTCGCCGACGTGAGCAGATGGTGCGCTCCGCCCCGGTCGTGGCCGACGTGATGGCCGCGGCCCTGGCGGCGGGCACCCCGGTGGAGCGTGCTCTCCCCGCGATCGCGCGGGCGGTGGGTGGACCGACAGGCCTCGCGCTGGACCAGGTCGACCGGCGGCTGGCTGTCGGCCACTGCTTGGCCCAGGCCTGGTCGCCGCTTCTCGACGAGCCCGGCCTGGGCGGGATCGCCCGCTGCGTCGTTCGGTCGGGTCGCACCGGTGCGCCGCTGTCGGACGTGCTGGAAGCCACTGCCGAGGAGCTGCGTTCCGCGGCTCGGGCCGCGGGCATGGCCCGCATCCGCTCCGCTGCCGTCCGTTGCGTGCTGCCGCTCGGACTGTGCCTGTTGCCTGCGTTCGTGCTGCTCGGGATCGCGCCCATCGTGGGCGGACTCCTGCCGACGTTCTGAGTTGTCCACAGATCGGTTTCGGGCTCTGGTCCGCCGAGGGGGGCGGCCGGGAGGGTACTGCCAGCCGCCCACGGTGGGCGGTCCCGGGCACAGACCGGGGGATGAGAGGGGGAGACCATGAAGGATCTGGCGATCCGGCTGCGTGAGGACGAGGCGGGGATGAGCACGGCGGAGTACGCCGTCGGCACGGTCGCGGCGTGCGGCCTGGGAGGCGTGCTGATCAAGCTGCTGACCAGCGACACCATCACCGACCTGCTCTGGAAGGTCATCACGCAGGCCTTCCAGTTCCTGTTCTGATGCACCTTCGTCGGGGGGAGGGGTGGCGGCCCTGGGCCGCCACCCGCTCCGAGCAGGGGATGGTCACGGCGGAGCTGGCGGTGGCCCTGCCCGCCCTGGTCGCGGTTGCCCTGGTGCTGCTGTGGGCGATCGGGCTTGGTGCCCATCAGGTCCTGGCGGTCCAGGCGGCGCGGGAGGGGGCGCGGGCTGCGGCTCGCGGCGACGGGGCCAGTGCGGTCCGGGTCGCTGCCCAGCAGGTGCTGCCGGCGGGCACCGTCCAACTGGACCGCCACGGCTCCGCGGTGACGGTCACGGTGCGAACCCGCCCTCGGGCAGCCCTGCGGATCCTGCAGCCGTTCCAGCGCAGCCTGTCCGCCTCCGCGACAGCCTGGGTGGAGCAGCCGTGAGCACTCGGGCCGGGCGCTCGGGACGCGAGCAGGCTCGATGGGGACGCGAGGAGGGCGCTGCCACCCTGCTCGTCGCGGTATGGGCCGGGGTACTGGTCTCGGCCGGCCTGGCGGCTCTGGTGCTGGTCTCCGGGCTGCAGCAACGGGCTCGGTTGGGCGCCGCCGCCGACCTGGCTGCCCTGGCGGCAGCGGCGGGGACGCTGGGTGATCCGGCCCAGGCCTGCCGCGCCGCGTCGCTGGTCGCCCAGCGCAACGACGTGCACTTGGATGACTGCGTGATCGAAGCCACTCAGGCCAGGGTCGTGGTCAGCACCTGGCTGTCGATGCCGGGCGGGGTCCCGGGCCCGATCCAGATGGGCGCGCGTGCCCACGCCGCACTCACTGTGGCGGCCCGTCCATGACCGGTGAACTGGCTGGTGTGGGGTCGGGTCCGGTGGCCAGCAGCCGGTCAGCAAGCCGGAGCGCGCCGGCCTTGTCGAGGGGGTTGTTGCCGTTGCCGCACTTGGGCGACTGCACGCAGGCTGGGCACCCGTCCTCGCAACCACACGTCGCGATCGCCTCGCGCGTGGCCCTCAGCCAGGGCAGGGCCTGCTCGAAGCCCCGGGCGGCGAACCCGGCCCCACCGGGGTGACCATCATGGACCGAGATGAGGGCAGTCCCGGTCTGGGGATGCAGGGCCGTGGAGACCCCGCCGAGATCCCACCGGTCGCAGGTTGCCAGTAGCGGCAGGATGCCGATCGATGCGTGCTCCAGGGCGTGCAGGGCCCCCGGCGCAGCGGCGTCGTCGATGCCGGCCGCCCGCAGCTCCCCCGACGGGATCGACCACCAGGTGGCCATGGTCGACAGGCGGGTCTCGGGGAGGTCGAGGAGCCGCTCGCCCACCACGTGACCGCCGGGCCATCGGCGCACGAGGTAGGAGGTGACCTGCGAGGACAGCACGACCTCCCCGTGGACGATCTCGGCAGGACCCCACCGCTGGGACTGGTACGGGCTGACCAGCTCCACGTGGGACTGCGTGCGGGCATGGGTGCTGACGTCGGTCACCACCGGGCTGGCCGTGGCGAGCCGGGATTCCAGGTCGAGGGAGATGACCTGGAATGTCGCACCCTGGTGGACGTAGATCGCGTCCTCATGCACGGTCGCGGCGGCCGCGGAGGCATCCACCGTTCCGAGGACCCGTCCGGTGTCGTGCTCCACGACCCGCACCGGACCGCCGGCCGTGCCGCGCAGGTCGACCAGGTCGGCAGGGCGGGAGTGGTCCGTCCAGTACCAGCCGCCACGCCGGCGCCGCAGCAGGCCCCGGTCGGCCAGCGCCGCGCAGATCTGCTGACTCCCGGGCCCGAACTCGGCCTCGAGTGCGTCGTCGGTCAGTGGCACCTCAGCGGCCGCCGCGCAGAGGTGACCCGCCAGGACGTAGGGATTGCCGGGATCGAGCACCGTGGCCTCGACAGTGGCGCCGGTGAGCAGGTCGGGGTGTCGGGACAGGTACTGGTCGAGCGGGTCCTCCCGAACCACCAGCACCGCCAGCGCGCTCGCGCCCCGCCGACCGGCGCGGCCGACCTGCTGGCGGAACGACGCGTGGGTGCCGGGCCAGCCGGACAGCACCACCGCGTCGAGCCCCGTGATGTCGATGCCCAGCTCCAGGGCACTGGTGGCGGCCATGCCGATCAGCTCGCCGGATCGCAGCTGGGCCTCCAGGGCGCGGCGCTCCTCGGGCAGGTACCCGCCCCGGTAGGCGCGGAACTGGGCACCCCGTGCTGCCCGCTCGCGCACCGCCGCGGCGATGACCTCGACCCCGCGCCGGGACCGGGCGAACGTCAGGGTCGTCGTGGCCGAGTCCACCAGTCGGCAGGTCAGCTCGATCGAGTCGTGCAGGGCGCTGGGTCGAGGGCCAGGGCCGGACACCAGGTCGGCACCCTCCAGGTCCGCGTCGGCGGCCTGCAGGTCGGCACCCCCCAGGTCCGCGTCGGCGGCCTCCTGCGGGGCCACGGCCGAGGGGTTCCAGACCACGAGGTCGAGCGACCCCCGGGTGCTGTCGTCCTGGTCGACGACGCTCACCGGCTCGCCGATGAGGCGCGCGCCGGACGACGCTGGGTCGGCTGCGGTGGCGGAGGCCAGGATCACCGTTGGGCTCGCCCCGTACCGGGCGCACACACGTCGCAGCCGTCGCAGCACGAGGGCGACGTGGGAGCCGAACACGCCCCGGTACGTGTGGGCCTCGTCGATGACGACGAACCGCAGCGACGCGAGCAGCCCCCGCCAGCGTTCGTGGCCGGGCAGCACCGCGCGGTGCAGCATGTCGGGGTTGGTCACCACCCAGCGGGCATGTGCGCGCGTCCACGCCCGTTCCTCCTCGGGGCTGTCGCCGTCCAACGCCGCCGCGCGCAGGTCTGCGAGCCCGAGCGCGTGCAGGCCGGCGAGCTGGTCGTGGGCCAGGGCCTTCGTGGGGGCCAGGTACAGCACGCCCGGTGCCCGACGTCCGGATGTGGGGTCGCGTGGGAGCAGTGCCGCGGTCAGCGCGGGCATCCCGAACGCAAGGGTCTTTCCCGAGGCCGTCCCGGTGGCGATCATCACGTGGGTTCCGGTCCAGGCCAGCTGCGCGGCCACGACCTGGTGCCTCCACGGGGAGCTGATCCCCTGCTCGACGTAGGCGTCGCGGACCCGGGGATCCAGCCAGTCCGGCCAGGGTTCCCGCACGCCAACCCGGGCTGGGAGCGCCAGGTGCGCGACGGCTCGTGGGTCACCCAGCAGGGATGCCAGCGTGCGTGGGCCCGGTTCGTCCCCGGACAGCGTGCGTGGGCCCGGTTCGTCCCCGGCCGCGGCGTCCCGCGGGCCCGGGTGGGCCGGGGGCCGCACCTCCGGTGAACGGGGGCCACCGGCGGGCGACTCGTCCTGCGGGCACCCTGCTGTCACGGACCCATCCTCCCCCCGCGACCCGGGTCCGCCGTCGCCTCGGTGCCCCGTCGGCATGGTCGGTGTGACAGAGTGGGGGGGTTCTGGGGTCGAGGAGGGATTGCATGGACCTGCAGCTGTCGACGCGTCAGGAGGGTG
>JBDHZV010000087.1:0-12269 GCA_039812125.1 Candidatus Nanopelagicales bacterium
GAAGCCGGGACCCCACTCGGGCAGGTAGCCGGCGCCGAACCACTCCAGCTGCTCGGGGACGGGGACGCTGATCGACTTGCTGACCCAGATCACGCCGCCGCGGAAGATCATCATGCCGGCCAGCGTCGTGATGAACCCGGGGATGCCGAGCTTGGCGACCCACCAGCCCTGCCAGGCGCCGATCAGGATCCCGACGCCGAGCCCGAGCAGGACCGCCATCCACCAGGGGATGCCCCAGTTCTGCGCGGACAGCGCCATCAGCATGACGACGAAGCCCGCCACCGAGCCGACCGACAGGTCGATCTGGCCGATGACGATGACCATCACCATGCCGATCGCCAGCACGAGCACGTAGGCGTTGCCGGACAGCAGGTTCTGGAAGTTCGACGGGGTGAGCATGCGCCCGCCGGACATGATGTCGAACGCGATGACCAGCGCCAGGAGCGCGAAGACCATGGTGAACTGGCGGAAGTCGCCGCCGAGGACCTTCTTGAGGGCGTTCATGTCGTGTGCTTCCTCCTGGTCAGCTGGCCGCGCCGGCCTTGGTCGTGGTCATCAGGCGCATCAGCCGCTCCTGGTCGGCCTCGCCCCTGTCGAGGACGCCCGTGATCCGGCCCTCGCAGATGGTGTAGATCCGGTCGCTCATGCCGAGCAGCTCCGGGAGCTCGGACGAGATGACCACCACGGCCTTGCCCTCGTCGGCAAGGGCGTGGATCAGCTTGTAGATCTCGTACTTGGCGCCCACGTCGATGCCGCGGGTGGGCTCGTCCAGGATCAGCACGTCGGGTTCGGGGAACATCCACTTGGCCAGGACGACCTTCTGCTGGTTGCCGCCCGACAGGGTGGTCACGCCGGCCTCGACGGTCGGGCTCTTGATCCGCAGGGAGGTTCGGAAGGCCTCGGAGACCTCCTGCTCCTTGTGGGAGTCCAGCAGGCCGCGGCGCACGATGGCGCGCAGGTTCGCCGAGACGATCGTGCGCTTGATCGAGTCCAGCAGGTTCAGCCCCAGGTTCTTGCGGTCCTCGGGGACGTAGGCCAGGCCCGCGCGGATCGCGGAGGCCACGTTGGGGATCTGGACCTCCGTGCCCTTCAGCAGGATCTGGCCCGAGTGGTAGATGCCGTACGTCCGCCCGAACAGCGATCGGGCGAGCTCGGTGCGCCCGGCGCCCATGAGCCCGGCGAATCCGACGATCTCCCCGCTGCGCACGAAGAAGCTGGAGTCCTTGCAGATCATCCGACCCGGCACGGCCGGGTGCTCGACCCGCCAGTTGCGGACCTCGAGGATGGTCTCGCCGATCGTCGGGGTGTGCTCGGGGTACCTGTTCTCGATCGAACGGCCGACCATCGCGCGGATGATGCGGTCCTCGTCGACGTGCCCGGCCTCGACCTGGTAGGTCTCCACGGTGCGGCCGTCGCGGATGACCGTGACGGCGTCGGAGACCTCGGCGATCTCGTTGAGCTTGTGCGAGATCATGATGCACGTGATGCCCTTGGCCTTCAGGCCGCGCATCAGGTCCAGCAGGTTCGCCGAGTCGTCCTCGTTCAGCGCGGAGGTGGGCTCGTCGAGGATGAGCAGCCGCACGTCCTTGGACAGGGCCTTGGCGATCTCCACCAGCTGCTGCTGGCCGACGCCGAGGTTCTTGATGGGGGTGTCGGGGTTCACGTCCAGGCCCACCCGGGCGAGCAGGTCGATCGTGCGCACCCGTGCCGCGTGCCAGTCGATGAGCCCCAGGCGCACGATCTCGTTGCCGAGGAAGATGTTCTCCACGATCGACAGCTCCGGGATCAGCGCGAGCTCCTGGTGGATGATGACGATCCCGGCGTGCTCGGAGGCCTTGATGTCGCGGAACTCCACGGGCTGGCCCTGGTAGACGACCTCGCCGCCGTACGACCCGTGCGGGTAGACCCCGGACAGGATCTTCATCAGCGTCGACTTGCCGGCGCCGTTCTCGCCGCAGATCGCGTGGATCTCGGCGGTGCGCACGACCATCGTCACGCCGTCCAGCGCCCGCACGCCGGGGAAGTCCTTCGTGATGTGCCGCATCTCGAGGATGATCGGAGCCTCCGCCATGCGATTCCTCCTGCTCGCGGCTTCCAGTGGGGTTGCGTCTACCTGCTCGCCGGAGTATTTGCCCTCGTGACCTGCGCTGTCGCGTCCACAGACCACCTCGGCGCATCGATGCGGTCGGTCCTCAGTGCGCGCCGCTGCGGGGCCCCTGCTACCATTCGCGCTCCCGCGAGGGTGCCTCCTGAGTGGGGTGAGCCGGGGCGACGGCCCAGGGCGGCGCGCTGGCCGGGGGCGACGAACAATCGCGGGGGTGACCGGGCTCCGGGGTGACCGGATCAGGGCACGAGCAGCCGCAGGGCCCGGGCGACGCCGTCGTCGTCGTTGCTGGCCGTGAGCAGGCCGGCTGCTGCCCGCACCTCGGGATGGGCGTTCGAAGGCGCGACCGCGGTCCCGGCGTACGCCAGCATGCCGAGGTCGTTGCGCCCGTCGCCCATGGCCACGACCGACGTCGCGGCGATCCCGAGCGCGGCGCAGTGCGCGGCCAGGGCGGCGGCCTTGTCGACGTCGGCGCGGGTGACCTCGAGGTAGGTGGGGTTGGAGGTCTGGGCGCGCAGGTCGGTGGGCATGGCCCGGGCCGCGTCGTCCAGGGCCGCGCGGTGGTCGGCCGTGGCGATCAGCAGCAGCTTGTCCGGCCCGGACGCCTGCTCCTCGAGCGCGACGACCTCCGGTCGGCAGCCGACCACCGCGGCCTCCCGGGCGACCCGCTCGTCGACCTGCCGGACCAGCCACCGGGTGCCGGTGTACCAGTTGACCGCCAGTCCTGCAGCGGCGGCGACCGCGATCGCGGCCTGCGCCGAGGCCAGCGCCATGGGGTGCTGGTGCAGCACGTGCAGCTGGCCGTCCCGGGAGTACCACCCGGTCAGGGCGCCCTGGGAGCCGACGAAGGCCGCCCCGGGTCCGTGCATGCCCAGGGCGGACAGGATCGGGTGCACGGCGATCGGGGGCCGGGAGGTGACCAGCACGACGGCCACGCCCTGGCGGCGCACCCGGGCGATGGCCTCGACGGTGGCCGGCGTGAGCCGGTGGTCGCTGGTCAGCAGCGTCCCGTCCACGTCGAGTGCGACCAGGCGTGGCCGGGGCTCGGTGGCCTCGGGTGATGGGGGGGAGGTGTCGGCGGGTGGGCCGCCGAGCGGGCGGGGGTCCTCGGCGCCGGTCACGGCTGTCACTGTAGGCAGCGGGGTGCCGGCGACGCGCGATCGGGCAGGTATGGACCGGCAATGTTGGGGTAGGTGGATCGAAGCGCCGATTGTACCTGTTTGCATTTGACTCAGTGGAGTAGCTCCCCGTACTGTGCCGGTGGATCGGCGCGAACGTGCAGAACCGGGCAACAGGACCGGGCATGCGGACGCGTCCGGATGCTTCGCCGCACCCTGGGAGCGGGTGTCGGGGCACCAGCAGCCCGGGAGTCCCCCTCCCGTCCTGTTGTCCGCGTGTGGGCCATACGCGACCGCGGAAAGGGGTCATCCATGGCGATGGATGCCGCTCGGGTGAGGGACCTGCTGGGACGCTGGACCCGGCCGGAGGCGATGCTCAGCCAGTCCCTGGCCGACGGGCTGAGCGACCTGGTCCGCCGGGGCGACCTCCCTGCTGGCTCGCGGCTGCCGTCTCGCCGTCAGCTCGGGCGGGCCCTGGGCGTCTGCCACAACACGGTGGGCTGTGCCTACGAGCTGCTCCAGGTGCAGGGCCTGGTCGACGTCGGCGGGACGGTCGCATCGGCCAGCCCGGTGGCCGCGCGCTAGGCGCGCGCCGGCGGACGGAACCCCTCGGGCCAGATGGTCTCCGCGTCGTGGCGGGTTCCGCGCAGGCTCGCCCCGGCCAGTCGGGCCCCCCGCAGGTCGGCGCCGCGCAGGTCCGCCCGCCGCAGGTCGGCGGCGGCCAGCGTGGCGTTGCGCAGGATCGCGCCGCGCAGGTCCGCATCCCGCAGGTCGGCCCCGTGCAGGTTGGCCCCCATCAGGCTCGCCCCTGTCAGGCGCACCGCGCGACCGGTCACGGCACTGAGGTCGGCATGGTCCAGGCGTGCCCGGGCCAGCACCGCCCCGGACAGGTCGGCCCGGCGCAGGCTCGCCGCCAGCAGTGTGGCGCCGGTCGCCCGGGTGCCGGCCAGGGTGGCCCGGGTCAGTCGGGCGGCCGTCAGGTCGGCCCGCGTCAGGTCCGCGCGGCCCAGGTCCGCCCGGGCCAGTCTGGCCCCGACCAGGCAGGCGCCGGCCAGGCTGGCCCCGCGCAGCATGGCGCCCTTCGCGCGGACCCCGCGCAGGTCGGCGCCGTCGTGCCAACCCGGCCGGAGCGCTCCCAGCGGGGCGCCGGTGCTGGTGGCCCGGGAGTCGCTGGGGCGGGGCAGCGTCGTCGGTGCGGTCGATGTCATCCTCATGCCGGCACGATGGCCCCGCCGCCCCAACAGCAGGACGCCGGCGCGTGAGCGCCGGCCGACCGGCGGGTGAACGTCGGGTGTCGCCAGCGCCCACCTGCGGCCCTCGGGGTGCGCGCGGGGCGTGATGCGGTGCCGCGATGCGGTGCTCCGGGTGTGCTCGGGTGGGTGCCGTCGCCCGCGCGGCCCGGGGCGACAATGGCCGCATGCCTGCCCCCGGGGACCTGCCCACCGCGCTGGTCGTGCGCGCCGGTGTCGTGGTCCCTGCTGCCGAGCTGGCGTGGCGGTTCTCCCGGTCCTCCGGACCGGGGGGACAGGGGGTCAACACGGCCGACTCCCGGGTGGAGCTGGGGTTCGACGTGGCGCGCAGCGGGGCCCTCGGCCCGGCCCAGCGGGCGCGGGCGCTGGAGCGGCTGGCCGGTCGGCTCGTCGACGGGGTGCTGGTGGTCACGGCCAGCGAGCACCGCTCGCAGCTGCGCAACCGGCAGGCCGCCCTGCGACGGCTCGCCGACATCCTGGCTGCGGCGATCGCCCCACCGGCCCCCGCGCGACGCGCCACGCGCCCGTCCCGGGCGGCCGCGCAGCGTCGGCTGGACGAGAAGCGACGGCGGGGAGAGCTCAAGAGGGCGCGGCGCACCCCTGCGGACTGAGGCCCATTTCAGGTTGGCCCGTGGGGGAATCGCTCTGTATCATTACAGACTGGATCGATACAGGAGGCGTTCGCCCCACATGGACCTGACCGCGCTGGCCCTTGCCCTGGCCTACTTCGGCGCCGCCATCGGCGTCGTGATGGTGCTGCCCCAGATCCTGCGCATCGTGCGAAACCCGAGGCTGGACGGGGTGTCGCCCTGGGCGTGGGGGATGCTCACCGTGGCCAGCAGCCTGTGGCTGACCTACGGCGTGCGCACCGGTTCGCTGCCCCAGATCCCGGGCAACGTGCTGCTCGTGAGCGGGGCCGTGGCGATCGTGCTGCTGGTGCCCACCCGGTGGAGCCGGCCGCGCCGGGCGGCCACGCTCGCCGGCGTCGTGGCCGCCCTCCTGGCGGTCTCCACCCTGCTGGCCCCCACCCAGGTGGGCTTCCTGGCCTTCGGCATCGGCCTGGTCGGGATGTGGCCGCAGGTCCACGAGACCGTGTGGGCCCGTCGCGGGATGGGCCCCTCGGCGATCTCGCTGACCTCGCAGGGCCTGAAGGTGGCATCCCAGGTCTGCTGGTGGACCTTCGCGGTGCTCACCATGGACCTGCCCGTCCTGGTGGGGGCGTCGATGGCGCTGCTGACCAACGGCATCGTCACCTCCGTCGAGCTCGCGCGTCGACGGGCGGCGATCGGGGCACCTGACCCCGTGGCGATGGTCAGCGCCTCCCGGGCGGTGGCCGAGCCGGTGCGGGTACCGGTCGCCGCCTGAGCGCGCCGACGCGGCGGGCACCAGGACGGCCGGGGGATCACGACAGCGCGGCGAGCACCCGGTCGCGGACCTCGTCGATCGTGCCCATGCCGTCCACCCGGGTCAGCAGGCCCTTGGCCTCGTACACCCGCGTGAGCGGCTCGGTCTGCTCGGCGTAGACCTCCATGCGCCGGCGGATGACGTCCTCGGTGTCGTCGGCGCGACCCTGCTCCTGGGCGCGCTTGAGCAGGCGTGCGACGACCTCGTCGGTGTCCACGGTCAGCTCCACCACCCGATCCAGGAAGACGCCCATGTCGGCCAGGGCCGCCTCGAGCACGCCCACCTGGTCCAGGGTGCGCGGGTAGCCGTCCAGCAGGAAGCCAGCAGCGGCGTCCGGCTGCTCCAGCCTGCTGCGGACCATCGCGTTGGTGATCCGGTCGGGCACGTAGTTGCCGCTCTCCATGAACATCCCGGCCGCGATGCCCAGCGGGGTCACCTGCGACAGGTGGGCGCGGAAGATGTCGCCGGTCGACACGTGGGGGATCCCCAGCCGCTCGGCCAGCACCTGTGCCTGGGTGCCCTTGCCGGCACCGGGCGGACCCATCAGGACGATGCGCATGGGTGGGACCCCTTCCGCGTGGTTCGGTTCGTGGCCGTCAGGCAGCGTATCCGGGCCCGACCCCCGGTGACAGGGGGAGGCGGGCCCTTGGCCGTCGGGTGTGCGGGAGCCGGTCGTGGTAGGTGCCCGATCCGGCCGTCGCTGGCGACACCGGGGTGGTCGCCCGGTGCCGACGCGGGACCGTGGCCGGCGGCCGTGATCAGCCGCGGGTGGCCTCGAGCATCCCTCGGGCGATCTCGGCCTCCGCCATCACGGCCAGGTCGGCGCCGCTGGCCGAGAGCCGGGTGGCCTCGGCCTCGCTGTGCGCGCGGCAGACGATGAGCAGGTCCGGGTTGGCACGGCGGGCGTCCGTGACGATCTCGGCCGCCTCGAACGCGTTGGGGATGGCCACGTACAGCGCCGCGGCCCGCTCGATCCCGGACGCGGGCAGCGCGCGCGGGTCGGCGCCGTTGGCCAGCACGACCGGCAGGCCCAGCTGGCGGGCCTCGGCGATGGGGCGGTCCCGGTCGTCGACCACGACGCAGGGCGTGCCGCTGCCGACCAGCGCCCGGCCGATCTCGCTGCCGACCCGACCGAACCCGACGACGACCACGTGGCCGGTGAGCCCGGAGATCGACGGGGCGTCCACCCCGGTGCCGCCCGGGGCTCGCTCGATGGTCCGCGCCGCCAGCCCGAACACGAGCGGGTGCGCCAGGATCGACAGGATCGCGCCGGCAAGGATGAGGCTGCGCGCGTCCTCGGGCAGCACGCCGAGGCTCACCCCGAGGCCGGCCAGGATGAACGAGAACTCCCCGATCTGGGCCAGGCTGGCCGAGACCACCATCGCGGTGGAGTGGTCCCGGCGCAGCGCCCGGACCAGTCCGTAGGCGGCGACCGACTTGCCCGCCACGATGATGGCAACGGTGGCCAGCAGCGCCAGGGGCGCCTCGACCAGGATCCCCGGGTCGAACAGCATCCCCACGGCGACGAAGAACAGCACCGAGAAGGCGTCCCGCAGGGGCAGCGAGTCCTGGGCGGCCCGCTGGCTCAGGTCCGACTCGCCCAGGATCACCCCGGCGAAGAACGCCCCGAGGGCGAACGAGACGCCGAACAGCTCGGCTGCCAGGAACGCGACCCCCAACGAGATGGCCAGCACGCCCAGTGTGAACAGCTCCTGCGAGCCGTTCCCGGCGACCCACTGCAGCACCCACGGGATGACCCGCCGGCCCACCACCACCATGGTCAGCGCGAACGCCCCCACCTTGACCACGGTCAGTGCGAGCTCGGTGAGGACGTGCCCGCCGCTGCCGGCGATCACGGGGATCAGGACCAGGGTGACCACCATCACCAGGTCCTCCACGATCAGCCAGCCGATCGCGATGCGCCCGCGAGGGTCGTCCAGCAGCCGCCGGTCCTGCAGGGCCCGCAGCAGCACGACCGTGCTGGCCACCGACAGGCTCAGCCCGAACACGATCCCGGCCTGCGACCCCCAGCCGAGCACCATGGCCAGGCCCCAGCCCATGGCGGTGGCCGCGGCGATCTGGGCCACTGCGCCGGGCACTGCGATCGCGCGTACCGACAGCAGGTCCCGGAACGAGAAGTGCAGGCCCACGCCGAACATGAGCAGGATCACGCCGAGCTCGGACAGCTCCAGGGCCAGACCGGTGTCGGCGACGAAACCGGGGGTGAACGGGCCGATGACCACGCCGGCGGCCAGGTACCCGACCGGCGGGGAGATGCCGAGCCGCTGGGCGAGGGCGCCGAACACGAAGGCCAGGACGATGCCCACGACCACCGTGACCACGAGCGGTCCGACGTGCACGGCCGCTGCTGCCGGCACCGCGGCGGTGACCATCGCGGAGGCGGGGGCGATGGCCGGCGTCATGGGATGACCCTGCCGCACCCGGACGGATCCCTCAACCTCGGTCGGCGAGGGGCGCCGGTGGGAGGGATCCCCGGCCGGGCCCCGCACCAGCGGCCGGGCAGCTGGTGGGGCCATACTGGCGCCATGGTCTTGGGGGGCGACGACATGCTGGACAGTGGGTTCGTGGTGCAGGCACCCCACATGCTCCTTCCGGAGCTGCGGGCGGACCTCACGGAGGCCCGCCCGGGTGACCTCGTGGCCGGCGGCCTCAACGAGCAGCTGCGCATCCGCGCTGACCTGGTGGCCGGGCTGGACCTGCGGGACTCGCGCTTCCTGGAGGTGCTCTGGGACGGCGCGGACCTGGACGGCACCCAGCTGGCCGGCAGCCGGATCATCGACTCGTGGCTGCGCCGGGTCACCTGCCCCACCCTGGACGCCTTCGAGACGGCCTGGCGGGCGGTGGCCGTGGAGGAATGCCGGATGGGGGCCGTCGAGCTGCACCGCAGCGACCTGCAGGGCGTCGAGTTCGCGAACTGCCGGTTCGACTACGTGAACCTGCGCGGCGCCTCGCTGGCCGATGTCCGGCTGAGGAACTGCACGATCGAGGAGCTCGACCTGTCGTTCGCCAGTGTCGAGCGGGTGCAGCTGGGCAACTGCACCATCGGCCGGCTGTCCGTCGGGCGCGCGACCGTGTCCAACCTGGACCTGCGCCAGGCCACGATCGCCGAGGTGGACGACGTCGGCGCGCTGGCTGGGTCGATCATCAGCCGCATGCAGGTGATCCAGCTGTCGGCTGCCATGGCGGCGCGGCTCGGGATCGACGTGGCCTGAGCAGGGCCCGCTCGTCCGTGGTGCATCCGCGGCCCGCGGGGCACCGGGCCGGCGCGGTCAGCCCGGCCGCGGCGCCAGCCGGACGACGGCCCCCGGTCCGGCGTCCTCGAGCAGCCACAGGCTGCCGTCGGGCCCGGTGCGCACCATCCGCAGCCGGCCCAGGTCGCCGGCCAGCCGCGTGGTCGTGGCAGTGACCGCGTCGCCGTCGAGGGTCATGAGCATCAGCTCCTGGGCCTTGAGCACGGCGATCGCGAGCGCCCCGGTCCAGGGACCCCATGGGGTGCCGGTGATGAACTCGGCACCGGACGGGGCGATCGTGGGGCAGCCGCTGGACCACAGCGCGGGAATCGCGTCGGCGATGCCCGGGTCCGTCATGGCCGCCTGCTCGGCGTAGCGGCCCTGCGGCCCGACCGGGTCCCAGCCGTAGTTGCCGCCGGGCTGCAGCCGGTTGAGCTCGTCGTCACAGCTCGTGCCGTGCTCGACGACGAACGCCGCGCCGTCGGAGGGCCGGAACGCCAGGCCCTGCGGGTTGCGGTGGCCGATCGTGAAGACGTACGGGTCCCAGCGGCCCCCGGGATTGCCCGGGGCGGGTCGGCCGTCCAGCGTGGCCCGCAGCACCTTGCCCGCCCGGCTGGTCGGGTCCTGCGGCAGCTGCGGCTGCACGGCGTCGCCCGTGGTGACCCACAGCATCCCGTCGGGTCCGACCTCCAGCCGGCACCCCACGTGTCGGCTGCCGGTACCGGCGGGGATCCCGGTGACGACGGGGGTCGCCCGGCTCAGCCCCGACAGGTCCGCGGCCAGCCGGAACCGCACGACCCGCACGTCGCGGGCAGCCCCCGCCGTCCCGGCGACCAGGCACAGGTAGATCCGGCGGTTGGCCGCGAACTGCGGGTCGAGCGCCAGGCCGAGCAGCCCGCCCTCGCCCCGGGCGAGCACGCCCGGGACCTCGGCCACCACGTGGCGGCGCCCGTCCACGACCGCGACCACGCGGCCGGCCCGCTCGGTCAGCAGTGGGGTGCCGTCGGGCAGGAACCGCAGGTCCCAGGGGTGGTCGAAGCCCTCGACGGTGCCGGCGACCCGGATCCCGGGCAGGGCCGTGGCGGTGGCGGCTGTCGCGGTGGGGCCGGCGGGCGGCGAGTCCGGGCCGGGGGCGTCAAGGCCGGGGGCCGACCGGCTGGCGGAGGCACCGGGAGCGGTGCCCGGCGCGGCGGTGGTGGCCGCGCTGCCCGGGGGGAGTCCCTCGGGGGGGCCGGCGGACGTGCACCCGGCGAGCGCGACGAGCGCGCCGGCCACGGCGAGCCGGGCGTGGAGGGTGGTGGACCTGTCCGCCACTGCGAGCACCTCCTCAGCTGCGCCCGGGCCCAGCCCGGGTAGCAGGCTCCCTCGGGGGCCTTCCCCGCAGGCTAGGTGCGGTGCGTCGCACCGGCGAGCGCGGGTGTGGTCCCGCGGGGCCGCCGACCCATGTCTGACGACCCCGCGGGGGAGCGGGAGGTCCGCCCCGCGACCTCGTGGCCGGGTGCGCCGCGGACGCGCGCGATCGGCTGGGTCGGATGGGGGTCCTGGCGGTCACGCTAGGGGCACGCTCCGGCTGCCGTCACGCACCCGATCGGGTGAACCGGACCCGGATCCCGGCCCGTGGGAGCGCCGGCGTCACCCCACGTGATCGACCGCGCGTGCGGCGTCACCGGGAGGGATGAGTCGCCGGACGGCCAGGGGGGCGGCGCGATCGTCCGCCGCCCGCGGCGACGGCCCGCGCGGCGACTGGCCCTCGGGTGCATCGCCCCCGGGTGCATCGGGCGGGCAGCGGCGACGGAGGCCCCTCGTCCCCATCGGCGCGGCCCGCCCGAGCGGTGCCGCATGGGAGCAGAGGTCGCGGCCGCGGCCCTGATACCTCGGGCCCAGCGCCGGGGACCCGGCCGAGGCGCCCGCACTGCCGCCCGGGGTATTTCCCGGCCCGCCCCGGTGTCCTCAGACTGTGGGCACCGGGATGATGGGGGACGCACCCGAGGCAGTCGACCACCCGACCAGGAGGCCGCATGGAACGCTCCGACTCCGTCGCGTCCCTCGTGGCGGCAGCTCGCGAGGGCGACAGCGACGCGTGGGACGCGCTGGTGGAGCGCTACCTGCCGCTCGTGATGGCGATCATCGCGCGGCACCGGCTGTTCGGAGCCGATGCCGACGACGTGAACCAGACGGTGTGGTTGCGCCTGGTGGAGCACCTCGGGCAGCTGCGCGAGCCGGAGGCACTGCCGGGTTGGATCGCGACGACCACCCGCCACGAGTGCCTGCGCGCGCTGCGCACCGGGGCGCGGGTGGTGCCCGTCGACCCCCAGGCCGCCTCCCCCCTGGACCGGGTCGTGGAGATCGTGGACCTCGAGGATGAGCTCGTCGCAGCCCAGCGGCACCAGGCCCTGCGGGAGGCGCTGGACCGGCTGCCGGCGCCCCGACGCGAGCTGCTCCTCCTGCTGCTGGCCGACCCGCCGGTTCCGTACGGCGAGATCAGCCGACGGTTGGGGATCCCGGTGGGCAGCATCGGGCCCACACGGGCGCGGGCCCTCGAACAGCTGCGCCGCAGCCCGGAGCTTCGTGTGCTGGCTGCGACCGAGACGATCGGGATGGGGAGGTGAGGCGCTGATGCCGACATGGGACGACGACGACGCCCTGATGGCGGACCTGGGCCGGGCGATCCGGGCCCGGGAGGAGGTCCCGGATCGGGCCCGGCAGGCGGCGCGCATGGCGTTCGCCTGGCGGACGGTGGACGAGGAGCTCATGGCGCTGACCCACGACTCGGCCCTGGAGTCGGCGACCCTCGTGCGGGGGGTCCAGGCCGGGCCGCGGGTCGTGGCGTTCCAGTTGGGGGAGCTCGGCCTCGAGGTCGAGCTGGACGGCGCCGGGGCGATCGGCCAGGTGCTGCCGGGGTCCGCGTGCGTGGTGACGGTGGAGTCGCCTCAGGGCTCGGCGGCCCACCTGGACGTGGACGAGTCCGGGTTCTTCACGCTGGCGCAGCTGCCCGAGGCGGCGCTGCGCATCCGGGTCGAGCTCCCCGACGGGCGCGTGGCGACGACCCCCTGGTTCCACACCTGACCGGCGCCCTGCCCGCACCAACCCTGCAGCGCGCGGGGGTGTGGAGGCGCGTGGTTGTGGGTGTGCGGTGGTGGGG
>JBDHZV010000088.1:0-12260 GCA_039812125.1 Candidatus Nanopelagicales bacterium
AGGGCGGCGGCCAGGGCGGTGACCTCGGGCAGCTCGGGCACGGGGGAAGCGTGCCACGACCCTCAGGCCCGGCGCAGCGCCTGACGCGGGTTGCCGTCGCCCAGGGTGTACGAGACGACCAGGTGGTTCCAGTGGCAGTCCCGGCACACCTCCACGACGTGGACCCGGAACCGGCCGTGCTCGTGTGCCATCTCCGCCAGCTGCTGCGGCGAGCGCGCCGACCCGCTCAGCGGGCCGAGCTGGGCGCCGAACACCCAGGTGACCTCGAGCATCCCCGGGCGACGGCACACCGGGCAGGCGCGCCCCGCCGCCTCGCCGTGGTGCTTGGCGGCCCGCAGCAGCATCGGGTCGGCGTCGCAGTGGTCGGACGAGAACGCCCCGCCGCGGCGCAGGGACTCCAGCGCGGCACGGCGGGCCAGCGCGTAGGACACGACGGATCGGGGCGCCTCCGGATCGGCGACGTCCTCGGGGGCGAACTCGTCGGGGTGCGGCCGCGGAGCGCGGGACGCCCCAGGGGTGCGAGTCCCACGGATCCCGGAGCTGCGTGGCGCTGCCATCGAACAAGGGTAGGCGCTGGGCCCCGGCGGCGCATCCGTCGTCGTGGTGCCCGGTCCACTACCGTGGTCGCGTGAGGATCGACTACCCGCGCGCCGGCCGCCGAGGCTGGCGCCGCCTCGTGCCGTCCTGGAAGCTCGTCCTCGGGACGCTCGCGGCCCTCGGGCTCGGCCTGGTGGTCCTGGGCGGCGCGGCGTTCGGCATCGCCTGGGCGCGGATCGACATCCCGGAGGAGAGCGAGGTCGCGGCTGCCCAGACCTCGATCGTCTACTGGAACGACGGCACCACCGAGATGGCCCGGCTGGGCGACACCAACCGCATCTCCGTGCCGATCGCCAACGTGCCCCTGGACGTGCAGCGGGCCGTGCTGGCCGCCGAGGATCGCAGCTTCTACGAGCACGGCGGGTTCGCGGTCACCGGCTTCGTCCGGGCGCTGTGGACCAACCTCACGACCGGGTCCTCGCAGGGTGGGTCCACCATCACCCAGCAGTACGCCAAGAACGCCTACCTGTCGGCGGACAAGACCCTGGCCCGCAAGTTCAAGGAGCTCGTGCTCAGCCTCAAGCTGGAGTCGCAGCTGGGCAAGGACCAGATCCTCGAGCGCTATCTCAACACGATCTACTTCGGTCGGGGCTCCTACGGCATCGAGACCGCGGCGGAAGCGTACTTCGACACCAACGTCGCGGACCTGACCCTCGAGCAGGGGGCCGTGCTGGCCGCGATCCTCAACGGTCCGGGCTCGTTCAACCCGGAGAACAACCTGGAGCGGCTGCAGGCCCGGTATGCCTACGTGCTCAACGGGATGGTGGAGGCCGGCTGGCTCGAGCCGGAGGCGCGCGACCGGGCGGTCGAGCAGTTCCCGGACATCATCGAGCGCCGCAGCAGCCAGAAGTACGCTGGGACGACCGGCTACCTGATCCGGGCGGTGCAGGACGAGCTGCTGTCCCGGGGGTTCACCGAGGCCGAGGTCGAGGGCGGCGGCCTGCGCGTCACCAGCACCTTCGACCAGCAGTCCCAGGACGCCGCCGTCGCCGCGGTCGACGAGCAGGGGCCGACGACCGGCACCCAGGGCCTGCGCATCGGCCTGGCCGCGGTGCAGCCGGTCACCGGCGAGGTCGTGGCGATGTACGGCGGCGCGGACTACCTCGAGAACAGCTTGAACAACGCCACCCAGGCCATCCAGCAGGCCGGCTCCACGTTCAAGCCGTTCGGCCTCGCGGCCGCCCTCGAGCAGGACGTGACCCTGGACTCGCTGTGGCCCGGGAACTCCCCGCACACCACCGCCGGCTACGTCGTGCGCAACTACGGCAACAACTCGTACGGCGACCAGGTGACCCTGCTCACGGGCACCGAGGAGTCGATCAACACGGTCTACGTCCAGCTCAGCGACAGCATCGGGGTCGACAGTGTCGTCGACTCCGCGCTGCGGGCCGGCATCCCGGCCGACACAACCGGCATGGACACCCCCCCCGACCTCACGTTCGTGCTGGGCACCGACTCACCGCACACGATCGACATCGCCGCGTCCTATGCGACCTTCGCCAGCCGCGGGGAGCAGGCGACCCCCACGGTGCTGCGCCGCGTCGGCACCGCCGAGGGCGGGGTGCTCTACGAGCGCACCGACGCCCCGGTGCGCGCCTTCGACGAGCAGACCACGGACCTGGTCAACTACGCACTGCAGAAGGTCGTGACCGACGGCACCGGAGGTCCGGCGCGTGCGGTCGGCCGACCGGTGGCGGGCAAGACCGGCTCCACCGACGAGTACATGTCGGCGTGGTTCGCGGGGTACACCCCCCAGCTGGCAGCAGCGGTCAGCTTCAGCAAGGACGACGAGGAGGGCAACCCGGTGTCGTTGGCCGGCACCGGGGGGATGGTCCAGTTCTACGGCAGCGGCTACCCCGCACGCGTGTGGACCGCCTTCATGCGCGGTGCCCTCGAGGGGACCCCCGTGGTGCCCTTCGCGCAGCCGGAGACGATCCCCTCCTCCAGCCCGACGCCGTCGCCGAGCGCCTCCGAGACCCCGTCGGCGACCCCGACGCCGAGCACCAGCAGCCCGACCCCGAGCGCGTCGCCGACGCCCACGCAGTCGCTGCCCTCCCCGACGCCGTCGGAGCAGACCACGTCCCCCGCCCCGACCGTGGAACCCACGGCCACCGCCACCGGACCGTCCCCGACCGTCTCCGGTGACGGCGGGAACGGCGGTGCCGGCGCCGCGGGGGCCGGCGATCCAGGGGCGGCCGGCGATGCCGGGGCCGTGGCCGGGGCGGCTGTCCCGGTCGGCACCGGGCAGGCGTCCGGCACCCCGTAGCCGGCCCGTACGCTTCGCGATGTGGACGTCGTGACCCCGGTGCGCCAGCAGGGCGACCTGCCGGACGACATCGCACCGGCCGCGCCGGACCCGCAACCGTACGTGGCCCCCACCCGGGCCGATCCGCTGGCCCGGGCCGCCCTGCCACTGCTGGGGGGTCCGCTGGGGCGGCGATCGGCCCTCGGGCTGTCGTGGTGGACCCCGGTCCGGGTGGCCCTGGTCGCCGGCATGGTCACGTACGCCGTGGGCTGGCTGTCCAAGGGCTACTGCGTGACCCACGGGTGGGGGGCCCCACAGCGCTACATGTACCTCTGCTACTCCGACATCCCGGTGCTCTACGGGGCCCGGGGCATCGCCGATGGCGCGTTCCCCTACCTGCTGCAGCCGGGCGCCGGGCAGGAGGTACTCGAGTACCCCGTCCTGACCGGCGTCTTCATGTACCTGGCGGGGTGGGTGACGCGCCTGCTGGGGGGCACCGAGGTCGTGTTCCTGGGCGTCACGGTGGCCGTGATGGCCGCCCTGCTGGCCTGGACCATCGCGAGCACGGCGGCGACGGTGCGCCGCAGGCCCTGGGACGGGCTGCTGGTGGCGCTGGCCCCCGTCGTGGCGCTGGCCGGCTTCGTCAACTGGGACCTGCTGGCCGTCGCGCTGACCGCGGCGGGACTCGCCGCGTGGTCCGCGCGACGGCCGGGGCTGGCGGGCATGTGGATCGGCCTGGCGGCCGCGGCCAAGTTCTACCCGCTGGTGCTGGTCGGCCCCGTGCTCATCCTGTGCGCCCGCCGCGGCCGGTGGCGGGCGTTCGGCACCTTCGTGGCCGGTGCCCTCGGCGCGTGGCTGGTGGTGAACCTCCCCGTGATGCTGGCCAACCTCGACGGCTGGCTGCGGTTCTACACGTTCTCCCGGGAACGGGGCATGGACTTCGGATCGCCGTGGTACGCGTTGTCGCTGGCGGGGCTGACGGTCCCGGCGGGGGTCCTGAACACCGTGTCGATGGGTACCTTCGCGGCGGCCTGCCTGGCCATCCTGGCGCTGGGGGCGCTGGCCCCGCGCCCGCCGAGGCTGGCCGCGCTGGCCCTGCTCACGGTCGGGGCCTTCGTGCTGACCAACAAGGTCTACTCCCCGCAGTACGTGCTGTGGGTGCTGCCCCTGGCGGTGCTGGCCCGGCCCCGATGGCGGGACCTGCTGATATGGCAGCTGGCGGAGGCCACCTACTTCGTGGCCATCTGGTGGTACCTGGTCGGGTACGGCACGCAGGACAAGGGGCTGGCGTACGGGTGGTACATCGTCGCCGTGGCCTGCCACTGGGTGGCCACCGCATGGTTCATGGGGCTGGTCGTGCGCGACGCCCTGCGCCCGGAGCACGACCCGGTGCGTTCCGACGGGTTCGACGAGGATGTCGACGACCCGGGCGGCGGAGTCCTCGATTCGGGGGCCGGGGCGCTCCGGGGCCAGGACGAGGGGTCGGTCGTGGAGCCCCTGATGACCGCCGAGCTCAGCCGACGACCGCGTCCGGCTGGACCGTCGTGAACCGCACGTCGCAGTCGATGAGCTCGCCGACCGGCGGCGGGATGGTCCCCCGGGGCACCCGCAGCATCGAGACGTGCATGTGCGGGGGTTCCAGGAACCACGCGTGACCACCGGAGGGCAGGTGGAACGGCGAGCGGAACCGCCCCGCCGCCTCCAGCGCCCCGGATCCGGCCGCAGCGGCACGCTGGCGCACGTTCGTCGCGGGACGGGGGGCCACGAGGGCGACGCCGTGCGAGGTCCCGCCGCTGACCACGATCACGTGGCCGTCGCGGGGTGCCCGCCGCTGGTGGTAGCCGGCGGCCTGGCCCTCCGCTGTGGCGTGCACCGCCAGGACGCTCCCGCTGGCCCGCAGCGCACCGCGGTCCCCGAGCCACAGCCGGGTGCCGATCCGCAGCCGGAGCGGCAGGGCCGGCAGGGCCGCCCGGACGTCGGCGCTCTCGCGGTCGTCGAGGTGGCTCAGCCAGAGCGCCCCGGCCTCGTCGACGCCCGACAGGTTCGCCAGCAGGGTCGGCCACAGCAGGCCCCAGGCCACCACCTCGTGGACCCGGGCAGAGCCGACGACGACCGGCTCCGGCGCTGACCCGGACGTGAGCATCGCCATCGAGGCGATCCGGGGCTGCTCGGGGGTCGCGATCGGCAGGTGCAGTGCCAGGCCCTCGAGCAGGATCGCCCCGCTGGCCAGGTGGGGCGCCAGCATCGTGATGGCTGCGGCGACCTGGTCCTCGGTCATCCCGAACCGGCGCATCGAGGTCAGCCCCTCGAGCACGACCCGCCGTGGCGCCCGCGGGCTCGCCAGCGACACGACGTCCGCCGCGGCCTGCGGGGAGGCCACGGTGTGGATGACCCGGCGGGACTCCGGCGAGGCCGCGAGCGCGCGCCACGCCTGCCGGTCGACGTCTGCGTGCAGCGTGATCGGCTCGAGGACCAGGACGTCCACCCCGGGCTCGGCGGCCAGCAGCGGGCCGGCCTCGTGGACCGTGCCGACGGCCACCGTGGGCAGTCCCATGCGGCGGGCCTCGGCGGCCAGGCGGGCGTTGCCCACGCCGTACCCGTTGCCCTTGGCCACGGGCACGAGCTCGGCGCCCACGGCCGACACGGCGGTGCGCACCGAGTCCTGGTGGCCCTGCCACCGCTCGGTGTCGATCGTGATGATGAAGCTCATGTCCCCTGCCGTCCTGCGGCTGCTCAGCGGCGGCGCATGTACGCCTCGAAAGCCCGGGTGAGGGCCGGCCGGATGGCATAGTCCCACTCCCCGAGGTACTCCTGAGCGTAACCCCCGGTCCCGACCTTGAACTGGAGCAGGCCGAACAGGTGGTCGCTGGGGTCGAGCGTGTCGGCGATCCCACGCAGGTCGTAGACCTCGGCGCCGGCGTCGATGGCGTCGCGCATCATCTGCCACTGGATGGCGTTGCTGGGTCGCAGGTCCCGCCCCGCGGTGGTGGAGGCGCCGTAGGTGTACCAGCAGTGCCGGTTCACCCTGACCCAGAGCGTGGCGGCGTGGCAGGTCCCGTCGTGGGTGGCCAGGTACAGCCGGATGCGGTCCGGGTCCTCCGCGCGCAGTGCCCGCCACATCCGCTGGAAGTAGGCCAGGCCGCGCGGGGTGAAGTGGTCGCGGTGGGCGGTCTCGACGTAGATCTCGTGGAACGTGGCCAGGTCCTCGGCGTCGCCCTGGCGAACCTCGACGCCGGCCTTGGCGGCCTTCTTGATGTTGCGCCGCCACAGCTGGTTGAACCCGCCCATGAGGTCGGCCTCGGTGCGCCCGGCCAGCGGCACCTGGAACACGTACCGGGGCTGGACGTCGCCGAACCCGGCCCCGCTGGCCGGGCGCTGGGTCCACCCGAGCGCCTCGAGGACGTCCGCGGCCGCCAGGGCGCGGCCGTCGGTCTCGTCGGCGGGCAGGTCGCGCAGCGCGGTGGCACTGCCGGTGGCGATCGCGTCCTTGAGCGTGGGGGCATGCCAGCGCCGGGCCCACACGGGCGGTCCGACCTTGGCCGAGAACGCGCCGTTGCGGCGCAGGTGGACCAGCATCGGGTCCAGCCAGTCCGCCAGCGGATGGACCTGCTCCGGTGCCCCCTCGATCCCGCGCGCGGCTGGGCCCTCGCCCAGCCAGTCGATGTCGGGGCCCTCGGGCAGGTAGGCCAGGTACCGGGGCAGCCGCGGGACCTGGCGGTACAGCACGAGCCCCGCGCCGATCAGGGCGTCGCCGTCGAACCAGCCGATCGACTCGTGGCGCCAGTCGGCCTTGACGGCGCCCCAGGCGGGAACCTGCAGCGTGCTGACCAGTCCGGTCCCGCGGGCCCTGGCGGCCACATGCGCGAGGTGCTGCTCCGCGGTGATCCGCGCGACGGTCAGGGCCATGGGGGTGAGGCTATCGACCCGCTGGCACCCGTTGCGATCCCTCCGGCTGCCGGAGCGGTCCCGCGGCGGACCGACGCTGGCCGCCGCGATGGCCGGCCCCGGCCGCGTGGTGGTCGGCGCTGGATGAGGGGTGCCGGCGGCGATTTCGCGCCCGGGGTTGCCGGCCGGTAGCCTGTGCTCCTCTGGGCACCCGTGTGCACGCCGACCTGTGGACGGCGGTGACGGGAGTCGCGCCCCCTCCGGCACCCTGTGGCCCGGGGGACGGCTGGGTCCAGGACGCAGCAACCCTCCTGCCGCGGATGGACCGCGGCCGCCTGAGTCCAGAGGAGGTGGGTTCTTGAGCATGCGTCATTACGAGGTCATGGTGATCCTCGATCCCGAGTTGGAGGAGCGCACTGTCGCGCCGAGCCTCGACACGTTCCTGAACGTCGTGCGCCAGGACGGTGGCACGGTCGGGTCCGTCGAGGTCTGGGGCCGCCGTCGCCTCGCCTACGACATCAAGAAGAAGTCCGAGGGCATCTACGCCGTCCTCGATGTCACCTGCACGCCGGCCGCGGTGTCGGAGCTCGACCGTCAGCTGGGGCTGAACGAGTCGGTGCTGCGCACCAAGGTGATGCGTCCGGAGCTGAGGTAGCAGCCATGGCAGCCGGTGACATCCCGATCACCGTGGTGGGCAACCTCACCGCCGATCCCGAGCTGCGGTTCACCCCGTCCGGCCAGGCCGTCGCCAACTTCACGGTGGCCTCGACGAACCGGATCCTCGACCGCCAGACCAACGAGTGGCGCGACGGCGACACGATCTTCCTGCGCTGCTCCGTGTGGCGGCAGTACGCGGAGAACGTGGCCGAGTCGCTGACCAAGGGCATGCGCGTCATCGTCACCGGTCGGCTCAAGGTCCGCCAGTACGAGACTCGTGAAGGCGGCAAGGGCACCTCGGTGGAGTGCGACGTCGACGAGGTCGGTCCCGCGCTGAAGAACGCCACCGCCAAGGTCAACCGGGTCTCCCGGGGCGGCGAGGGCGGTGGCTTCTCCGGTGGGCAGTCCTCCCAGGGCGGTGGCTTCTCCGGGGGCGGGTACGGCGGTGGCCGTGCCGAGGACCCCTGGTCCAACCAGTCCGGCGGCTTCGGCGGCGCGGACGACCAGCCCCCCTTCTGATCCCTGGCCGGTTCGCCGGCCCCATCCCATATGACCATCCCGGCTTCGCGCCGGGCATCCGTAGGAACGGAGCACCACGATGGCCAAGGCCGTGATTCGCAAGCCCAAGAAGAAGGCATGCGCGTTCTGCAAGGAGGGCGTCGCGCCCGTCGACTACAAGGACGTGCCGCTGCTGCGCAAGTTCATCTCCGACCGCGGGAAGATCCGTGCCCGTCGGGTGACGGGGAACTGCACCCGCCACCAGCGGGACATCGCGATGGCCGTGAAGAACGCCCGCGAGGTCGCCCTGCTGCCCTACACGTCCACCGCTCGCTGAGCCTGACGACAGGAGAACGACGATGAAGCTCATCCTCACGTCCGACGTCCTGGGCCTCGGCAGCCCCGGGGACGTCGTGGAGGTCAAGGACGGCTACGCCCGCAACTACCTGCTGCCCCGCGGCTTCGCCGTCGCGTGGACCCGTGGCGGCGAGAAGCAGGTCGCCCAGATCCGCCGCGCCCGCGGCGCCCGGCAGGTGCGTGACCTGGACCACGCCAAGGAGATCAAGGCCGCGCTCGAGGGCGCGCCCGTGAAGCTGGTCTCCAAGGCGGGTTCCGGTGGCCGCCTGTTCGGCTCGATCGGGGGCGCCGACGTCGCCGAGGCCGTGCGTGCCTCCGGCGGTCCGGCGCTGGACAAGCGCAAGGTCACGCTGACCGCGCCGATCAAGTCCGTCGGCACCCACACCGCCACGGTCGTCCTTCACCCGGACGTGTCGGCGACGGTGACCCTGGAGGTCGTCGCGGGCTGATCGCCGCAGCCCTGACAGGGGCGGGTTCCCCACGGGGGACCCGCCCCTGTCACGCGTTCGGCTGAACGGGCGGACCGCGTTGACTGCCCTGCGTGCCGGTGTCACCCTGCAGGCATGGGCAGGGGGCTGCTGGCGGTGCGTCGTCCGTTCGCGCCTGCCACCGCACTGGCGGCGGTGGTGGTGGCGATGTCGCTGCTCGTGACCGGGGGTCCGGCGCGCGCAGACGAGGTCGCCAACCAGCCGCCGACGACCGTGGCCGACACCGGTGCGATGCACTCCGGGGAGTCGCTGACCCTCGACGTCCTCGGCAACGACTCGGACCCCGACGGGGACCCGCTCGCCCTGGTCTCCGCGACCGCAGCGCCCAGCTCCGGGGGGACGGTGTCGGTGTCCTCGGGCAGGCTCGTGGTCAAGGCCGCCGCCAGCTTCGTGGGCACGCTGGTCGTCACCTACGTGGTCCAGGACGGCCGCGATGGTCAGGCGGAGGGTACGGCGACGATCACCGTGACCGCCAGGCCCAACCGGGCCCCCGTGGCCAGGGCCGACAAGCGCAGCCTGCGGACCGGGTCGACGGTGACGGTCGCGGTCCTGGCAAACGACTCCGACCCGGACAAGGACGGCTTGACCCTGGCGAAGGTGACCCGGGCCCGTCACGGCAGCGCCACCGTGTCGGGCTCCCGCATCAGGTACGCCTCTCGCGCGGGGTTCGTCGGCACGGATCGCGTGACCTACACGGTCCGGGACAGCCACGGGGCCACCGACACCGCGACCCTGACGCTGACCGTCCTCAAGCCGACCCAGCTGCAGGTGGAGCGGGCACTGTCCCGGCTGGGCCTTCCCGTGGGCGCGGTCAACGGCCGCTACGACGCCAAGACCAGGCGCGCGGTCTGCGCCTGGCGCACCATCGTCGGTCGCACCGCCCGACGGGCGCTGCCCTCGGCGTCGGAGTCACGCGCCATCGTGGGCCTGTCCCGGCTGCCCAGGGCGCGGGCCCTGATGGTCACCGGGGTGAACGTCTCGCGGACCTGCCAGACCGCCTTCTGGGTCTCCAAGGCACGCACCTACAAGCGGGTCATGCCCGCCACCACCGGCAAGCCCGGCTACCGGACGCGGACCGGGACGTTCACGATCTTCCGGACCCACCACACGTGGCGGCGCTCGACGATCTACCGCGACGCCTGGATGTACAAGCCGATGCAGTTCTCCGGCGGCCAGGCGATCCACGGCTCGGCCACGGACCGCCTGGTCAAGACCTACCCGGCCTCGCACGGCTGTGTGCGGATGCTGCACAAGGACATCGACGCGCTGCAGCGCGGCGGGGTGGGCAACGGCACGAAGGTGCGGGTCTTCGGCAACTGGTGACCGCCCGCGCCGGGTTGCCGCCCACATGACGGGTCAGCGGGCTGCGGTGAGCCCGTCGAGGTGGGCGATGAGCCCGGGCATGCACCGCTCCAGCATCGAGCGGACCTCACGGAACTGGGTGATCGTGTCGTAGTACGGGTCAGGGACGTCGCCGGGTCCCTCGGGATCGAAGCGGCGGATGGCGCGGATGTCGGTGCCGGGGTGGCCGGTGCGCCGGGCGAGGGCTCGCAGGTCGCGTTCGTGGCCGGAGTCCATCGCCAGCACCAGGTCTCGCTCGGGGAACCAGCGCGGGTCGAACTGGCGGGCCCGGTGGGCCACCGGGTACCCCGCTTCGCCCAGCGCCTGCAGTGCCCGCGGATCGGCGTCCTCACCCACGTGGTAACGGTGGGTACCGGCCGAGTCGACGACCACGAGACCTTCGCTGGGAGTGCCGGCCAGGGCGGCCCGGAGGATGGCCTCGGCCATCGGCGAGCGGCAGATGTTACCCGTGCACACCATGGTCACGCGCGCTGGTCGGCCTGTGGAAAACCCTTGCTGAAGCCCGTTCACGGGTTGCATTCTGATGCACAGGACGTAACCGGAGGACCGCTTCAGGTTAACGGCGTGTATCGCAATTCACCTGCCGACTTTCTTGCGCACACATGCCGGGTTCCGCATCGGTGCAGGTCAGCGGCACAATTGGCGGGGCCGCCCCGCGGGGGTCCCCAAGTTGTCCACAGTCTGAGGATGGAGCCTGTGGGCGTGTCGCACAGGTTGTCCACAGGTGGCTGCACAGGGGGGTATGTACGGGGGGCTCGGGAGGGCCTAGGTTCCCGTGCGGGTCGGGCGGCCCAGCGCCGGTCGGACGACACCTCTGGCGCTGGGCCGGACATGTCGGACCCTTGGTGTAGACAGGGTCACGAGGAGGCGCCGGTGAGCATCGCTGAGCTCGAGAGGGCAGTCGGCGGCGGGCCGGAGTTCGACCGGACCCCGCCGGCCGACCAGGCCGCCGAGCAGGCGGTCCTGGGTGCGATGCTGCTGAGCAAGGACGCCATCGCTGACGTGGTGGAGTCGCTCAAGCACGAGGACTTCTACCGCCCGGCGCACGCGACGATCTACTCGGCGATCCTGGACCTCTACGGCCGCGGGGAGCCGGCCGACGCGGTGATGGTGGCCGGGGAGCTGACCCGGTCGGGGGAGATCTCCCGGATCGGCGGTGCGGCCTACCTGCACACCCTGGTGTCGATGGTCCCCACCGCGGCCAACGCCTCGTACTACGCCCGCATCGTCGCCGAGCGGTCGGTGCTGCGCCGCATGGTCACCGCGGGCACCCGCATCGTGCAGATGGGCTACGCCGGCGAGGGCGACGTGTTCGACCTGGTCGACCGGGCGCAGGCGGAGGTGTACGAGCTGACCTCGGGGCGCAGCGCAGAGGACTACCTGCCGCTGCGCGACATCTTCGACGGGACCCTGAACGAGATCGAGGCCATCGCCAACCATGGTGGGCAGATGGTCGGCGTGCCGACCGGGTTCACCGACCTGGATGCCCTGACCAACGGCCTGCACGGCGGACAGCTGGTGATCGTGGCTGCCCGGCCCGCCATCGGCAAGTCCACCCTGGGGCTGGACCTGGCCCGCTCGGCCAGCATCAAGAACGGCCTGACCAGCGTCATCTTCTCGCTGGAGATGGCCCGCAACGAGATCGTGATGCGGCTGATGTCGGCCGAGGCGCAGGTGCCCCTGGCCCACATGCGCTCCGGGGGCATGACGGACGTGGACTGGCAGAAGCTGGCCCGCAAGTCGGGGTCGATCGTTGAGGCGCCGCTGTTCATCGACGACTCCCCGAACATGTCGATGATGGAGATCCGGGCCAAGTGCCGGCGGCTGAAGCAGAAGCACGACCTGCGCCTGGTCATCGTGGACTACCTGCAGCTGATGAGCTCGGGCAAGCGGGTCGAGTCCCGCCAGCAGGAGGTCGCCGAGTTCTCCCGGGCGCTGAAGCTGCTGGCCAAGGAGCTCGAGGTCCCGGTCATCGCCATCTCGCAGCTCAACCGCGGCCCGGAGCAGCGCCAGGACAAGAAGCCGATGATGAGCGACCTGCGCGAGTCCGGCTCGCTGGAGCAGGACGCCGACGTGGTCATCCTGCTGCACCGCGAGGACGCCTACGAGAAGGAGTCCCCCCGCGCCGGCGAGGCCGACTTCATCGTCGCCAAGCACCGCAACGGACCGAC
>JBDHZV010000089.1:0-11810 GCA_039812125.1 Candidatus Nanopelagicales bacterium
GGGTGCGGAGTCCACTGCCCCTGCGTCGGGCGCCGCGTCGACGGCCGGCGCTGCCGGGGCCGCGTCGTCGCCTGCGTCACCAGCGGCGTCGTCGGCCGGCATCCCCTCCGCAGCCCTCGCGGCGGCCTTGACGTCGCGGGCGACGACCCGGTCGACCGTCGACTCCACGATGGCGTTGGCCGCGGCCAGCGCCTTGCGGATCTCCACCGCCCCTGGGTCGGAGACCAGCGCCACGATCGCCGAGTGCCCCGGGATCACCGAGGCGTCGAGCTCGTCGGCCAGCTTGTTGCGGTTGTGGACCTCACGCACCTTGCCCCCGGCGGCCCCGACGACGCCCAGCGCGGCGGCACTGCCGATGATCGAGGGCGGGAAGATGATGCCCAGCACCGCTCCGCCGACCAGGCCCCAGGTCAGGCCCTTGCGCGTGCTGTGGTCGGTGGCCTTCTGCACCTCGACCCGCCCGTCCAGCTCACGCTTGACCACCACGACGCCGTCGATGGCCACCGTGGCGCCATCCTCGACGGACTTCAGCGCCTCGTAGGCCTGCCAGGCGGTCTCGGTGTCGTCGAAGTCCGCGACGAACAGCGTGTAGGCGCCGTCGGTCACCGCGGCACCGACGGCCGTTACCACCGTCTCGTCCTCGGCGGGCTCCGGTGCGGGGGTCAGGTCCTCGGCCATGTGCGGTCCTCCTCGTCAGGGCCCGTGCTCCTCGGCCGCGCTGGCGACCTCCCGGGCGGGCCCATCATGCCCCGCGCCGCGCCTCGGCGCGCGGGACCGGGCCTGCGCCGCGCACGGAACCTCACCGTCGCGGTGCGCCGCCGATCAGTCGCCTCGCCCCGACGAGGACGTCCGGGGCGGGTCCCCGCGCGTCCACCACCGCGGCGCCGGGCCAGGGCACCGTCGCCCGCGCGGCCAGGGCATCGAGCACCTCGGGTGTCGCGTCCGAAGTGTCCCCGCCCCGCCGGCGACGGCTCAAGAGCCGCGATCGGGCCACGTCGAGCGGCACCACGCAGCACAGCTCGTGCAGCTCGGCGTGGTGGGCGGCGGCCAGGGCACGAGCGGCGTCCCGATGGGCGGGGTCCAGCCACGTGGCATCCAGCACGACGGACTCGCCCAGTCCGAGGGCCAGACCGGCGCGGTGCAGCAGGCCGTCGTAGGTGTCGGCGGTGCCCGCAGCGGTGTAGATCCCGGCGAAGGGCGTGGCGCTGGCGTCCGTGTCGTGGCCCAGCCCCGCCTGCTCCTTGCGGACCTCGTCGGAGCGCAGCAGCGTCCAACCCTCCAGCTCGGCCAGACCCGCGGCCAGGGTGGTCTTGCCGCTGCCGGGCAATCCTCCGACCAGCACCAGCCGCACGGTCGCGGCGGCGAGGTGCCGGGCGGCGAGGTCGGTGAGGTCCCGGGCCTGGCCGACGGCGCCGGCGTCCCCCGTCGCGGCTCGCAGGCCGGCGATCTTCGCACGCACCAGGGCACGGTAGGCGACGTACCAGTGCTCCAGCGAGGCCGGATGCGTCTGCGCCGTGAACTCCCGGTACGCGTCGAGGAAGGCCCGCGCCAGGTCGGGCCGACCCAGCCGCTCGAGGTCCATCGCCAGGAACGCCGTGTCGTAGAGCACGTCGCCCTGGCGCAGCGCCGCGTCGAACTCGAGGCAGTCGAGGATCCTCGGTCCGTCAGCAAGGCAGAACACGTCCTCGGCGAGCAGGTCGCCATGCCCGTCGACGATCCGACCCCGCCGCACCCGCTCCGCCAGCAGCGGCTGGCGCCCGTCCAGGTACGCGAGCCCGGCGGTCAGCAGCCGCTCGAGCTCACCGGCGGCAACCGGCAGCCCGGGGATGCGCCCCATCTCGTCGAGGTTCGTCGTCCACAGGCGCCGCAGGTGCTCGGCCGATCCCATGCGGTCGATCTCCGGCGAGCGCTCGGCGCGCTCATGGAACGCCGCCAGCACCCGCGCGACGCCGACGAGGTCGGCCCGGTCGAACCCCGGGTCGGCAACCAGGGTGGCCAGGCGGCGGGCATCGGGCAGGCGCCGCATCACCACCACGTGCTCGACAGGATGGCCGGACTCGTCGACCAGGTCGTGCACCCCGAGGTACACGTCGGGGGCCAGCCGGCGGTTCAGGGCGACCTCTCGCCGGCAGTCCTCGAGCCTGCTCTGCCGGGTCGAGAAGTCCAGGAACGCCGTCGTCACCGGCTTGCGCACCTTGTAGACACGATCACCCGCCAGGAGCAGCACCGAGATGTGGGTCTCGATGACCGAGGCGGCAGCCACGCTCGATCGTCGGCCGGGCAGTCAGCGGCCAGCCAGAGGCGAAGGTCCCGGAGCACCCGCGGCCCCCGCCGCACCCGCCGCACCCGCCGCCCCCGCAACGCCCGCAGCACCCGCCGCACCCGCCGCCCCCGCCACGCCCGGTACCCCCGACCTGCTGGCCCCGGTCGTCCGCTGCGCCGAGGGTCGGTTGCGGTGGACGACGCCGTGCTGCGGCTGCGCCGTGAGCTCGTCGTCGGTCCAGCGCGGCCGCCAGCGCGGTGGTGCCGGCGACGGTCGGCCGGTTCTCCGGCTCGACTGGCTTGCCCGTCCCTGGGGTGGCGCTCATGGCGCCGCCCCAGCAGATGCCGGCGTCCCTGCAGCGGGCGCCCCAACCCCGTCAGCCCCGGCCCCACCCCGACTCAACCCGGCAGCGCTGCAGCGCCGGTCCCACCCCAACCCTGCGGGCGTTCTGGGGGTTATGGCACCGACGGCGCCCTGCCTCTACGAGCCTCGCGGGGGTATTGGGGGTTATGGCCCACCTGAAGGGACGGTATACCCCCCACAACGCACGCGAGGTTGGCAGCAGACGCCGCCGAGGAGCGCCCAAACCCCCAATGGGCATGCAGGGTTGTCGGGCATGCAGGGTTGTCACCCGGCGCCCGTGCGGGATGTCAGGTGCCCGGCTCCACGCTCTGCGGGTGGGGGCCCAGGAAGCGGACCCTGACGCACGAGGACCCGCCCCCGACGCACGAAGTCCCGGAGCGCGCACGTCCCGGGACTTCTTCGGTGGAGCCGCCTCAGGGATTCGAACCCTGGACCTACGCATTACGAGTGCGTTGCTCTACCCCTGAGCTAAGGCGGCCTCGCCGGCGTGACCGGCCCGCACAGTGTACTAGAGCACGCCCAGCAGGCTCGCCTCCCCGCCCGGGGAGGCCCCCGGCGTGGGGCTGCGGACGGTCACGGGCATCGATCACGCCCGGTTACCCTTGAGAGGTGCAGATCCAACCGCTGAGCATCGAGGGCGCCTGGGTGATGACCCCGCGCATCTTCGGCGACGACCGGGGCGCGTTCCTCGAGTGGTTCAAGGAGCCCGCGTTCACCGAGGCCGTGGGCCACCCGCTGAATCTGGCGCAGGCCAACTGCTCGGTGTCGGCACGGGGTGTGGTGCGCGGCATCCACTTCGCCGACATCCCGCCGGGGCAGGCCAAGTACGTCACCTGCGTGCGCGGCGCCGTCCTGGACGTGATCGTGGACATCCGGGTCGGGTCCCCCACCTTCGGGGCGTGGGAGGCCGTCCGCCTCGACGAGAAGGACCGTCGGGCGGTCTACCTGTCAGAGGGTCTCGGGCACGGCTTCGCTGCCCTCGAGGACGGGTCGACCGTCGTCTACCTGTGCAGCGCGGGGTACGCCCCGTCGCGCGAGCACGAGGTGCACCCGCTGGACCCCGCGATCGGGATCGACTGGGGCCTCGGGGACGCCCCGTTCGAGTTGTCCGCCAAGGACGCGAAGGCCCCGACGCTGGCCGAGGCCGCCGCTGCGGGCCGGCTGCCGACCTGGGAGGCGACGCAGGCCTTCCGGGCCACGCTGCGGAGCTGAGACCCCGGCGGCACTGCCCGGTCAGCGAGCACGACCGCCCGCGCGATCCCCGCCTGCGGATCAGGTGCTGGCCGTCCGACCCCACACGTGGGCGCCGCCCCAGTCGATCACGACGACCGGCTCGTCCCCGACGACCCAGGCGTCGTGGCCCGGGGGCAGCATGTTCACATCCCCGGCGCTGGCTTCGAACGGTGTGCCGTCGGCCATCTGGCCCGCGATCCGGCCCGCCACCACGTACTGGAAGTGCGGCGCCTCGCACCACTGCGTCCCCACGGTCGGCTTGAGGTGCTCCGACCAGCGCCATCCCGGCTGCACCGTGATCCGCATCACCTTGCCGCCCCCGATGGTGACGACCTCGCCCCTGCCCAGGGGGAATTCCAGGACCTCGTCAGGGGAGTCGAAACCCCTGGTCTCCTCGCCCGCCATCCCGCGCCTCCTTGCACTCGGATAGGAAAGCCTTTCCAAAGTACTCAGGAGCGGAGCACCGGGCAACGGTCCCGGTCGAGGTCCCGGGCGATCAGGCGGGGTCGGTCCCCCGCAGCAGCGGCAGGGCCTGCGCCAGGGCCTCGCGCCAGTCCCGGATCGGCGCAAGCCCGACCTCGGCCCAGCGGTCGTGGCCGAGGACCGAGTACGCCGGACGCGGTGCCGGGCGGGGGAACGCGGCCGTGGTCGTGGGCTGGACCCGGTCGGGATCGGCCCCGATCAGCCGGTAGATCTCGCGGGTGAACCCGAACCAGGTGGTCTCCCCTGACGAGGTGCCGTGGTAGACCCCCGCCGGAGCGCCGGAGTCGACCAGGGCGACGATCTGCTCGGCCAGGTCGTGGCTCCAGGTCGGCTGGCCCCGCTGGTCGTCGACCACCGACACCCCTGGCCTGGTGGCCTCCAGCGCGAGCATGGTGCGCACGAAGTTCGGGCCGTGCACGCCGTACAACCACGCGGTGCGCACGATCGTCCCGCGGTCCGGCAGCGCGTCGAGGACGGCGGCCTCGCCGGCCGCCTTGGTCCGCCCGTAGGCCGACCGGGGCGCCGGGGCGGCATCCTCGGCGTAGGGGGTGGCTGCGTCCCCGGCGAAGACGTAGTCGGTGCTGATGTGCACGAGGCGGACACCGGGGCGGACGGCCGCCGCCTGGGCCAGCACCCCCGGACCCGTGCCGTTGACCCGCAGTGCGAGGTCCTCGTTGCTCTCGGCGGCATCCACAGCGGTGTAGGCCGCGGCGTTGACCACGACATCCGGGGCCACCCGGTCCAGGGCAGCAGCCACGGACGCGGCCTGCGTGATGTCGATGTCCGGCAGGTCCAGCCCGACCACCTGGTGCCCGGCTGCGGCCACGACCTCCATGAGGTCGTGGCCGAGCATGCCGTTGGCGCCGACAACCAGCCAGCGGCTCACAGCGGGGGCTTCGCTTCCTTGAGCGGGCGCCACCACGCCTCGTTGTCGCGGTACCAGGCGATCGTCTCGGCCAGCCCCTGCTCGAACGGGACCTGCGGGGCGTACCCGAGCTCCTCGGCGATCTTGGTGATGTCCACCGAGTACCGCAGGTCGTGGCCCTTGCGGTCGGGCACCCGGCGGACCATCTCCCAGCCGACGCCCATTGCAGCCAGCAGCTGCTCGGTCAGCTCGATGTTGGTCAGCTCCGTGCCGCCGCCGATGTTGTAGGTCTCCCCGGAGCGACCCTTGGCCAGGACCAGGTTGATACCGCGGCAGTGGTCGTCGACGTGCAGCCAGTCCCGGACGTTGCGGCCCTCGCCGTACAGCGGGACCTGCAGGCCGTCGATCAGGTTGGTCACGAACAGCGGGATGACCTTCTCGGGGAACTGGTAGTACCCGTAGTTGTTCGAGCACCGGGTGATCGAGACGTCCATGCCGAACGTGCGTGCGTAGGCCCGGGCCAGCAGGTCAGAGCCCGCCTTGGATGCGCTGTACGGGGAGTTCGGCTCCAGCGGACGGGCCTCGTCCCACGAGCCGGTCTCGATCGAGCCGTACACCTCGTCGGTGCTCACGTGGACGAACCGGGACACCCCGGCGTTCAGGGCCGCCTGGAGCAGCGTCTGCGTGCCCAGCACGTTGGTCAGCACGAAGTCCGCCGCACCCGTGATGGAGCGGTCGACGTGGGACTCGGCGGCGAAGTGCACCACGGCGTCGTGGCCGGGCAGCAGGTCGGCCAGGAGCTCGGCGTCGCAGATGTCGCCCTGCACGAACCGGTACCGGGGCGAGTCGGCCACCGGGTCGAGGTTCGCCAGGCAGCCGGCGTAGGTCAGCTTGTCCAGCACGGTGACGTCGGCGCCAGCCGTCTCGGGGTAGGCGTCGGCAAGCTGCTGCCGCACGTAGTTGGAGCCGATGAACCCGGCTGCGCCGGTGACGAGCAGTCGCATCGTGGGCCTTTCACGAGATCGCAGGAGTGGTCCACTCACGTCAAAGTGTACCGACGGTTGAACGCATGATTGACTTCCTTCATGAAGGGCATCGTGCTCGCAGGTGGAACGGGAAGTCGGCTCTGGCCAATTACGCGGGGCGTGAGCAAGCAGTTACTGCCGGTCTATGACAAACCGATGGTGCATTACCCGATTGCCACCCTGATGAATGCCGGGATCCCGGAGATCCTGATCATCACCACGCCGGAGGACCAGGCCTCGTTCCGGCGCCTGCTCGGCAGTGGGGCGGAGCTGGGGGTGCGCTTCGAGTACGTCGTGCAGGAGCGCCCCGAGGGCCTCGCGCAGGCGTTCCTGCTCGGCGAGGAGTTCCTCGCCGGCGACTCCGCCGCCCTGGTGCTCGGCGACAACATCTTCCACGGCGCCGGGCTCGGTCGGCAGCTGTCCGGCCTGCGGGACACACAGGGCGGGCACATCTTCGCGTACCGGGTCGCCGACCCCACCCAGTACGGCGTGGTCGAGTTCGACGCCGAGGGTCGGGCCATCTCCCTGGAGGAGAAGCCGGCCCACCCACGGTCCAGCTACGCCGTCCCCGGCCTGTACTTCTACGGACCCGACATCGTGGAGGTGGCCCGCGGCATCAGGCCGTCCGCCCGCGGCGAGCTGGAGATCACGGCGGTGAACCAGCACTACCTGGCCGAGGGGCGCCTGGCCGTGACCGTCCTGCCCCGCGGCACCGCCTGGCTGGATACCGGCACTTTCGAGAGCCTGCACGACGCCGGCCATTACGTTCGGGTGATGGAGGAACGACAGGGAGTCAAAGTCGCCTGCCTCGAGGAAATCTCCTGGCGCAACGGGTGGATCTCCGCGGACGAATTGCACGCGCTCGCCGAGCCGCTCATGAAGAGCGGATATGGGGCGTACCTGCGCTCCCTGGGCGAGCAGTAGCCCCGACTCAGAAGCCGCCGTCGCTGACCGGGTCGGGCTGGCAGGTGGCGCCCTCGGCGGGCATCGTCCCGGACAGGTAGTACGCGTCGACCGCCCGGTCGACACAGGTCGAGCCGGCCATGTACCCGGTGTGGCCGTCCCCCTCGAACGTGAGCAGCCCCGCGTTGGCCAGCTGGTCGGCCACGGTGACCCCCCACTGGTAGGGGGTGGCCGGGTCGTAGCGGGTGGACACCACCAGGATCGGCGCCGACCCCTCGGCGCGCAGCACCCGGGGCTGGCCCGCGGGGGCCTCGGGGGTCAGCGGCCAACCGGCGCAGGGCAGGGTCCCCCACGCCAGGTACTCGCCGAAGACCGGGGCGTCCTGCGCCCACTGTCGGGCCAGCTCCTCGACGTGGTCGACGCCACCGCTGCTGGGCCGGTCCAGGCAGGAGACCGCGAAGAAGGCCTCGTTGCCGTTGTCCTCGTACGTGCCGTTGGCCTCGCGCTTGACGGCGTCGTTGACCATGTCCAGGAGCACGCTGCCGTCGCCCTCGAACGCCGCCTCCAGCCCGTAGCGCAGCTGCGGCCAGCCGAACTGCCAGTCGTAGAGGGCCGTCAGGATCGCGTACGTCCCGAGCGCCTGGTTCAGCGTGCGGTCGCCGATACCGGGGAGGGGGTGGGCGTCGAGGTCGTCGATGAACTGGCGCACCCGGGCCATGGCGGCGTCGGCCTCGGAGGGCAGCGGGCAGTCATCCTGGGTCACGCAGTCGGCGACGAAGCGTTGCAGGGCCACATCGAAGGCGACCGCCTGGTCGTGGGTGATCTGGTCACCGTCGAGGTTGCCCGGCAGCGCCCCGTCGAGCACCATGCGCCCGACCCGGCTGGGGAACAGGTCCGCGTACTGCGCGCCGAGCAGCGTCCCGTAGCTCTTGCCGAGGTAGGTCAGCTGCTCGTCACCGAGGGCGGCGCGCAGGATGTCCATGTCCCGCGCCGCGGACACGGTGTCCACGTGCCCAGCCAGCCGGGCCGATCCCGCCGCGCAGCCCGGACCCACCTCGCCGGACACCCGAGCCACCTCGGCGACCTCGGCCGGGTCGTCGGGGGTCCCGTCGGCGGCGAACAGCTCGTCCAGCTCGGCGTCGGACAGGCAGTGCACCGGGTCGGAGCCGGCGACACCACGCGGGTCGAACCCCACGATGTCGTAGGCCTTGCGCACGCTCGGGCCGATCACGAACTGGGCGACCTGCGCGTACTCGACGCCGCTGCCACCAGGTCCGCCCGGGTTGACCACCAACGAGCTGGTGGCGCCCTTCGATCGCCGTCTCGTGACCGCGATCGAGGTGTCCCCGGCCTCCGGCCTGGCGTAGTCGACGGGGACGGTCAGGGTGGCGCACTGGTAGCCCGAGGCGCAGGAGGTCCAGTCCAGGGCCTGGGAGTAGTAGCGCGCCAGGGCCGGGTCGGGGGCGGCGGGACTGCTCGACGAGGACGATGCCGGGGTCCCCGATGGCTGCGGATCCGAGGCGAACGGGCCGCAGGCCGCAACGGGCAGGACGACCGCGAGCACGGCTAAGAGCGCGCGGGGGCGGGAACCGATCACGGGGGCACTCCTGTCTCCCGGGCACCGCACGGCGCACCGGAGCGTCCCGGTGACACTACCCGGTGGGCCATCGGGCGGCGTTCGCCGCATGCAAGCCGGCGGTGAAGGCCTCCAGCGAGTCGATCGCCGGGGACAGCACGTCCGTGACCCCGTCGGCGATGTCGGGGGCGGCGAGCATCCGCGCCGCCGCGGCGATGAGGTCCTCGAGCGCGTCCGCGCCCGCCCGCAGGCGGGCCGCGACCTCACCACCCGAGGCCACCGCAGCCTGGGCCGCCCGCGAGCCCGGCATCTCCCACTCGATGCGGTCCAGCGACGCGAGACGCTCCACCTGGCCGCGCAGCAACGGCTCGACCTGGGCCACCGCCCGGGCCAGCTCGGACCCGGCCGGCTGATGCAGGCGGCCCACCGCCGGGATCAGGTCGTAGAGGTGCAGCAGCGCGGCCGCGACGCGGTCGGCCTGCTCGGCACCTCGGGCGCCCGGGCGCAGCCGGGCGGGCGGCAGCGGCGGCAGGACGGGAGCGGGTGGGTGGGCCTGGACATCGCGGGCCCGGCGCAGCCGACTCACACCGAACGCAGCGCTGCCCGCGGCCATCGTGGCCAGCACGGCCACCTCCGCCGCCCCACCGCTGCCGGCCGAAGCCAGGGCCGGCACCCCGAATGCGACGGCCCCGGTCCCCCCGGCGACGGCCGCTGCCTTCAGCCCCGCGACCCTGCCGTGGTGCCGCCGGACCTCGCTGTCGTAGCGGGCCACGGCCAGCCGGTGCTCCTCGAGCATGCGTCGTTCCCGGGAGGGTGTTGACGCGTTCGCACGGGCTGCCTCCCGGGCACTGCGCAGGAGGTCCATGCCCAGTTGGACCGCCCTGTCCAACCCCCGGCCGCCGCTCGGCTGCGAGGGAGAGGGCGTGGGCACGCCTCAAGGGTAAGCCCGGTGCTGACACCCCGGCCACCGCCGGGAAGGGGGCGGCGACCGGCCGCTCAGGAGCCCTCGACCAGCGCCACCATGAGGGCCTCGAGGGCCAGCAGCGGGGCCACCGACGCCGCGATCGCCAGTCGAGCGTGCTCCACTGCCCTGATCCGCGACATCGTGGCGGCCACGTCGCTGTGGGCGGCGAGCCGCTCGACGTCGGGGCGCATCTCGTCGTTGATGAGATCGACGCCGGCACCCACCTGCACGGTCAGCACGTCGCGCAAGAGGCCCAGCAGGTCGACCAGCGCCCTGTCGAGCTGGTCGCGAACCGTGCGGGTGCGCCGGGACTTCTGCCGAGCCTCGAGGTCGCGGGTCGCCGCGGAGGCGGTGCGCCGTACCCGGGCAGCCATCGCGCCCGACGCGCCCTCGCCGTAGGCACGCATCAGCTCGGAGAGCTCCGCGGCGTCCTGGACGTCGGTGAGCGCGGCCGCATCGGCCGAGGCGGTGTCGAGCAGGTTCTGCGCCGCCACGAAGCAGCTGGACAGGTCCCGCAGGCCCAGCGGGATCGTCAGGACCTCCCGTCGGCGCCGCCGCACCTGCTCGTCGCGAGCCAGGGCGCGGGCCCGACCGATGTGGCCCTGGGCGGCACGGGCCGCGAACCCGGCCAGCGCCGGGTCGATGCCCTCCCGGGTGACCAGGGCGTCGGCGACCTGGCGGGCTGTGGGGGTGCGCAGCCGCACCTCCCGGGTCCGGGAGGCGATCGTGGGCAGGACGTCCTCGACGGTCGGGGCACACAGCACCCAGACCGTCCGCGGGCTGGGCTCCTCCAGGGCCTTGAGCAACGCGTTGCCCGACACGTCGTTGAGCCGGTCGGCGTCCTCCACGACCAGCACGTTCCAGCGGCCCTCGATCGGCGTCATCGCCGCCCGGCGGATGAGCTCCAGGGCCTCCTCGGCCGTGATCTGCAGCTTCTCGGGAGTGAACTGCTCCACATCGGGGTGGCCGCCCGCCAGCACCTGGCGGCAGGTCGGGCAGGTGCCGCAGCCCCCGGACGGGCACTGCAACGCTGCGGCGAACACCCGGGCCGCCGTGGAGCGGCCCGACCCGGGAGGGCCGGTCAGCAGCCAGGCGTGCGTCATCGACGGCCCCGGTTCCCCGCGCCGGACCGCTGCGGCGTCCACGGCAGCCGCCTGC
This sequence comes from Candidatus Nanopelagicales bacterium, assembly GCA_039812125.1. Classification (GTDB taxonomy): domain Bacteria; phylum Actinomycetota; class Actinomycetes; order S36-B12; family CAIYMF01; genus Prado023. Next base: position 10,834 of record JBDHZV010000089.1, read on the forward strand.
AGCCGGCCCACGGCCACAGGCTGGCCGACGACGGCCCCCCACAGTGCCGTCGGCGCGGGGGTCGCCAGTTCCGTCGGCGCGGGGGTCGCCAGTTCCGTCATCATGTGGCGCCCGTCGGGATCGTGGGCGCCGCCGCGGCCCGACCGTCGCCCCGGCCGCGGCTGTCCTGGGCTCCGCGGCCGGCTTCGCGGCCGGCTTCGGGGTCGCCACCGAGCACCTGCAGCACCGCCGCCAGGACAGCGGCCGCGGCATCCTCCCGGGACGTGCCCGCGGGGACCACCAGGTAGCGAAGGGGGTCGGCGCACGCGCGGCGCAGGAAGGACTCCCGGACCAGGCGATGGAACCGCTCCGGCTCGGCCTCCATGCGGTTGGCGTCACCGGCCCTGCTCAGCCCGACGCTCGGGTCCACATCCAGCACCACGGTCAGATCCGGGTCCAGGCCCTGCGTGCCCCAGTCGTTCAACTCGGCGACGACGCCCTCGCCCAGTCCCCGGGCCGCACCCTGATAGGCGATCGAGGAGTCGACATAGCGGTCCGAGATCACGACAGCGCCCCGATGCAGGGCGGGTCGGATCAGGCGGCGGGCGTGCTCGGCACGCGCCGCCGCGAAGAGCAGCGCCTCCGTGCGCGCTCCCATTCCTTCACTTCCCGCACCAAGCAGCGTCTGCCGGACCTGCTCACCGACGGCGGTGCCGCCTGGCTCGCGAGTGGTGACGACGTCGAAGCCCAACGCGCGCAGCGCCTCGGCGAGCGCCGCGGCCTGGGTCGACTTCCCCGCGCCGTCGCCACCCTCGAGCACCACGAACGCCCCAGCCATGCCCGAACCCTACCCATGCACCCCGACATCGGTCCGGTGGCGTCCACACGTGCGCGGGATCCGCCTACGACGTCGGTACCGACTTCGCGGCCGTCGCCGTGACCCGGGTCGCCTTCGCGGTGCTCGCCTTGGTGGTGCTCGCCTTGGTGGTGCTCGCCTT
>JBDHZV010000090.1:0-11789 GCA_039812125.1 Candidatus Nanopelagicales bacterium
GTCGGGGACCGCTGGGAGGCCACGGGCGTCGGGGTCGAGGTCGAGCACTCGTTCTCCATGGTCGTCACAGGGGTCCTGGCGGCCCACGCGGCGAGCCTGTCCCGGCCCCGAAACGACCGTCCCGTGCTGCTGGCCAGCGTTCCCGGGGAGCTGCACGACCTGCCCCTGCAGGCGCTGCAGGCGGCCCTGGCCGACCGCGGCATCCGCTGCCACCTCATCGGGGCACGCACCCCCCACGACGCGCTGGTCGACGCGGTGGTGCGCCTGGGCCCGCCCGTGGTGTTCCTGTGGGCGCAGATGCCCACCACGTGGCACCCCGAGCTGCCGGCGCTGCGCCCGGCTCCCCTGGTGATGCTCGGAGGTCCCGGGTGGCCGCCGATGCGCGCGCGGATCCCCCGTCCGGGGGACCTGGAGGGCGCGGTCGCGGCAGTGAGCGCCGCGATGGGCCTGTGACCTACGCTTCGTCCGTGGGCGACGAGCTGGCGGGACTGCTGGCCATCGGCGAGCGGGCGGCCTTCCTGGACGCCCCGGCTGATGGGGTCGCGGCGCTGCAGCGCGCGGCGGCCCTCGCGCAGGAGTGCGGCGATCCCGCGGCGCGTGGCCGCGCAGGCTGGTTGCTGGGCGTGTGCCGCACGTCGATGGGCCGGTACGGGCTGGCCGCTGCGGATCTCTCGGTGCTGTGCGGCGACGGTGCGCTGCCGGGGTCCCTGCGCTCCCTGGCCGCCTCCGCGATCGCCGCGGTGCACCGCCAGCTCGGCGACGCGGCCACCGCCCGGGACTGGGATGCCGCGGCCCTGGACATCGCTGCGGACAGCCCGGAGGCGCAGGTCGAGGCGTGGGCGGGGCTGGCCGCCGATGCAGTCGCCCTCGGCGAGACCGGCGCCGCGCTCGAGGCGATCCAGCGGGCCCAGGCCCTGCTCGACGCCGCTCCCCAGTGGTGGCGCCAGGCGATCCGCCTGGACATCGTCCGCGGCGATCTCGCCCTGCTCGAGCGTGATCCCGCCCGGGCGCTGGCGGCCGCCCAGCGCGCCGTCGCGGCCGCGGAGCGGTCTGCGGCCCCGCGGCAGGTGGCCCAGGGTCTGCTGCTGGCCGGTGCGGCCGCAGCCGCCCAGGGTGACTCCGACGGTGCGGTGGCGGCGCTGGCCCGGGCGGCGGTGCTGGCCGAGGCGCTGGCGGCGCTGCCGCTGTCCTGGCCCAGCCGCGCCCTGCTCGCGGCCCTGCGGGCCCGGCGCGATCCCGATGCCTCGGCGCGGGACCGGCGCGCGGCGCGGGAGGTCCTCGAGGGACTGCTCCCGGAGCTGCCGGAGGCGGCTGGGCCCGCGTTCCTGGCCCGGCCCGACGTCGCGGCCCTGCTGGCCTGAGCTGTCCGGGTGACCGCCGCCGCCGGTGCATGCTCCGAGCGGGTGGTGATCCCCCACTCGCGCGAGCCTGCTCAAGTCGGTCATGCGCACCTGCCGAAGAATCCCTCGAAGGAGGAGGCCATGACCACAGTCCTGGTGTGCGACGACGCCCCGCTGGCTCGGGAGGCGATCCGCCGGGCCGTGTCGTCGGTGCCCGGCATCGAGCGGGTGAGCTCGGCGGGGTCCGGCGAGGAGGTGCTGGCCCGCTTCCCGCTGGAGCGGCCCAGCGTCGTGCTCATGGACGTGCGCATGCCGGGGATGGGGGGCGTCGAGGCGACCCGTCGGCTGCTGGCCGCGCACCCCAGCGCGGTCGTGGTGATGCTGACCATGGGCGAGGATGCGGACGGGGTGTCCGCAGCGCTGGCTGCCGGCGCCCGCGGCTACATGCCCAAGGACGCCTCCCGCGAGGAGACCGCGACAGTCCTGAGCCTGGCCACGACGGCCAGCCAGGTCGCCACGACCAATGTCGTCCCGCTGCCGGTGCGACCACAGCCCGGGGTACCCGCGCTGACCAGCCGTGAGCTGGAGGTGCTGGAGGGAATGGCCCGGGGCAAGTCCAACGCCCAGATCGGCCGTGAGCTCTACCTGTCCGAGGACACCATCAAGACCCACGCCCGCCGGCTGTTCCGCAAGATGGGCGCCGCGGACCGGGCGCAGGCCGTGGCCCTGGGGTTCCGCTGGGGGCTGTTGAGCTGACCGCTGTGGACGGCGTGTCGTCGGCGCTCGCCCGGGCCGGATACCCTGATCCCGGTCACCGGGAGAGGGGCAGCACGTGTTCGACGACGCAGACCGCCAGGCCGCGCAGGAGAAGTTCGGGTACCTCGGGCTGACCTTCGACGACGTCCTGCTCCTGCCGGAGGAGACCGACGTGGTGCCCTCCGAGGTCGACACCACCACCCGGCTGACCCGCGAGGTCGAGTTGGCCGTCCCGTTGGTCAGTGCCGCGATGGACACGGTGACCGAGGCCCGGATGGCCATCGCGATGGCGCGCCAGGGTGGCATCGGCGTGCTGCACCGCAACCTGTCGATCGCCGAGCAGGCCAAGCAGGTCGACCTGGTCAAGCGCAGCGAGTCCGGGATGATCTCCTCCCCGCTGACCGTGGCGCCGACGGCGACCGTGTCCGAGCTCGATGAGCTGTGCGGGCAGTACCGGGTCTCGGGGCTGCCGGTGGTTGACGAGGACCGGGTGCTGCTGGGCATCGTCACCAACCGGGACCTGCTCTTCCTGCCGCTCGAGGCCTACCCGATCACGCTGGTCCACCAGGTGATGACCCCGATGCCCCTGGTGACGGCCCGGGAGGGCATCACCCGGGACGAGGCCGCCGCCCTGCTGGCGCTGCACAAGATCGAGAAGCTGCCGCTGGTCGACGCCGCGGGGCGGCTGACCGGCCTGATCACCGTCAAGGACTTCGTCAAGCGCGAGAAGTACCCCCTCGCCACCAAGGACGCGGACGGCCGGCTCCGGGTGGGTGCCGCCATCGGCTTCTACGGCGACGCGTGGGAGCGGGCGGCCGCCCTGGTGGAGGCCGGTGTCGACGTGCTGGTCGCCGACACCGCCAACGGGCAGGCCCGCCTGCTCCTGGAGATGGTGGCTCGGCTCAAGGCGGACCCGGCGACCCGCCACGTCCAGGTGATCGGGGGCAACGTCGCCACCCGGGCCGGGGCCCAGGCGCTCGTCGAGGCCGGCGTCGACGCGGTCAAGGTCGGCGTGGGGCCCGGCTCCATCTGCACGACCCGCGTGGTGGCGGGGGTGGGCGTGCCGCAGGTCACCGCGATCTTCGAGGCGTCCCGCGCCTGCCGTCCGGCCGGCGTTCCCGTCATCGGCGACGGCGGGCTGCAGTACTCCGGCGACATCGCCAAGGCGCTGGTGGCTGGCGCGGACGCGGTGATGCTGGGCTCGCTGCTGGCCGGCTGCGACGAGTCGCCGGGCGACCTGGTCTTCGTCAACGGCAAGCAGTTCAAGCACTACCGGGGCATGGGATCCCTGGGGGCCATGGCCTCCCGCGGGCGGATCTCCTACTCCAAGGACCGCTACTTCCAGGCCGACGTGTCCACCGACGAGAAGATCGTCCCCGAGGGCATCGAGGGGCAGGTGCCCTATCGGGGTCCGCTGTCGGCGGTGGCCCACCAGCTCATCGGCGGGCTGCACCAGTCCATGTTCTACGTGGGCGCCCACACGATCCCGCAGCTGCACGAACGCGGGAAGTTCGTCCGGATCACCGCGTCCGGGCTCAAGGAGTCCCACCCGCACGACATCCAGATGACCGTCGAGGCCCCCAACTACCACGGCCGCTGACGCGCGCGGGGCAGGCCCGGGCGCAGGAGGACACCCATGAGTGACATCGAGATCGGCCTGGGCAAGCGCGGTCGCTCCGCGCTGTCGTTCGACGACATCGCGATCGCGCCGAGCCGGCGCACCCGCGCCCCGGAGCTAGTGAGCACCGCCTGGCAGATCGACGCCTACCGCTTCGACACCCCGATCATCGGCGCTCCCATGGACTCCGTGATCTCCCCGGAGACCGCCATCGCCCTGGGCAAGCTCGGCGGACTGGGTGTGCTCAACCTCGAGGGCCTGTGGACCCGCTACGAGGATCCGACCGCAGCCTTCGAGGAGATCTGCGCGCTGCCGGAGCCGCAGGCCAACGCGCGGATGCAGCAGCTGTACGCCGCCCCGGTCCAGCCCGACCTGGTCGCCGAGCGGATCGCCACGATCCGCGCGGCCGGGGTCACGGTGGCCGGCTCGCTGCCGCCCAACCGGGTCCCGGAGCTGGCCCCGATCGTGCTGCGCGCAGGCGTCGACCTGTTCGTGGTCCGCGGCACCACCGTGTCCGCCGAGCACGTCAGCCACGGCCCCGAGGCGCTCAACCTCAAGGACTTCATCTACTCCCTGGACGCGCCCGTGATCGTCGGCGGTGTCGCGACCTACCGCGCGGCGCTGCACCTGATGCGCGCCGGTGCGGCCGGCGTCCTCGTCGGCTTCGGCGGCGGGGCGACCCACACCACCGCCGACGTGCTCGGCGTGCGGGTCCCCATGGCCACCGCGGTCGCCGACGTCGCGGCTGCCCGGCGCGACTACATGGACGAGTCCGGCGGGCGCTACGTGCACGTGATCGCCGACGGGGCGATGGGCCGCTCCGGGGACATCGTCAAGGCTGTCGCCTGCGGCGCGGACGCCGTGATGGTCGGTTCCCCGCTGGCCAGGGCGGTGGAGGCCCCCGGACGTGGCTGGCACTGGGGGATGGAGGCGGTCCACGCCGAGCTGCCGCGCGGGGAGCGGCACTGGACCGGGACGGTTGGGTCGTTGGCCCAGATCATCAACGGTCCGAGTCGGGTCCCGGACGGGACCATGAACCTGGTGGGTGCCCTGCGCCGGGCGATGGCCACCTCGGGGTACTCCGAGCTCAAGGAGTTCCAGCGGGTCGACGTCACGGTGAGCCCCACCCGCTGAGCCCCACCCGGTGAGCCCCCACCCGGTGAGCTCCGCACGGCGGCTCCGCACGGCAGCCCCGCCCGCTCGGGGTCCCGCCGGATGCGGCGGGACCCCGAGCCGCGCTCGTCGGGAGGCGGGACTGCCGAGCCTGTGGGGATAATGGCGGTGTGCTCGCCTCCGAGCTGCTGGCACCCCGGGGTGCGACCTCCCTGGGGCCGGCGCAGCGCTCGGCCGCCCTCACCGCCCTGCGCCGAGCAGGTCCGCGGACCCCGTTGGACGTGCTCGTGGTCGGCGGCGGCGTGGTCGGCTGCGGAGCCGCCCTGGACGCCGCCGCGCGGGGGCTGTCCGTGGGGCTGGTCGAGGCCGGTGACCTGGCGATCGGCACGTCGTCGCGCTCCTCACGGCTGGCCCACGGCGGCCTGCGCTACCTGGAGCAGCGGCAGTTCGCCCTGGTCCACGAGGCGCTCGTCGAGCGTGGTCTCCTGCTGGGTCACCTGGCCCCCCACCTGGTGCGCCCCCTGCCGTTCCTGTTCCCGCTGACCGGACGCGTGGTCGAGCGCTCCTACCTGGCTGCCGGGGTCGCGCTGTACGACCTGCTGTCCCGCATGGACGCGCGCGGCGGCTACCTGCCCCGGCCCCGGACCCTCTCGATGGCCGCGGTTCGCGGCCTGGCCCCCGGCCTGGCCCCTGACGGGCTCACCGGCGCCATCCGGTACCACGACGCCCAGATCGACGACGCCCGCCACACGGTCGCCCTGGCCCGCACCGCCGCCGGCCTGGGCGCGGCGGTCCTGACCGCCGCTGCCGTCACCGGGCTGGTGCGCGCGCGGCCGGACGACGGGACCCCGACCCGGGTGGTCGGTGCCCGCGTCCGGGACGCGGAATCCGGGGAGGTGCTCGAGGTCCACGCCCGGGTCGTGCTCAGCGCCACCGGGGTGTGGACCGACGAGCTCGTCGGGATGGCCACCGGGATGCCGTCCCACGACGTGCGCCGCAGTCGCGGTGTGCACCTCGTGGTGCCCCGCAGCACCTTCCGGTCCGCGACGGCGGTGATCACCCGGACCCCCCACAGCGTGCTGTTCCTGCTGCCATGGGGGCGGCACTGGCTGGTCGGCACCACGGACACCGACGACGAGGGCCCGCTGGACTGCCCCGCGGTCACCGCCGCCGACGTCGAGTACCTGCTGGGCCAGGCCAACCGCTGGCTGACCCGGCCCCTCGGCACCGACGACGTCGTCGGCGTCTATGCGGGCCTGCGCCCCCTGCTGGCCGGCGCCGACCCCGGCACCACCACCCTGTCGCGGGAGCACGCGGTGCTGCACCCGACACCGGGGTTCGTCGCGGTCGTCGGAGGCAAGTACACGACCTACCGGGTCATGGCCGCCGATGCCGTGGATGCGGTGGCCCACCAGCTGCCAGGGCCGGTTCCCCCCAGCCGGACCGACCAGCTGCCGCTGGTGGGCGCCGTCGGGTTCCGCGCCCAATGGGGCGAGCGGGTGCACCGGGCACGGCGGGCGGACCTGCCGGTCGCGGTCGTCGAGACCCTGCTGCGACGCCACGGTGACCGCCTCGACGACGTCCTCGACCTGGTGGCAGCCGAGCGCTCCCTGGCGGCTCCCCTGCACCCCGAGTCGCCCGTGCTGCGGGCGGAGGCGGTCGTGGCAGCCCGCGACGAGGGGGCGCGGTCGGTGGCCGACGTCCTGGTACGGCGAACCCGCATCGCCGTGCAGTCCCGCGACGGCGGACGCGCGGCCGCCCTGGACACTGCCCGCCTGGTTGCCCCGGTGCTCGGCTGGGACGCCGCCCGGATCGCCCGGGAGGCGGCCGCCCTGGCCAGCGCCCAGCCCGGCGTCCCCGGCACCGACCTGCCCCGGCCGCGGGCCGGTGGCGCCACATCCCGCACCACCCGTCCCGCAGGAGCCCCCGCATGACCCTCGTCCTGCCCCGCACCGCCCGACCCGAGACCGGAAGCTGGTTGGTCGAGCGGCTGCTCGGCGTTCCCGTGGTGGCCCCCGCAGCCCCCCGCCAGTCGACCCTCGCGCCGTTCGACGGGCAGCCGCTGGTGGGGGTGCCGTACTCCACCGGGTCCGACGTCGACCGGGCCTTCGACACGGCGCGGACGGCGCAGGTGCGGTGGGCACAGACCCCGGTCCGCCAGCGGGCCCGGCAGGTCCTGGCCTTCCACGACCTGCTGCTGCAGCACCGCGACGAGGGCCTGGACCTGATCCAGTGGGAGACCGGCAAGCCGCGCATGGATGCGTTCAAGGAGCTCCTGGGCGTCTGCGCGATCGCCCGGTACTACGCCCGGCGGGCGGAGCGGCTGCTCGCGCCGCAGCGGGCCCGCGGGGTCGCGCCGGTCCTGACCAGGGTGCACGTCCTGCACCACCCGGTGGGCGTGGTCGGCGTGATCTCGCCGTGGAACTACCCGTTGTTCCTGGCGGTGGCCGACGCCATCCCGGCGCTGATGGCCGGCAATGCGGTCGTCCTCAAGCCCGACCACCAGACCCCGCTGACCGCCCTGTGGGTGGTCGACCTGCTGCACCGGGCCGGCATCCCGCCACGGGTGCTGCAGGTGGTCCTCGGCCCCGGGCCTGAGCTCGGCCCGCAGATCACCGCCCGCGCCGACCACCTCATGTTCACCGGGTCCACCGCGGTCGGGCGCACCATCGCAGCTGCGTGCGGACAGCGGCTGGTCGGTTGCTCGCTGGAGCTCGGCGGCAAGAACCCGATGATCGTGGCCGCGGACGCCGACGTACGGGCCGCCTCGGAGATCGCGCTGCGGGCCTGCTTCGACAACGCCGGCCAGCTGTGCGTCTCGATCGAGCGGATCTACGTGGTGTCCTCGGTCTACGACTCGTTCGTCGAGCAGTTGCTGGGGCGGATCTCCGGACTGCGCATGGTCGCCGAGGTCGGGTGGGAGGGCACCTACGGCTCGCTGATCTCCCAGGGCCAGCTCGACCGGGTCACCGGGATCGTCGACGACGCGGTGCGCGGCGGGGCCACGGTGCTCACCGGCGGCCGGGCCCTGCCCGAGGTGGGCCCCTACTACTTCGCCCCCACCCTGCTGACCGGGGTGCGCGAGGGGATGGCCGCTTTTCGCGAGGAGACCTTCGGGCCGGTCGTGGCACTGGAGCGCGTCAGCGACGAGGACGAGGCGGTGCGCCGTGCCAACGACTCCCCGTACGGGCTGAACGCCTCGATCGTCGTGGGCGATGCGGCGCGCGGGGTGGCCCTGGGCCAGCGGGTGCGGGCTGGGTCGGTCAACGTGAACGAGGCCTACGAGGCCACGTTCGGCTCGGCAGCCGCGCCGATGGGGGGCATGGGCGCCTCCGGGATGGGGCGGCGCAACGGCGAGCACGGGCTGCTGCGGTTCACCGAGCCGCAGACGATCGCCGTGCAGCGCGGGATCGGGTTCGGCACCCCGTACGGCATGGCGCAGCGGGACTGGGCCACGGGGATCGCCACCGGGTTCGCGGTGCTCAAGCGGCTGGGGATGCCCTAGCCATGGCCGGGTCGACACCTCCCCCCGAAGGGCCCGTCGCCGGTCCGGGCGACGTGGACTGCGACGTCCTGATCATCGGGTCCGGCTTCGGCGGGTCGGTCAGCGCGCTGCGCCTGGTCGAGAAGGGCTACCGGGTCCTGGTCCTGGAGGCCGGCCGGAGGTTCGCCGACGAGGACTTCGCGCGCACCTCCTGGCACGTGCGGGACTACCTGTGGGCCCCACAGGTCGGGTGCTACGGGATCCAGCGGATCCACCGGCTGGACAACGTCATGATCCTGGCCGGGGCCGGCGTCGGGGGCGGCTCCCTGGTGTACGCCAACACCCTCTACGTCCCCGGCGAGGCGTACTTCACCGACCCGCACTGGTCCCACATCACCGACTGGGCCGCAGAGCTGGGTCCCTGGTACGACCAGGCCAGCAGGATGCTCGGGGTGGTCACGAACCCGACGGTCACCCCGGCCGACGTGGCGTTCCGCACGGTCGCCGAGCGGATGGGCGTGGCCCACACCGTGCGCCCGACGCCTGTCGGCGTGCACTTCGGCGCCGGCCCGGGCCGGACCGTGCCGGACCCCTACTTCGGTGGCGTCGGACCGGACCGGACGGGGTGCATCGAGTGCGGGGAGTGCATGACCGGCTGCCGGCACAACGCCAAGAACACGCTCGTGAAGAACTACCTGGGCCTGGCCGAGGCGGCCGGGGCCCGGGTGCAGCCGATGACCACCGTGACCGGCATCCGCCCGCTGGCCGACGGCAGCTGGGCCGTGGACACCCGCCCGAGCGGGCCGCCCGGGGCGGCGGCCGCGCACCGGGCTGTGGCACGGGTCCCGCGCCGCCGGGCCCAGCCGGGGACGACGGCCCAGCCGGGGACGCGCACCTACCGGGCCGGGCAGGTGGTCGTGGCCGCTGGCACCTACGGGACCCAGCGCCTGCTGCACCGGATGCGCGCCGACGCGGTGCTGCCGGACCTGTCGGCCCAGCTCGGCGCGCGCACCCGGACCAACTCCGAGTCGCTGATCGGCGCCCTCGGGGCCCGTCCGGAGCACGGGCCGGACTACACCCACGGCGTGGCCATCACGTCATCGTTCTTCCCCGATGCCAGCACCCACATCGAGCCCGTCCGCTACGGCCGGGGATCCAACGCCATGTACCTGCTCGGAACGGTGCTCAGCGACGGCGCCGAGGGGGTGCCGCGGATCCGGCAGTGGGCCCGCGCGGCCATGGCTCGTCCCCAGGACGCGCTGCGCACCCTGTGGGTCCACGGGGCCTCGCAGCGGGGGCTGATCGCCCTGGTGATGCAGGACCTCAACAACAGCGTGACCGTGTTCGGCCAGCGCACCCGGTCGGGTCGGTTCCGGCTGCGCAGCCGCCAGGGCGAGGGACAGCCCAACCCGACGTGGATCCCCGTGGCCAACGAGGCGGTGCGGATACTGGCCGACGTCATCGGCGGGCATCCCATGGGCAACTGGGGGGAGGTCATCGAGGCCCCGCTGACCGCGCACTTCATCGGCGGTGCCACGATCGGGCTGACCGCGGGGGAGGGCGTCATCGACCCCTACCACCGGGTCCACGGCTACCCCGGCCTGCACGTGGTCGACGGATCCACCATCACGGCCAACCCGGGGGTGAACCCCTCGCTGACCATCACCGCCATGGCGGAGCGGGCGATGTCGCTGTGGCCGAACGTGGGGCAGCCCGACCCGCGCCCGGCGCCGGGGCAGCCGTACGCGCGGCTCGACCCGGTGGCCCCCGGCAAGCCGGTGGTGCCCCCCGGGGCACCGGGCGAGCTGCGCGGCCCGGTGGACCTGGGGATGCCGAGGGTCCGGCCCACGTAGGCTTGCGCCCGTGAGCCGCCCCCGCCCCGTCCTGGTCGTCGACTTCGGAGCCCAGTACGCCCAGCTGATCGCCCGACGCGTCCGCGAGGCACGCGTGTACTCCGAGATCGTCCCCTCCACGATGCCGGTCGCGCAGATGCTGGCGCGCGACCCGGCCGCGGTCATCCTGTCGGGCGGGCCGTCCAGCGTGTACGCCCCCGGGGCACCCGGCGTCGACGCCGAGCTGTTCGAGGCCGGCGTCCCGGTGTTCGGCATCTGCTACGGGTTCCAGGCCATGGCCATGGCCCTGGGCGGGGAGGTGGCGCGCACCGGCCTGAGCGAGTTCGGGCGCACCCCCCTGGAGGTGACCGCCGAGAGCGCCCTGTTCGCCGACCTGCCGGGGCAGCTGTCGGTGTGGATGTCCCACGGCGACTCCGTGGCCGCTGCGCCCGCGGGCTACACGGTGACGGCCGCGACCGCCGGCGCGCCGATCGCGGCGTTCGAGAACCCCACGACGCGCTGCGCCGGCGTGCAGTTCCACCCCGAGGTGCTGCACACCGAGCACGGCCAGGCTGTCCTCGAGCACTTCCTGCACGACATCGCGGGGCTCGGGTCGCACTGGACCACCCAGTCGATCGTCGACGACCAGGTGGCTGCGATCCGCGCCCAGGTCGGCGACCACCGGGTGATCTGCGGGCTGTCCGGCGGCGTCGACTCGGCCGTCGCCGCGGCGCTGGTGCACCGCGCGGTGGGGGACCAGCTGACCTGCGTGTTCGTCGACCACGGCCTGCTGCGCGCCGGGGAGCGCGAGCAGGTGGAGCGGGACTACGTCGCCGCGACCGGGATCCGCCTGGTGGTGGTGGACGCCGAGGAGCGGTTCCTGTCCGAGCTGGCCGGGGTCACCGACCCGGAGGCGAAGCGCAAGACCATCGGGCGGCTGTTCATCCGGGTCTTCGAGGACGCGTCCGCGGCCATCGTGGCCGAGGAGGGTGCGCATGGCTCCACCGTCGACTTCCTCGTCCAGGGCACCCTCTACCCCGATGTCGTGGAGTCCGGCGGCGGGACGGGCACGGCGACGATCAAGAGCCACCACAACGTGGGCGGGCTGCCCGACGACCTGCAGTTCCAGCTGGTCGAGCCGCTGCGCACCCTGTTCAAGGACGAGGTCCGCCAGGTCGGGCTCGAGCTCGGGCTGCCCGGTCCGATGGTGTGGCGCCACCCGTTCCCCGGGCCCGGCCTGGCCATCCGGATCATCGGGGCGGTCGACCGGGAGCGGCTCGACGTGCTGCGGGCCGCCGACGCGATCGCCCGCGAGGAGCTGACCGCGGCGGGGCTGGACCGCGACGTGTGGCAGTTCCCGGTCGTGCTGCTGGCCGACGTGCGGTCGGTGGGCGTGCAGGGGGACGGGCGCACCTACGGCCACCCCGTGGTGCTGCGACCGGTGTCCAGCGAGGACGCCATGACGGCCGACTGGTCCCGGCTGCCCTACGAGGTGATCGCCCGGATCTCCACCCGGATCACCAACGAGGTGCGCGAGGTCAACCGCGTCGTCCTCGACGTCACGAGCAAGCCCCCGGGCACCATCGAGTGGGAGTAGCAGTCGGCCCCGCCGGGTCCGGGACCGGGCGGGGCCGAGCTGTGCGGGG
>JBDHZV010000091.1:0-11742 GCA_039812125.1 Candidatus Nanopelagicales bacterium
CAGGTACGCCTCGTGGGGCTGTAGTCGTTCGACCAGTCGAAGGCCAGAAGGTCGCGGGTAGGCTCTTTCCCTGTGTTGCATGTCCGGGGCCGGCGCCGAGCAGCTGATCGACGTCGCGTTCAACGTTGAGCTTGATGCGGGTGGTGGGGACCCCGATCGCAGCAGCCGGACGCTCCGCCGGTTCCACCAGTTGCTGTGGGGTAGGCCGCTTCCGGACGGAACCGAGTTCACCCTCGACACCACGACGCCGCACTCCTATCTTCACCATGCGTCAGCTGTGGGCGAGTTCTTCCTGGGCAGCGATTCGATCGTGCACTCGTATCGGGGCGCCTACCGGAACCGTCTCGACGCGGTGATGGAGCAGGTCCCGCCGGAGCATGTTGCCCAGGTTCATGACGAAGGCTCGACCATGGGCGGCTACGTCCTGTTCCCCGGTGACGTGCGTGATCGCAAGCCAACGATCAATGGCGCCCGTGGGATGCACCCTAGGATCACGTCAGCCCCGGGGGCGCGTCACAGACCGCCCGCCAGACGCAGCTGCACGCGGTCCTCGTCCCAGTCCGGACCCGGTCCCGGCGGGAGGTCCGTGGACTGCGACTCCACCTGCGCCTCGAACGGCACCCGCACGGCCCGCTCGAGGTCGGCCAACGTCGTGCGGTACCGATCGGGCCCGGACAAGTCGGCTGCGGCCATGGCACAACGATCCCACTGGAGCTGGCGAGCGTCCACGACAACAAGCAGAGACCTCCACCCAGTCGCGGCGCGGTGCGCGACACGTGGCGCAAGAGGGCAGTCCCGCTGGCTGAACCAGCAGACCCAACGGGCAAGCGGGGAAGCGTGCGCGACCCGCGGCGGTGTGGGGGCACCGGGCGCCAGGGCGGCCGGCCAGCCGGTCCGGCAGATGGTGGGCGACCCAGGGTCTGCCCTGCCGGACGGGTCCCGGGCGATGGTTCGGCTCGGGTGGGCAGGCGGGCACGGCGTCGGCTGGTTGGGCCGGGGGCTCAGAGCAGGGTGACGCCGAGCAGCACAGTCGGCAGGTAGAGCATTGCCGGGATGAGGTCGCCGGTGTGAAGCAGCCAGGCCGTCATCGCTGTTCCGGTGAGCAGGAGGGCGGCAGCGACCCAGGCCGGGTTGGGGCCGGTGATCAGCAGGACGGCCCCCAGGCAGGCCAATGACAGCGCGGTGATCAGGACGAACGCCTGGAACAGTCCGGCGATGACCGCGTCGAGCAGTGGCATTCCGGGCAGGTCGAGATCGCCGGTGCCGAGGGCGGCCTGAAGCGGTGTGGTGTGGGTGCGGATGGCCAGCACCGCACACCACAGCACTGCGCCGATGCCGTAGCCGGCCGTGCAGGCCAGCAGGGCGGCGGATGTCACTCGGCCGGGCGTGGTTGCGGACAGGGCGAGCAGTCCGGCGGTGGTGGCGATCGAGGCCACGGCGAACCCGGTGTTCAGCCAGGCCCAGGCGACCCGGTGGGCGGCGACGGTTGCCACGAAGTCGACCCGGGACATCGACCAGATACCCAGCAGGGCCGGGTGCGCGACCGGGATCAGGCCCACTACCGGCCCGGCTACCAGCAGCAACCCGGCCACCGACTGCGGACCACTCATGAGCCGCTACCGGGGCCTGGTGGGGTGCCGCGGCGGATCATCCCGTCCACCCTCAGCACCTGTGCCGGGATTCCCGGAGCAGGCCGACGGGACATGGCCCGCGACAGCAGGATCTGCCACGCAGGCAGCGCAAGGTAGGACGCGAGGACCAGTCCGATACCAGACCCGCCGACGGCGTACTGCGCGACAGACCGACGCGGCAGGGCAAGGCCGGCAGCTGCCAGGGGCAGGCCCGCCAGTCCCAGCCCTGCGATCATCCGGCCGGCTCGCGCCAACCGCGCTGGCAGCGCGCCAGTGACCGCGGCCCATCTGCCCGCCGAGCCGGTCCAGAGCAGCAGCGTCACCGCGAAGCCGGTGCCCACCACGCCTTGAACGGGGAAGCTGATCCGGCCCGTCACGAGCAACCCCGAGGCGGCTGCCATGGCCACCGCGGAGACGGCCACCGCCCGCGTGAGCAGCGGCAGCCGGCCGGGTGAGCCGAGCAGGTCCCGGACCCCGCCCGCCATGGGGATCATCGCGAGCCCGGCGACCGCCCCGATCACGTCGTTGGCCGGGCCGGTCCAGTCGTAGGCATGGTTGCCGGGCAGGGCCACCGTGTACAGGGCCAGCAGCAGGCCGTTGGCCGTGCAGCCGGTGACCCCGGCCACCAGGGCCCACCGCTCCACCCGGCGTGCAGCGGCCTCATCCAGGTTCGGGGCGAGTCCGCCCGAGGGCGAGCGTCCCTTGGTCGCGGGGTACTGCATCGCCCTGGGAGCCCGTGTCCGGAGCGGCCCGGTCATGTGGCGTCCCGGGACCAGCGAACCTTCGCCTGGCGCCGATAGGCGGGTCCGAAGCCGTGGACGAGGACGAACCTGAGTACGGGTGGGACGGTGTGCACGACGACGTCGTAGCCCTCAGGGTCGATGTCCTCGATCATCCAGTGCCCTTCCATCGCCAGTTCCCGGGTGGACTTCTTCTTGACGAAGTACCGCTGTTCGATGTCCTTCCACTCGCGGTCGCTGATGCTCGTGGACACCACGGGCATGGCCTCGGCCACCTCGCGGTCGAGGTGTGGGACGAGCACCCCGAGCAGGTCGTCCAGCGCGCTGACCAGGGCCGCTCGGGGCGCGTCGGTCGTGGTCGTGGTGTACGCAGCGGCGGCCGTGGCGGCGACCTCCGCGGCGGGCGCGATCCGCGCGTGGTCGGCCTCCATGGAGTCCAGGAGCCCAGCCGCACCCGGGTTGCGGTCCCGGACCAGCGGCCAGAGCCCCAGGTCCTCACCGCTGTGGTGCCCGTGCAGGAAGTCCAGCATCCAGGCCACGTGCTCACCCAGCGCCACCCGCTGGCGTCCGCGCGGGGGCGGCTCGGCGGAGAGCACGTCCCGCGCTCGGCGCAGGTCGCGCTTGAGCGCGGAGTGGACGATCCCCATCATGCGTGTGTCGGCCGGAACGTCGGTCCTCACGGTGTCCTCCTCGTCACTGCGATTCGTGGGCCCACGTCGGTCGTTGGCCCACGTCGGTCGTTGGTTCACTCGGGTTCGTTGGCATGGTCACCGCCGATGACGAACGGCGTGGTGACTGCCTCGTACATCAGATGGGCCACCAGTCCCTGGGCGGCGTGGGGAAGGTTGTGGCAGTGGTCCATCCAGATCCCGGGGTTGTCGGCCAGGAACGCCGTCTCGTAGGTCTGACCCGGTTCCACGTTGAGCGAGTCGACCCACCACGGGCTGCCGGTGGCGGGGACGCCGTTGCGGGAGAGGACCAGCATGCGGTGGCCATGCAGGTGCATGGGGTGGACCTCGCCGGTGCCGTTGCTGATGGTGAACCGGCCGACCTCGCCGCGGCCGATGACGAACATGGGCACGTCCGGGAACATCGCGTCGTTGATCGTCCACCACATGCCGGGCCTGCCGTCGAGGAAGCCGATCGAGCGCCCGATCCGGTACTCGTAGCGACGGTCCGGGGCTTCGGGGTCGAACCCCACCGCCGCAGGCAGCCCGTAGGTCAGCAGGTCGACCTGCTCCCGCGGCGCCGGTGACGACGGCACCGGGCCGTCACCGAGCACCAGCGCGGCCCCGGCCACCTCCACCGCGGCTGCGCCGCTGGGGGGCACCGGCACCAGGAGGTCCGCTCGGGCACCCGCGGTGAGCACCACCGACCGGCCCTCCAGCGCCTGGGGCTGGTTCACCTCCGAGCCGTCGATGGCCACCACCTGGAAGCCCGCCCCGGACACCCACACCGGCATCGGACCGTTGTCGGTGTTGATCACCCGAACCCGCACCAGTGCTCCCGGGGCGGCTGGGACGTGGGACTGCCCGGCATGGCCGTTGATGGTGCGCACCCCGCCGTAGGTGTGCACCAGCGCCACGACCTGTGTCCGGGCCGGCGGATCGACGGGCAGGCCGGCGGGCTGCACCACGACGGCGCCGAGCAGTCCCCGCAGGACCTGCTCGTGGGACACGTTGTGGGAGTGGTACCAGTACGTGCCGGCATCCCTGGCCACGAACCGGTAGACGTAGGTCTGCCCCACGGCGATCGCATCCTGGGTGACCCCGGCCACCCCGTCGGCGGCGTTCGGCACGCTCATGCCATGCCAGTGCAGGGTCATCCCCGCAGCCACCGACTCGTTGCGGACCACCACCTCCACCATGTCCCCCTGCCCGGCGCGGACCACCGGGCCCGGCGATGTCCCGTTCAGCGAGTACCCCTCGACCGTCCGCCCGTCGGCGAGCGTCACGGGACCGGCTCGCGCGGTGAGCTCAACCCGCACATCCGCCGGGCGGGCGGGGTCGGCGCGCAGGTCGGTCACGCGCACCCTCGCGGCAGGCGCCGCACCACCGCCGCCACTGCCGTCGTGGCTGTGGCCCTGGCCGGCAGCACCCTGGCCATGGCCCAGGTCCACCACGCCCATCGAGTCGACTGAGTACGCCGCGGGCAGGCGGCTTCCGGCCCACCATGTGGACAGCACCACCACCAGCAGCACGACCCCCGTGCCGCCCAGGCAGAGGGCCACGACGCGACCGGGGCGCTCTCGACCGGCGCCCTCGACGGCCTCCGGCGCCGCGACCGTGCGGATCTCCAGCAGGGCATCGTCTGGCACCGCACCGTCCCGCGCGGCGCGCTCCGGCTGCCTGTGCCCGGACATCGACGCCCTCAGACTGCTGAAGCCGTGAGGTCGGACGCGGCAGCTCCCGTTGGAGCGTCACGCCCGGCCAGCCGTGCGGCGTGCAGCGTGGCGGCGAACAGGAGCAGCGCGTTGGTCCCGTGCAGCAGTCCCAGAGCCGGCAGGCCCCCCTGCGAGTAGCCCAGGGTGACCTGGACCACCACCAGGCCCACGACGATCCCCGCCCACTTCCGGGCACCGGGAGACGCGGTGCCGAAGGACAGGCCCAGGAGCACGAGCGCCACCACCGGGATCACCATCCCCCCGTTCACCCCGTGGACCAGCGCCCCGATGACCTCCGGGAACGGCAGCTCCCCGCTCGACTGCGCCGACTCCACCATCGCCCGGTCGATCACTCCACCGCCGTCGATGTACTTGCTCTCACCGGACCCGAAGAACGCCACCATCGCGGCCTGCACCGCAACCAGCCCTGCGATCAGCCACGCCACCCACCGATACGCCGTACGCATCGCCATGCTCCTCTCGTCCGCCGGCCAGGCAGGCCAGCAGCCTGGGGTCTGGGGCTGACTGTGGGCGGTCGGCGTCCCTGATGTCACGGGTCATGTCCCGGGCCCGGTCGGGAACCTTGTCCCGACCTGCACCGGTCGAGGCAGGCTCGGGGCCGGGCGGGCTGGAGCGCGGGAGATGGCCACACAGGGCATTGCCACCCTCGACCGAGCGGCGCCATCATGACCCATGGGCGCGCACCGGGTCGCTGGCCGCGTGGACCTGCCTGAGACGCGGCTGGCTGCCGTGCCCCATGACCCTGTTCTGGCCCGGCGCAACGCCTGGCTGCTCGTGGCGGTGGGAGTCGCCGCAGCGCTGTCGGGCGTGCTCTACCTGGCCTGGCGCTGGGCCACGCCGTCCGAATGCGCGTGGGTCGGCCCGGACGCCGCCCAGTGGTTGCCCGCCGGGGTGCTGCCCACGGTGAGCGACGCCTGCCCCCTTCGTCCCGGCAGCACCGTGACCGGAGCCCAGCTGTCCGGGTCCACTGTCCACCTGCTGCGCGGCCCCGGAGATCCCGTGGTCCTGCCCCTGGAGGCCTCCGGCCCGCTGGTGCTTCACCGGCTGCTGGGCGCGGCGGCGTCCCTGGCGTTCTGCGCCGGCTTCTTCGCGCTGGCCCTGTACGCCGCGCTTCGGCGGCGTTCCGACAGGTCGACCGGAGCCACTGCGATCATGTCGGGGGCGCTGCTGGGCAGCACCATCGTGACGATGGTGGGCCTGCCCGCCCACCAGTCCTTCGACGGGCCTGCCCGATGGGCGTTCATGCTGCTCACCCAGCCGCTGTTCCTGCTCGCGTGGGGGGCGGGACTCGCGTGGCTGCTGCTGTTCCCCACCCCGCTGGGCATTGCCCGCCGGTTCGACCCGATCTGGGTGGCGGCGATCGTGGGGCCGGCGGTCGCATGGGCTGCTGTCGTGACAGTGCTGGCGTTGACCGTGGACAGCACGACGGGCTGGATGCGTTCGTCGATCCTGGTGCAGTCCGGGATCACGGTTGCCGTCCTGGTGGCCACGCTCGCCCTGCTGGTTGTCCGCCTGGCTGCGGCGCTGCGGGCCGAGCCGGGGTCGGTTCCCCGGCAGCAGCTCCTCTGGGTGGCGGGCTCGGCAGCGGCCGCGGGACTGCTGACGCTGTCGCTGTGGATGGTCCCCCAGATGCTCACCGGCAGGGCGATGCTGCCCGGGGAGGTGATCGGAGCGCCCGGGCTGCTGTTCGTGGCCGGCTTCGGCGTCGCGATGGCCCGACACCGCATGTTCGATCTCGACCCCCTGCTGGCCCGCACGCTGGTGTACCTCGGGCTGACCCTGGCCGCGGTGCTGGTGTGCCTGGCCACCTCCGCCGTGCTGGCCGCCGGACTCGGCACGGTCGCGCCCGCACGGGCAGCAGCGGTCGGGGCCGTGGTCGCCGCCCTGGTCGTCAGCCCGCTGCGCGTCCGCCTGGGGCAATGGGTCAACCAGGCCTTCTACGGCGACCGCGACGACCCCTACGCCGCACTGAGCCGCGTTGCCGGGGCCGTCGCGGTGCGTGGGGTGGCCGACGGTGCGGTGGCCGAGGACATCCGACGGGCGCTACGAGCCCCCTGCGTGCGCATCGAGTGCCCGGACGGCGCAGTCGTGCTCGTCGGTGACGGCGCCGCGCTGGCGGCCGGCACGGTCGAGGTCCCGCTCGGTCGCGCCGGGTCGGCGAACGGGAGGCTGCTGGTCGCGGTCCGCACCCCCGGCGACCGGTACAGTCCCGGCGAGCGCCAGCTGCTCGACGACATCGCGGGCCAGATCAGCGCCGCCCTGCACGAGCAGTCGCTCGCCGGCGAGCTGCAGCTGTCCCGGGAACGGATCGTGACCGCGCGGGAGGAGGAGCGCCGGGCGCTGCGCCGGGCCCTTCACGACGAGGTCGGCCCCACCATGGCCGCAGTGTCCCTGCGCGCCGAGACAGCCCGCCGTCTGCTGCATGGAGACCCGGACACCCGCGCCGCGGCCGATCCCCTGCTGGCCGGTATCTGCGCAGACGCCTCCGCCGCCGCCGAGTCGCTTCGCGCGATGGCCTACGACCTGCGCCCACCAGCCCTCGACGAGCTCGGCCTGGTCCGCGCCCTGGCCACCCGTGCCGCCCCGACCCCAGACCTGCACGTCAGCGTGGCCGACGGCACCATCGACCAACCCGACCACCCACCTCTGAGCGCCGCCGTTGAGGCCGCCCTCTACCGGATCGCCGTGGCAGCCCTGGACAACGCGGTCCGCCACGGCCGCGCCCGGCACGCCACCATCACCCTGCACAGGTCTGACCATCAGGTCCAGATGATGATCACCAATGACGGGACCGGTCTGCCAGCCGATGCGACCCCCGGCGTCGGGATCACCTCGATGAAGGAGCGCGCAGCCGAGCTCGGCGGGACCTGCACCGTCACCACCGGATCGACGGGGATCGTCGTCCGGGCGGACCTTCCCATGGGCGGTCGGTCATGACCCAGCCCCTGTCCGAGCAGCCGCCCGCGCGGGTGGTGCTCGCCGACGACCACCCCCTGTACCGCGAGGGCCTGGCGGGGCTGCTGGGCACCACAGAAGACCTGCGCGTCGTCGGACAAGCATCCACCGGGCGCCAGGCCGTCGCCCTGGTCACCGAGCTCGACCCCGAACTGCTCGTCCTGGACCTGGACATGCCCGACCTGGATGGCCTGGGCGTGCTGCAGCATCTCGCCGACCACCAGATCGGCACCCCCGTGCTCGTGCTGACCATGTACGGCCACGACGACGCCGTCTTCGAGGCCATGAAGGCCGGGGCCCGGGGCTACCTGGTCAAGACCGCCCCCCCGGACCGGGTGCTCGACGCGGCTCGCGCCGTCGCCCGAGGTGACGCGGTCCTGTCAGCTGAGCTGGCCCAGCGCCTCGCGGCCTGGTTCACCACCCTGCAGCAGCGCCACGGCCCCCTGTCGCACCTGACACCCCGGGAGCGTGAGGTGCTGGCGCTGATGGTGCAGGGCCGCGACAACACCGCCATCGCTCGCCACCTGGGCCTGAGCCCCAAGACCGTGCGCAACGTCGTCTCGGCCATTCTCACCAAGCTCCAGGTCACGGACCGCTCCGCAGCCATCGCCAAAGCTCGCGCGGCCGGCGCCCGCTGAGCCCAGGGGACCACCATCCCGGCCTGACAGCCTCCAGGCCGATCCAGCCGCGCACGGGCGAACTGAGTGCTGCTCGCGCCGCCTCACCTGTGCCGGGTGACGTCAGCTCCCGCGCGGATCGCTCGCGGGATCTCAGCGAGGTCGTCCACGACCTGCAGGAGGTGCGCCTGTACCTGCGGAGGAGCTGGCGAGTCCAGTTCGACGACGTACGAGATGCCCGTGGACCGCCAGTCGTGGTCGAACCCGCCGCTGGCCTCGACGACCACGCCCGCCACCTCGATCTCGAGCCGCGCTGCCTCCCGGAAGACGTCGTTCAGCACGCAGAGGGCCACGGACAGATGAAGGGCCTGGGCGCCGTTGGCCGGCGGGACTGCCACGACACCCGCCTGAGTCCATGCGTGCGGGAGCACGACCCCCTCGTTGCCCCGAAGCGTGCCAGCAGTGGCTCGTGCACGGAAGGCAGGCGCGTGGTCCATGAACCGATTCTGCCGCTCGAGCACAGGCTGGTACCAGCGCCTCTCCCCGCATGAGGTCGCGCTGCAGGGCCGGTGCCCTGCCCAATGCGGCGGATCTCGGGCCGCCCACGATGGGCCGGCAGCGCGCGGATGGAGCGGGGTCAGATTCCGGGGATCCACCACATCAGCGCGCCTGCCACGGTGATCAGGGCGATCAGCGTCAGTCCGGCGGCCATGAGGGCCCGCCCGCCCCGCGCCCCCTGCGCTGCGAGTCGGCGCCCGGTGCGTGCGGCGCCGACTGCGGGGGTGATCCAGATCAGGTAGGTGGGCACGGTCACGATGGCGGTCTGCCAGACCGTGTACTGGCTGCCCTGAGGGCAGGGTCCCATCGATTGGACACAGGCCCCGTAGAGGGAGTCCATGGCCATCATGAGCCCCATCTGCACTGCGGCTCCCACGATGAACGCCAGGAACGAGAACCCGATCAGGGCGATCCAGCCGGTGCTTGCAGTCTTGGGCGCCGCAGCGGGACCTGTTGTCGTCACGGTCATCTCGACCACCTCCGGTAGCACCTCAAGCATCCCAAGAGGGCCCCGGTCCGCAGCAGAGCCGGAGGTCCTCGGACCAGGCACCAGCCCAAGGGGGTTGGCCCCGATGGACGGGACTTCCTGCAGGTCTCGCGACACTGGAGCGGGTAGCGAGGCGTTCAGGTGCGGGCAGGCCGCTCGGACGTTCGCTGATTCCTGGGCGCGGCCGGTGGTTAGCGGACCCATATCGTCGCCCTGTCGGGGGCAAGAGGCTGATCACCCGGATGGGGGGATCTGCCGCCGCGGCCATCGGTCGTAGCCTCCAACTGGGGCGACACACACCCCGCGATTCAACGTCCAGGAGGATCCATGAGGAAGTCGGGCACCATGTTGCTGGCTGCGGCGGCCCTCGCCGCGGCCGCCGCGTCACCCGCCGTTGCCGCGGTCAACACCAACAGCGAGGCCTACTGGGAGGGGCGGCTGGCCGCTGACTACCCGGCGTACGCCCCCATCGACTGCACCAAGACCGACCGCGCCGACAACCCCCAGACGATCACCACGACGCAGGACTACCTGTTCGTGGTGGTCAAGGGCGGCACCGGGTCCAACGTCCTCGGTCCGGACGTGCCCTCCGGCACCGTGGTGGACATGGGCAGCGTGCTCAACGGCGGCGGACAGCAGGCCGCGATCTCCTGGATCATGACCTGTCAGGGCAGCTACACCCCACCGAGCTGATCTCGCCCCGGCCCGGGATCCGCCCCCTGCCGGCGGTTCACGGGCCGCGACCGGCACCGCGACTCGCGCAGTCAGGGGCTGCGACCCCAGCCGGCGCCCGATGCCCTGTGAGGGTCTGCGCGGCCGGTCGGGGAGGAAGCTGGGGGCGGGCCAACCCTGGGCTCAGGCGTATGGCCGCGACACTGGTGACTCCGGGGTGTCCGGGCTGGGACCATGACGCATCAGGGCCATCTCGTGGCCGCCCAGCACCCCCAAGGAGAACCCAGTGCCCTGGCTGCCGGAGGAGTTCGTGCATCCCACCGCAGTGGCCCTGTGCGATGGGTACCACCTGCGTCCGATCCGTGCCACGGACGTGGAGCTGGACATGCCCGCGGTGATGGGCTCGCGTGAACGCCTGTGGGCGATCTACGGCGCGGCGTGGGGCTGGCCCCCGGCCGGCATGACCGCCGAGCAGGACCGCGAGGACCTGGCCCGCCACGAGGCCGAGGCCGAGCGTCACGAGTCGTTCAACTACGCGGTCCTCGACGCCAGGGAGAGCCTGCTCGTCGGCTGTGTCTACATCGATCCGCCCGAGAAGGCCGGCGCCGACGCGGAGATCTCATGGTGGGTGCGTGACGAGTTCGTCGGCTCGGACGTCGAGCGCGAGCTCGACAGCTTCGTCCCCCGATGGATCCAGCGCCGGTGGCCGTTCGAGGAGCCCCGGTACGTCGGCCGTGACCTCACCTGGCAGGACTGGCTGGCGCTGCCCCAGCGGCCTGGACCACCCAGCGAACCGTCCGTCGACGGAGCAGCCAGCCGGGACCGCTGACGTCGGGGTCGGCGGTGCGCTCGTGTGCCGTGAGTCCGGCGATGTCGGCGGTGCGGTGCTTGGTGAGTTCGGAGACGAACGCGGCCAGGACGCCGAGGTCGAGCACGAGCGAGCCGGAGCCGGGGAGGACCACCGGCCGGACAGCCAGGCGGATCGTCCTGGTTGAGACGGATGGCACCGGCGGTGGCCGGGGAGTGCGCGCGCCGGCATCCGGGCGCCAGCTAGCTGTACCCGGCCCCTCGGGCGGGCTCGGGTTCCTGTCCGGGCCTGACCAGTCCCGTCTCGTGGGCAAGGTCGACGGCCTGGATCCGGCTGGCCAGGTCGAGCTTGGCCAGCCGGCGCGACACATGCGTCTTGACCGTGGTCTCGCCGATCCCGAGGCTTCGAGCGATCTCGGCGTTGGACCGGCCGAGCGCGAGCTGGGTGAGGACGTCCACCTCGCGCGGGGTGAGCCGATCCACCGGCGACCCGGTCCCTGCCGGTGGGCCGGGGGGAGTACGCCTCCACCAAGCGCCGCGTGGGGAGGTGGCGGCCCTGTACCCGTGCTGGATCGGCGCGGCGATCGGCTACTTCCTGTGGATCCTCGCCGTGTCGGTCACCTGCCTGCACCGGTTGCGCAGGCGTGCCCCGCGGATGGCCGTCGACTGACGTCCCCGGCGGGGAGCCGGTGCCCGGTGCGGACCGACTGTCGGCGATATGCCGACGAGTGTCGATGCCTCCCCGTCAGACGGTGGGTGCCGACCACCACGCCGCGCTGCTACCAGGCCATCCCGGCCAGGCCGGGCACGTCCAGCAGCACCCCGAGGCACAGGGCGAGTCCGGCGCCCACCGCCAGGACATGCGGGAGCA
>JBDHZV010000092.1:0-11713 GCA_039812125.1 Candidatus Nanopelagicales bacterium
CCACCTCGGTGCCGGGTCCCCGCATCCGGGGTGGGTCGCCCTGACGCAGGCCCAGCTGGCCGTCCTGCGGGGGCAGCCGCCGGACTGGGTCGCAGCGGTGCAGGCGGTCGCGGCCGGCGAAGGACTGCGACACGAGCTGGCCGACGCCCGGGTCCGGGCGGCCCGCCAGCTGCTGGACCGGGGCCAGCGGGACGCGGCGCGCGAGCAGCTCGACGCCGCCTGGGCGAGCATCGAGGCGCTGCGGGCGGCCTCGCTGGTGCCGGGCGCGTCCCAGGTCGCGGCCCGCGGGCGCTGGCCCGTCCCC
Source organism: Candidatus Nanopelagicales bacterium (assembly GCA_039812125.1). Classification (GTDB taxonomy): domain Bacteria; phylum Actinomycetota; class Actinomycetes; order S36-B12; family CAIYMF01; genus Prado023. Next base: position 305 of record JBDHZV010000092.1, read on the forward strand.
CTCGCGGGATCGAGGGCGGCCGTCGGCCCCCCGACGCTGACGCCCCGGGAGCGCGAGGTGCTCGCCCTGGTGGCCGCCGGCCGTTCGAACCGGATGATCGCCGACGAGCTGACCATCTCGGTCAAGACCGCCTCCGTGCACGTGTCGAACATCCTGGCCAAGCTCGACGTCTCCTCGCGGACACAGGCTGCGGCGTGGCTGCATTCCCACCACGACGACGAGCAGGGCGCGTCGCTACCCTGACGGGCATGGCCAAGAAGTCCAAGAAGGACCGTGCCCAGGCTCCGGCCGTCGAGACCCTGCCCGAGGAGGAGTTCGAGCAGATGCTCGAGGAGGGCAGCTCGCTGCCCCTGCCCCGTGAGTCGGAGGAGCCCTCGGCACTGCCGCGCGCCCGGCGGATGAACAAGCGCCTGTACGAGGTCGAGCTGTTCCGGCTGCAGGCCGAGCTGGTCGAGATGCAGGAATGGGTGCGCAACACCGGCGCCCGGCTCGTCGTGATCTTCGAGGGTCGCGATGCGGCGGGCAAGGGCGGCACCATCCAGCGGATCGCCCAGTACCTCAACCCCCGCGTCGCGCGGATCGTGGCCCTCCCGGCGCCCACCACGCGCGAGCAGTCGCAGTGGTACTTCCAGAGGTACGTGCCGCACCTTCCGGCGGCCGGCGAGATCGCCCTGTTCGACCGCTCCTGGTACAACCGTGCCGGTGTCGAGCGGGTCATGGGCTTCTGCACGGCTGACGAGTACCGCCGGTTCCTGCACCAGGCCCCGATCTTCGAGCGCATGCTCGTCGAGGACGGCATCCTGGTGCGCAAGTACTGGTTCAGCGTCTCCGACGAGGAGCAGGAGGCGCGGTTCCGCTCTCGCATGACCGACCCGATGCGGCGCTGGAAGCTCTCGCCGATGGATCTGGAGTCGATCACGCGCTGGGAGGACTACTCCCGGGCCAAGGACGACATGTTCGTCCACACCGACACCCAGGTGGCCCCGTGGTACGTCGTGGAGTCCGACGACAAGCGGCGGGCCCGGATCAACGCCATCCATCACCTGCTCAGCACGGTGCCGTACACCCACGTGCCCAAGCCGCACCTGGAGCTGCCTGCCCGCCCGCCCACGACCGGCTACCGGCGCCCCCCGCGGGACACCCAGACGTTCGTGCCGGACTACGCGATGGAGCTCCAGCAGGCTGACGAGACCGGCCGCCGGGCGCGCCGGGAAGCCGCGGACAGCTGAGCGCCCGCGACGGGGCCCGACGATGTCACCGTCGGGCCCCGTCGCGCATGTGCGGCGCTGGTCCTACAGGCCGCTGAGGTCCAGGTCCGCCGGCACCAGCACGGTGTCGATGACGTGGATGACGCCGTTGGACGCGGCCACGTCGGGCGTGACCACCATGGCGTCGCCGACCTTGACGCCGCCGTCCGTGGAGATGGCCACCTTCGACCCCTCGACCGTCTCGACGTCACCGGCGCTGACCTGGTCCGAGGTCACCTTCCCGGCCAGCACGTGGTAGGTGAGGATCCTGGTCAGCGCATCCTTGTTCTCCGGCTCCAGCAGGGAGTCGACCAGCCCGGCGGGCAGCTTCTCGAACGCCTCGTTCGTGGGTGCGAACACGGTGTACGGCCCCTCGCCGGCCAGGGTCTCGGCCAGCCCGGCCGCGCCGACGGCAGCGACCAGGGTGCTGAAGTCGGCATTGCCCGACGCCACGTCGACGATCGTGCCGGCGGCGGCCGCGGTCTCACTCGGCGTCGCCATCGCACTGGCCGACGTGCTGGACTCGGCCGGTGCTGCGGCGTCGTCGTCGGTGCTCGAGCACCCGGCAAGGACGAGGAGGCCGACGATTCCGGCTGCGGTCACGGTCCTGAGCTTCATGTCCACTCCTTCGATGGTGATGGGGCGCCTGCTGCGTCCCTCACCCCCCAGTTCCGTCGGAGCGGCCCGGATGGATGCAGTCAGGTTCGCGCGTTCTCGCGAGGGCCGCGCGAGCCGCTGACGGTCGGCTCGTCGGCGACCCAGAACCGCCAGTCGAACGCGGCCCCGTGCCCGCGCACCCCCACCCGGGGGCCGGTGCGGATGCCGCGGGCGGGGGGCCCGGGCCGCTCCAGCCGCAGCGGCGACCGCGGGTCGAGCAGGTCGACGCCATCAACAGGGCCGGTGACCCCGAGGAGCCGGGCCAGCCGCGCCGGCCCCCGGGCGAGGTCCCGGTCGGGCATCCCCGGCCGCCGGGACCGGGCCACCGCCAGGCCGGAGCACACGGCCCCGGCCCGCACCAGCACCGCGCCGGCCTGCTCCTCACCGTGGGCGACGATGTTGAGGCACCAGTGCATGCCGTAGGTGAAGTAGACGTACGCATGCCCGACCGGGCCGAACATCGAGTCGTTGCGCGCGGTGCGCCGGCGGTGGGCGTGCGAACCCGGGTCCTCGCCCACCCCGCCGTAGGCCTCGACCTCGGTCAGCCGCACCGACACCCTCGGACCGGCGGCGCCCGACGTCGGCGCCCCCAACGGGACCGTGGGGTCCGCTGGGTCCAGCGCCGTCGCCCCCAGCTCGCTGGTCAGCACCGCCCCGAGCAGCCAGGGGGCCACGGCCACGGGGTGCCGGGCGAGCAGGGCCCGGTCCAGCAGCGGCGCCGGTGCCGTAGCGGGCCCGGGGCCGGTCGGCGGGGCTGGGCTCACTCCTCGTCCGCGGCGCGCATCGCCGCCTCGACGCGCGCCAGATCGGACTCCTGGGTGGCCGGACCGAACTCCGACACGAGGGCGTACCGACGGCCGTAGGTGACGATGATCGACTGGATGGTCGCCACGACCGGGATCGCCAGCAGCGCGCCCATCGCACCGAACAGCGCCGACCCGGCGATCACCGAGCCGAACGCGACGGCGGCGTGGATCTCCAACGTCGACCGGGTCACCCGGGGCTGCACGAAGTAGTTCTCCACCTGCTGGTAGAGCACGACCGCGATGAGCACGATGAGCGCCTTGACCGGGCTGCCCTCCACCAGCGCGATGATGATCGGCAGCGCACCGGCCAGGTAGGTGCCCAGGGTCGGGATGAACTGCGAGACCAGTCCCACCCACAGCGCCATCGGCAGCCAGAACGGCAGGTGGATCGCGAAGAACACGATGCCGTGGAAGACCGCCGAGATCAGTGCCATGAGGCCGCGGGAGATGACGTACCCGCCCGCCTTCTGCACTGAGATGTCCCAGACCGTCAGGAAGGTGCGCTGCTTCTCCGGGGTCAGCCATGACGCGATCGTGCGGCGGAACCGCGGGCCGTCCGCGGCGAAGTAGAAGCTGAACAGCAGCACCGTGAAGGCTGAGAACACCACACCGATCGCCTGGCCGAGGAACGACAGCAGGCCGAACCCGAGGTTGGTCGCCCACTTCGCGATGTCCCCGGTGCCGATCCCGATCTCGGCGAGCACCTTGTCCGGCTCCAGCGTGGTGCCGAACCGCTGGTTGACCCAGGTCAGCACGGAGTCGAGGACGCCCGGCAGCGACTTGACCAGCTCGGCCAGCTGGGTCGCGAGCAGGCCCCCGAACACGGCGAAGAACGCGAACGTGGCCACCAGCAGCCCCGACATGACCAGGAAGGTCGCCAGGCCCCGGCGCATGCCCCGGGCCGCGAGGCGGTTCACGACCGGCTCCATCGCCAGCCCCACGAAGAACGCGAAGAACAGCGTCATCCAGAACTGCGACAGCTCGGTGAAGATCCACACGGCCACCCGGGCAGCGAGCACCAGGGACAGCACCAGCACGACCGCCCGCCGGAACCAGGGCGGCAGGGTTCGGGTGTCGCGGGGGTCGGTGATCGACCACGGCAGCGTCGCCAGCGTGGCCGCGGGGAGAGGGGGTGCGGTGGGTCCTGCCGCGGGCGTGCCCGCCGCGGGGTCGGGTGCGGGGTGCTCGGTCATCGCGGTTCCTCTCCCGTGGCGGGGTCGGGGCGGGGGGTCGGCGGGGGCGCAACGCCGGGGGGGTGCGGCCCGGACAGGGCCGAGACCTCCACCGCGAGCAGGGCGAGGTCCTCGGCGAGGCGGCGGGTCCGGGCCTCGACCCGGGACACCTCGTGGCTCAGCTGCACGCAGACCAGCAGCAGGAACACGATCGAGACCAGGAACAGCAGGTTCGCCGGGACCTGGAAGCCCAGCGCCGCTGCGGCGTGCTCCAGCACCGCCGGGAACAGCGCCAGCATCACCAGCACCGCGCACACGGCCAGCCACAGCGCGGCGAACCTCTCCCGCAGGATGCCCCGACGCAGCAGCTCCACCACCACCGCGGTGATGGCGACCGCTGCGGCCACGCCGATCAGGTAGGTCCCCATCAGGCGGCCCCCAGGCTCTCCGCTGCGCCCGCAGGTGCGCTCCGGGCCAGCGCCACGAACAGGGCGAGCATCGCCCGTCCCAGGTAGAGGGTCGCCCGCACGGGTGACTGGCTGGCCCGCCCGCCCTGCCGGGGGCGCATCCGCACTGGCACCTGGCGCACCACCAGCCCCGCGCGGGCCGCGATGACCAGGGACTCGACGGTGTCGCCGAGGTACTCGGCCGGGTAGTGCCGGGCGAACAGGCCGATGGCGCGCCGGTCCGACGCGCGGAACCCGCTGGTCGCGTCGGTCAGCGCCGTGCCGCACACCCGGCTCAGCGTGCGGGCCAGCAGGGTCATCGCCCACCGGCGCGGACCACGCGCCCGGTACTGGCCGGTGCCGGCGAACCGGGAGCCGACCACGACCGAGCCGTGCTCCAGCTCGGCCAGGAGGTCCGGGATGTGCGCCGGCACGTGCTGGCCGTCGGCGTCGACCTGGACCACGGCATCGAACCCGTTGTCGCGGGCGTACAGGAAGGCCGTGCGCATCGCCCCGCCCACGCCCACGGTGAACGGCATGCAGGCCACGACCGCCCCCGCATCGCGGGCGCGCGCGGCCGTGGCATCCACCGAGCCGTCGTCGACCACGAGCACCTGCGCGTCCGGGACCGCCGCCCGGACCTCCCCCACAACGCCCGCGACGGTCGCGGCCTCATTGAGGGCCGGGATCGCGACGAGCACGCGCATCGTCATGCGCCGACTCTGCCACACGGGCCCTGCGCTCCATGCCGGAACATCCCCACGTGCTGCCCGCGGCCCGCGGCGCATCATTAAGATTGCCGGATGGCCCACGTCGCCGAGCCCTCCAGCGCGGTCCGGGCCGAGCAGTCCGTGGTCTCCACGATGTACGCCCGCCTCGACGAGCTGACCGAGCGTGCGAGCCGCGACCTGGCTCGTGCCCGGCGTGCCCCCACCGCCGGCACCCCGGCCGGCCAGGTCGAGCGCGAGGCCATGATCCGGGCCTACAGCGAGCGGCTCGGTGCCCTGAGCTCCGCCGAGCGGCGGCTGTGCTTCGGGCGGCTGGACTTCACCGAGGCCGGGTCGCCGGTCTACATCGGACGGCTCAGCCTGGCCGACGAGGGCCAGCGCCTGCTGCTCACCGACTGGCGCGCCCCGGCCGCCGAGCCGTTCTACCGGGCGACCAGCGCGTCGCCCATGGGCGTCGCCCGGCGTCGGCACATCCTGCTGTCGGGGCGCGAGGTCTCGGCAGTCGAGGACGACGTGCTCGACCTGGACGCGGTCTCGGCCGCGTCCAGCTTCGAGGGCAACGGGGCCCTGATGGCGGCCCTGGCGGCCCGCCGGACCGGGCGCATGGGCGACATCGTCGCCACCATCCAGGCGGAGCAGGACCAGATCATCCGCGCCCCGTTGGCGGGGATCCTCGTGGTCGAGGGCGGCCCCGGCTGCGGCAAGACCGTGGTGGGGCTGCACCGCGCGGCCTACCTGCTCTACACGCACCGCGAGCAGATCGCGCGCAGCGGGGTGCTGGTGGTCGGGCCGAACCCGCTGTTCCTGCGCTACATCAGCCAGGTGCTGCCCGGGCTGGGCGAGTCCAGCGCCGTGCTGGCCACGCCGGGGCAGCTCTACCCGGGCGTGGACGCCGGGCCGGAGCCCGACGACGCGGTCGCCGTGGTCAAGGGCGACCTGCGGATGGCCGAGGTCGTCGCGGCGGCGGTGCGGGCCCGCCAGCGCGTCCCCGGGGCAGCGCGGACCCTGGTCGTGGCGGGCACCCGCATCTCGCTGACCCCCACGATGGTCACCGCCGCCCGGGACCGGGCCCGGTCGTCGCGCAAGCCCCACAACCGGGCCCGCGTGACGTTCGTGCTGAGCCTGCTGGACCGGCTCGCCGTGGCGCTGGCAAGGGCCCGCGGAGTCGACCCGGACTCCAACCGCGACATCCTCCTGGCCGACCTGCGCGACAGCGCCGACGTGCGTCGCGAGGTGAACCTGTGCTGGATGCCGCTGACTCCCGAGCAGGTCGTGGCCGACCTGTGGGCAGACCCGGCGGTGCTCGCCGAGGCCGCCCCCCGGCTGTCCCGACGCGAGCGGGAGCTCCTGGCCCGGCCCCGAGGCTCCGACTGGACCGTGGCCGACGTCCCCCTGCTGGACGAGGCGGCCGAGCTGCTCGGCGAGGACGACGAGGCGTCCCGGCGGGCGGCTGCGGTGGCGGCCTCCGAACGCGCCGCGGAGGAGGAGTACGCCCGGGGCGTGCTCGAGATGACCGGGGTCGCCACCCTGACCGCGGGGGACCTGATCGATCGCTACGCCGGCGATGGACGGGTCAGGCGCAGCGTCGTGGACGCCGCGCTGGGCGACCGTACCTGGGGGTACGGCCACGTGGTCGTCGACGAGGCCCAGGAGCTCTCCGCCATGGCCTGGCGGATGCTGGTGCGTCGCTGCCCCAGCAAGTCGATGACCGTGGTGGGTGACCTGGCCCAGGCCGGCTCCGGTGCGGCCCCCGCGACCTGGGCCGACGTGTTCGACAGGATCGCGCCGGGCCGCTGGTCGGTGGAGCGGCTCACGGTCAACTACCGCACGCCCGAGCCGATCATGGCCCTGGCGGCGTCCGTGCTGGAGGCCTCCGGCGCGCAGGGTGTCGTGGCGCGCAGCGCTCGCACGGGTCGCAGCCCCCAGATCCGGCAGCTCACCAACGGGCAGCTCGACCGGCTGCCCCGGCTCCTTGCGGCCGAGGTGACCGCCTGGCTGTCGGCGGAGGGCAGGGCCGCGGTCATCCTGCCCCGCCGGCTGGCCGGCCGGGTGGCACCCGCCCTGGCGGACCTGCTGCCCGCCGGTGCGGCCGGCTCCGGCCCGACCGCGCTGGACTCCCGCGTGAGCATCGTGACCGTCCCCGAGGTCAAGGGCCTGGAGTTCGACCAGGTCCTGGTCGTGGACCCGTCCGGCCTGGTGGCCGAGTCGCCCCGAGGAGCTCACGACCTGTACGTCGCGCTGACCCGGGCCACCCAGGACCTCATGGTGGTCGCCCTGGGCGAGCTCCCGCCGGGCTTCCGGCTCAGTCCGGGGACCGGCCGGTGACGTGGTCGGCCAGCCACTCCAGCAGGGGGCGCATCTGCCGCCAGCCATCGCGCACCCGCTGCAGCGCGGCAGGTGTGGCCAGCCAGGGTTCGGTGTGGGGGTACGACGTCTCCACCGTGAGCGTGCGGTGCCGGAGCAGCTCCAGCCGCGGATGATCGGCGGGGACCCCTCGCGGGCGGGTGCGCAGGACGTCGCCTCCGACCGCCAGCCCGTCCGACCGCGCCGACGCCACCAGCTCCTCCAGCTGCGCACCGAGCGGGCCGTCCACCACAGCCCGGTACGTGGCCACCGTGTCCGCCTGCGAGGAGTACCACCCGCCGGCGACCATCAGCCCGCCGGAGGACACCTGGACGTAGTAGCCACAGGCCGGGCCGATCTCGACGTAGCCGCCCTGGTGGTCCTTGTACGGGCTCTTGTCGGCGCTGAACCGCACGTCGCGATAGGGCCGGAACAGGGTGCCCGGGCCGAACTCGCCGGACAGGTCGGCCAGCAGGTCGGTCATGGGCGCGCGGACCGCCTGCTCCCAGGTGGGACGGTGCGCCGCCCAGAACTCGCGGGTGTTGTCCAGCTCGAGGTCGGCGTAGAACTCGAAGGCCTGCGGTGGGAACCCGGGGAACGTCGTCATGGCGCTCACCGTAGGCAGCAGGCCCGGTGCCGACCAGCCGGCGGCACCGGATCTGTGGACGACGTCAGTGGTGCCCGCCCTCCGGCGGCACGAACCGGGCGAACGACGCCTTGACCTCGGCCTCCGCGCCGGCGCGACCCTCCCAGGTGGCGCCCTCGACGGACTTGCCGGGCTCGAGGTCCTTGTACACCTCGAAGAAGTGCTGGATCTCCAGCCGGTCGAACTCCGGGATGTGGTGGATGTCGCGGATGTGGTCCATGCGGGGGTCGCCCGCGACCACGCACATGACCTTGTCGTCGCCGCCCGCCTCGTCGCTCATCCGGAACATGCCGATCGCCCGGCACGTGATGATGCAGCCCGGGAAGGTCGGCTCGTCCAGCAGGACCATCGCGTCCAGCGGGTCGCCGTCCTGACCCAGGGTGTCGTCGATGAAGCCGTAGTCGTGCGGGTAGCTGGTCGCCGTGAAGAGGCGGCGGTCGAGGCGGATCTTGCCCGAATGGTGGTCGACCTCGTACTTGTTGCGGCTGCCCGCAGGGATCTCGATCACCACATCGAAGGTCAGGGGTTCCACAGGTCCTCCACACGCTCAGTCAGGGTGATCGGGACACTACCGCGCATCAGGGGCCCGGCGCCCACCTCAGCGGAGGTCATCCGGGCACCGGGGTTCCGCAGGGTGCCACGTGCCCTACCGTGGCCCCATGCATCCTGCCCGGCCGCTGCTGGTCGCGGTCGGGATCGCCCTCGCGGTGACCCTCGCGCCGGCCGCCGTCCCCGCTGTCGAACCCGCCGTCGAACCCGCCCCCGAACCCGCCGCCGAACCCGCCCCCGCCCGTGAGGCGACCGCACCGGCCGCAGCGGTGCTCGACCCGGTGTCGCTGGTGGGGGCCAGCCCCACCGGCCGGGAGCTCTCGCCGGTGGCCGTCACCCGGGCGCTTCGCCCCCTGCTCCGAGGCGGGGCGCTCGGGTCGGGCAGCACCCCGGCGCGGGTCGTGGACGTCGCCTCCGGGGAGGTCCTCCACGGCGGCCCGGACACCGCCACGACCCCGGCGTCGACCCTCAAGCTGGTCACGGCGGCCTCTGTGCTGGACGCGCTGGGTCCCGACGCGGTGCTGCGCACCCGCACGGTGCTGCGCGGGGCCGACGACGAGGTCCCGACTGTCGTCGTGGTCGGTGCGGGGGACCCGAGCCTGCGCTCGTCCGGGTCGACGGTCGGCGGGACCGGCACCCGGCTGCGCGTGGCCTCGATGCGTACCCTGGCCGCGCGGACCGCCGATGCCCTCCGGGAGGCGGGCATCACCAGGGTCCGGGTGGCCTACGACGCGACCCTGTTCAGCGGGCCGGCCGTGCACCCGTCGTGGTCGCGCACCTTCCCCGCCGCCGGGATCGTCGCGCCGGTCAGCGCCCTGGTGGTGGACCAGGGCCGGCGCACGCCCCGATCGGTCGACCGGGTCGCCGACCCGGCCGCGGCGGCAGCCCGGGTGCTGGCCGCCGGGCTGCGCGACCGGGGGATCGCGGTGCGCGGCGCTGCCCGGAAGGGCCGGGACGCCACCTCGGCGCAGGACCTTGCCGCCGTCACCTCACCCACGGTCGGCGACCTCGTCGAGCGCATGCTGGCCACCTCCGACAACGACTACGCCGAAGCCCTGGCCCGGCTGGCGGCGATCGCCGCCGGGCACCCGGGCAGCTTCACGGGGGTCGCGCTGCGCGGGCGCGAGGTGCTCGCCCAGCTCGACGTGAGCCGGTCGGGGGCCCGGGTCGTGGACGGTTCCGGGCTGTCACGGCGCGACCGGTTGTCGCCGCGGACCCTGACCGACCTGCTGGTCCGGGCGGCGGGGCACGGGGCCATCGCCTCCGGGCTGCCGGTGTCGGCCGCGACCGGATCGCTGCGCAGCCGCTACCGCCTGCCCGCCCAGGAGCGGGCCCGAGGCGTGGTGCGGGCCAAGACCGGGACCCTGACCGGCGTCGCGGGCCTGGCCGGCTACGTCAGCCGGCCGGATGGGCGGCTGCTGGCGTTCGCGATGCTGGACGGCGCCGCCCCCGGGGGCACCCTGGCCGCCCGCGCCCAGCTCGACCGGGCCGTCACGACCCTGGTCACCTGCCGGTGCGAACAGCAGCAGCCCGAGCAGCCGGCCGAGCAGTAGCCGGCCACCCGCCCCGGGGCATCCCCAGGGCTGGTCGCCGCCTGCGCCCGCACGCGGGGCGCACCTATGCTGGCGTCCGTGGCGGATCTCGTGGACTGGCCCCTGGCGGAGCGCATCGGGACGAGGTTCGCCCCCAAGGGCCCGGCGACCACGCCGGAGGAGGCCCACGCCGTGGTCGCCCAGCTGCGCGAGCTCGCCGCCGCCGCCCGCGAGCCGGTCCGCGCGGTCACCGGGCTGGTGGCCGACCCCGACGACTCGGCGGCCGTCGTGATCGACCGTGCCGAGTGGATCCGGTCCAACGTCGCCGGCTTCCAGGTGGCACTGGACCCCCTGCTCTCGGCACGGGCCGGTCGGGAGGCCTCCCCGGCGATCGAGGCGGTGGGCACCCGGCTGACCGCGGCACAGCTGGGTGGTGCGCTGGCGTGGCTGTCCGGGCGGGTGCTGGGCCAGTTCGAGGCGTTCACCGCCCCCGGCGTCGCGGGTCGGCTGCTGCTGGTCGCGCCCAACGTGGTGACGGTCGAGCGTGAGCTCGACGTCGTCGCGCGGGACTTCCGGATGTGGGTGTGCCTGCACGAGGAGACCCATCGGGCGCAGTTCGGCGGGGTGCCCTGGCTGCGCGACCACTTCCTGGCCGAGGTGCAGTCGTTCGTGGCGATCAGCGACGTTCGGCTGGCGGACTTCCTCGACCGGTTCGGCGATGTCGCGCAGGCGGTCGTCTCCGCCGCCCGCGGCCAGTCCAGCGTGAGCCTGATGGAGGCCGTGCAGACCCCGGCGCAGCGCGAGATCTTCGACCGGCTGACCGGCCTGATGTCGCTGGTGGAGGGCCACGCCGACTACGTCATGGACGAGGTGGGTCCCGAGCACGTCCCGAGCGTGGCCCAGATCCGCGCCCGGTTCACCGCCCGGCGGGCCCAGGCCGGCACCGTCGACGGGTTCGCCCGCCGCATGCTCGGGATGGACACCAAGCTGCGCCAGTACACGCAGGGCGCGGACTTCGTCCGGTCGGTGATCGCCTCGGCGGGCGCCGACGGGTTCGCCCAGGTCTGGGCGGAGCCGGTGAACCTGCCGTCCGCGGCCGAGATCGAGGACCCGGGCGCGTGGGTGCGCCGGGTGCTCGGCTGACCACCGGACGATGCCGCGCCCCCCGTGCTCGACGGTCCGCGCCGCCGTGCGCCAGGCGCTGGCCGACCTGGCCGCGGGCGACCGGGTGGTCGTGGCGCTCAGCGGCGGCCCCGACTCGCTGGCGCTGACCGCCGCCGCGA
>JBDHZV010000093.1:0-11353 GCA_039812125.1 Candidatus Nanopelagicales bacterium
GCCACGCGCGACCGGGCGGTGCCCGACGACGACCGTGAGGAGAAGCGGTGACGTACACGCAGCTGGCCATCCTCGGGGTGGTGGCCGTGGTGGCCTGGGACCTGGTGGTCGTGCGCACCCGGCTGCTGGCTCGGCGGGTGTTCTGGATGGCCTACCCGATCATCGTCGGGTTCCAGCTGCTGACCAATGGCGTGCTGACCGGGCTGCGGATGGTGCGGTACTCCGGGGAGGCCATCCTCGGGTCGACCACGCCCGCCGACGGCCCGCCGCCGATCCTGGGCGATGGCCGCATCCTGTACGCCCCCGTGGAGGACCTGCTGTTCGGCTTCGCCCTCGTGGTGCTCACCCTGTCGCTGTGGGTGCTGTGGGGACGTCGCGGCATCCAGCGCGAACCGGTGTCCGGACCGCCGCTGGCCGCCCTGGTCCCGCTGCTGGCCCGGGTGGGTGGTCGGTCCGCGCCGCCGTCCGATCAGGCGGCGCTGCGGGCCAGCGCCCGTCGGGCCCGAACCGCGTCGATCCAGGCGACCCCGGCCACCCGGAGCCGCCGGTTCAGGCCGACCGTGGCCCGTCGGGAGAAGACGTCGTAGCCGAGGGCCTCGACCTCGTCGACGATGCCGCAGTAGAGCTCGCTGGCCGCGCGGATGCACGGCTGCGCCTCGGGTCGCAGCAGCGCGATGCCGGGGTCGGCGCGCTGCTGCAGCGCCCGGACCCGGCGGACCTGCTGGTCCAGGGCGGCACGCACGGCAGGGGTCACCACCCGGCGCTCCAGGTCGGCCCGGGTCACGCCGTGGGCCGCCAGCTCGGCCCGCGGCAGGTAGACCCGGCCGCGGTCCAGGTCCTCTGCCACGTCGCGCACGAAGTTGGCCAGCTGGAAGGCGACCCCGAGGTCGTCGGCGCGGGCCAGGGCTTCGCCGAGGTCCGCCGGGCGGGTCGTGCCGAGCACGTGGACCATCTGCCGGCCGATGACGGCCGCGGACCCGTGCACGTACACCGCGAGGTCGGCGAACGTCTCGTACTCGGTCACCGTCAGGTCCATCCGCATGGCGGACAGGAAGTCGGCGATGTGCTCGTGCGGGATGGCGAACCGGGTGACCGTGTCCACCAGCGCCCGGGCCACCGGGTCGTCGCTGTGCCCCCGGTCCAGGTCGGCCAGCACCCGGTCGCCCCACCTGCCGAGCTGGTCGGCCCGCTGCTGGGGCGTCAGGCCGGACCCGAGGTCGTCGACGATCTCGTCGGCGTAGCGGGCGAAGCCGTACAGGGCGTGGACGTGCGGGCGGGTCGCGGGAGGCAGCAGCCGGGTGGCCAGGTAGTACGTGCGGCCATGGTGGGCGTGCAGCACCCGACAGGCCTCGTACGCCGCACGCAGGCCCGGGTCGTGGATCCCGGCCGCGTCCAGCTCGCGCCTGCTCACGGCGGTCATCCTGCCATCGCCCGTCGCGCCCCGCACGGTCGGCGTACCAGCCCCCTGGCGGGGTGTGCCGGGCCCTGGGCATGTGCCATGCTGCCTCCCGTGGACGGGCGTCGCCGCGTGGTTGCCCTCTTGGTCGGCGCGCTGGCGCTGGCCGGCTGCGCCGCGCCCGCATCCCCGGATGCCCCCGCCGGGTCCGTGGCCGCAGCTTCCGCCGTGTCGGTGGGGGCGGGGCTGGCACCCGAGGCTCCCACCACCGACCTGCCCACCGTCGCGGTCGTCCAGCTGCCCGCAGCGGGCGTGCGGACCCTGGAGCTGATCCGCGACGGGGGCCCGTACCCGTACAGCAAGGACGGGGCCACCTTCAGCAACCGCGAGCAGCTGCTGCCCGCGCAGCCTCGGGGCTTCTACGCGGAGTACACCGTCGTCACGCCCGGGTCCGACGACCGCGGGGCCCGCCGGATCGTTGCCGGCGACGACGGGTCGCGGTTCTACACCTCCGACCACTACGCGAGCTTCCGAGAGGTGGTATCCCGATGACCAACCGGATCGCGCTGTGGCGCGACGCCCCGGACTCCGACGCGGCGGCCGAGCTGGCGGCCCTGCTGGACTGGGCGTCCGTGCTGATCGACGTCCCCTCGGGTGGGGGGCGGGCGGCGTTCTTCGACGCCTGCGCGGCCGCGTTCGGGTTCCCCGACTACTTCGGCCACAACTGGGACGCCTTCGAGGAGTGCCTGGAGTCCCAGGAGTTCGACGAGGTCGAGGACCTCGACGACGCTGATGGGCTGCTCGTCCTCTGGTCGGGCTGGGGCGACCTGGCCGAGCGGGAGCCCGAGCAGTTCGCGGTGGCCATCGACGTCCTGCGCGACGTGCTGTCGGTGTGGGAGGAGTCCGATCTCGCCGCCCGGGTCGTCCTCGTCGGGGACGGTCCCGAGCTGACGCTGGGCCACCAGCGCTCCGTCCCCGACCTGTTCGTCGACGACGACTACGAGGTGGACGAGGCCCGCTGAACCACCATCGAGCCGGCGCGCGCCCGCGCGGACGCCGAGGCCGGGCGGATGCCCCGGTCCACGGGTGAGCCCAGGATCAGCCGGCGCTCGCCCGGCGAGGACAGCAGGATGACGCCGACCATCACGAGGGCCAGCAGCGAGGCGATCCCGTCCCGCACGTCGACGAGGGTGTCGGCGGTCGCGTTGGACTCCACCATGCCGTGCACCACGAGCACGGCGGTGATCAGGATGGCCGCGCGCAGCTGGGGCCCGGTGAGCCCGGTGACGGCCAGCAGCGGGAGGCTCCACAGCAGGTACCACGGCTGGATCACGGGGCTGAGCACGACGATCGCGAGCAGCGCCAGCCCCGCGCCGCGCACGGCCGACCGGCCCTCGGGGCGCAGCACCAGGTAGGCGCCGACCGCCGCGCCGGCGAGCATGGCGGCGGCCCGCACGACCGACACCGCCCCGTCGTCGGAGCCGACGATGCCGACCACGCGCAGCAGGTTACCGACGATCATCCCCAGGGCGGTCGGCGGGGACAGCCAGGTTCGTACCGCACCCGGGGTCCCGAGGGAGGCGACCCACCCCATGCCCACCCCCACGAGGGCCGACAGGGCAGCGAACGTGCCCGCCACGAGCAGCAGGCTCAGCAGCCAGGCACGGATCCGGCCCCACCAGGAGGCCCGGGTGCCCGCCCAGACCAGCCCCGCGAACGGCAGGACCACCAGGGCGATGGGCTTGACCGCAGCCGCCAGGCCGATGAGCAGGATCCCCGGGATGGGGTGGCGCTGCACAGCCAGGGCCATACCGGCGACCATGAGCCCCACCATCAGGGCGTCGTTGTGCGCCCCGGCCACGAAGTGCATCAGGACCAGGGGGTTCAGCACCGCCAGCCACATCGCCTTGGGCGCGGCGATGCCGTGGGCGTGGGCCAGGCGCGGGACATAGACCGCCAGCAGCAGGACCCCCACCAGGGCCATCCCGCGGAACAGCAGCGCCCCGAGGAACGCGTTGGTGCCCACCAGCGCGGCGACGCCCTGCTCGAGCAGCAGGAACGCCGGGCCGTAGGGGGTGGGTGCCTCGGCCCACAGCGGGTCGGCGCCGGTCAGGAACCACCCGGGCAGCGCCGACACCCCGTTCTCGTAGGGGTTCAGCCCGGCCAGGACCAGCTGTCCCTGCGCGAAGTAGGAGTAGGCGTCCCGGCTGAACAGGGGCGGCATCAGCAGCAGCGGTGCGATCCAGATGGCCAGCACCGCGGACATGCGTCGCTCGGAGCGCTCGATGCCGTCCAGCACGTCGTGGCCGACGACCAGCCACGACTGCAGCAGCAGGGTGACTCCGGCGAACACCGCGATGCGTGCCAGCGTCTGCCCAGCCGTCGTGGAGCGCAGCGCGCCCACGACCTCGCTGTCCAGCAGCGCGGAACTGGTCGGCAGCCAGCCCACGCCCAGTGCGCCCAGGGCGACCAGCAGGGAGCCCAGCAGCCCCGGCACGGAGTACCGCAGGGCGATGGCTCGGTCGAGCGAGGCCTGCCGGGAGCGCGCGAGCAGGGCCATGCCGGCAGGGTACCCAGTGCCAGCCGGCCCCGAACCCCCACCCACGTCGAGCGGGCGCCCGGGTGGGGCCGGACTCAGCGCCCGGTCAGGATCCGCTCGGCCGCGAGCCGCCCGGAGATCAGCACGGGCGGGACGCCCACCCCCGGCCTGGTGCCGGACCCGGTGAACACCACGTTCTCGCCCCAGCGGTTGCCGGGCCGGAACGGTCCGGTCTGCGTGAAGCTGTGCGCCGAGGCGAACGGAGCCCCGCGCTCCATGCCGCGGGCCGCCCACTCCAGCGGGGTGGTCAGGTCCGCCACCTCGATGGCGTCGCCGAACCCGACGTAGCCGCGGGCCTCCAGGGTCTGGATCATGTGGTCGCGGTACCGGGGGGCCT
Organism: Candidatus Nanopelagicales bacterium; assembly: GCA_039812125.1. Classification (GTDB taxonomy): domain Bacteria; phylum Actinomycetota; class Actinomycetes; order S36-B12; family CAIYMF01; genus Prado023. The sequence goes on from JBDHZV010000093.1 coordinate 4,333, forward strand.
CGGCCCGCCAGTCGATCGACGCGTCCAGGTTCGGGGTGGGGAACAGCACGTAGTACGACTCCCGGCCCTCCGGGGCCAGGCTGGGGTCGCTGCGGGTGGGGTTGGTGACCAGCAGGCTGGGGTCGGACATCAGCCTGCCCCGGTCGATCAGGTCGGTGAAGACGCCCTCCCAGTCCCGGCCGAAATGGATGTTGTGGTGGGCGATCCGGGAGTACCGGGCCCGCGACCCGACGAGCAGCAGGGCGCAGCTGGGGGAGTAGCGCAGCCGCCGTACCGACCACGGCTCGATCCCGAGCAGGTCGCGGTAGGCGACCGGGAGGTCCGGGTTGAGCACGACCACGTCGGCCGGGATCCGCTCGCCGTCAGTCGTGATGACCGCCGAGGCGCGGCTGCCGTCGTGCTCAACCCGGGCTGCAGTGGTGCCGTAGCGGAACTGCACCCCGTGCTTCTGGGCGGCGCCCGCCAGCGCGGTCGGGACGGCGTGCATGCCGCCCTTCGGGAAGAACACGCCCGCCACCGAGTCCATGTAGGCGATCACCGCGTAGATGGCCAGGGCGTCGTGCGGGCTCAGCCCGGCGTACATGGCCTGGAACGAGAACACCCGTTGCGTGCGGGGGTCCCGCAGGTACTGCGCGACCTTCGGCGCCAGCCGCCGGAACCCGCCGATCGCGGCCAGCCGTGCCAGGTTCGGCGTGAGCAGGTCGAGTGGGGAGTCCGTGTTGCGGTCGATGAAGTCGGTCATCTCCAGGCGGTAGAGCTCGGTGACGAAGTCGACGTAGCGCCGGTACCCGGCGGCCTCGTCCGGTCCGATGACCTCGGCGATCTCGTCGGCCATGGCGTCGACGTCGGAGTGGACGTCGAGCTGGGACCCGTCCGGGTAGTAGGCGCGGTACAGCGGCGACACCGGGGCCAGGTCCAGCCAGTCCGCCAGCTCCTCGCCCACGCAGGCCAGCGCGTCGGCGATCAGTCCGGGCATGGTCAGCACGGTGGGCCCGGTGTCGAAGCGATAGCCGTCCCGGGCCAGCAGGCCCGCACGGCCGCCCGGGACGTCCTCGCGCTCGAGGACGGTCACCTGGCGGCCGGCCCCCGCCAGCCGCAGGGCCGTCGACAGCCCGCCGAGGCCGGCGCCGACGATGACGATGCGGTCGGTGGGGCCCGTCACGGGCCCGTGGATCAGCCGGGGCATGGGCTCACCGTACGACGGGCCCCGCAGCGCCGCGAACGGGCGGACCCGGCGGCAGCCCCTAGGCTGTGGGCCATGACCCCGGGCTCCCCCCTGACCTCCGCGGACCTGCGTGCCAGCGTCCAGGCGACGCTGGACGCGTTCCTGGCCGAGCAGGCGGACATCCTGGCGGGGATCAGCCCGGACCTGGCCCCGTTCACCGGCTGGCTGGGGGAGCTGGTGCGCGGCGGCAAGCGGCTGCGACCCTCGTTCTGCATCTGGGGCTACCTGGCCGCCGGCGGGACCGACCTGGTCGCGGGACTGCGTGCCGCGGCCTCGCTGGAGCTGCTGCAGGCCTGCGCGCTGATCCACGACGACGTCATGGACGACTCCGACACCCGCCGTGGCCTGCCCGCCGCCCATCGCCGGTTCGCCACCCTGCACCGCGGCTCGTCGTGGCTCGGCGATGCTGACCGGTTCGGCGACGGCGCGGCGATCCTGCTCGGCGACCTGTGCCTGAGCTGGTCCGACGAGCTGCTGTACCGCTCGGGCTTCGCCGCCGAACCGCTGGCGCGGGCCAAGGCGGTCTACGACGTGATGCGTACCGAGCTCATGGCCGGGCAGTTCCTGGACCTGCTCGAGCAGGCCCGCGGTGGTGGCTCGGTCGAGCGCACGCTGCTGGTCGTGCGCTACAAGTCGGCGAAGTACACGATCGAGCGGCCCCTGCACCTGGGCGCGGCCCTGGCCGGTGCCGACGAGGACCTGCTCGCCGTGCTGTCCGGGTACGGGCTGCCGCTGGGGGAGGCCTTCCAGCTGCGCGACGACGTCCTGGGCGTCTTCGGCGACCCTGCCCAGACCGGCAAGCCCGCCGGGGACGACCTGCGGGAGGGCAAGCGGACCCTGCTGGTCGCCACCGCCATGGCGCGTGCCGACGCCAGCCAGGCGCGGCTCCTGCGCGAGCGGCTGGGTGACCCCCACCTCACCGCGTCCGGCGTCGACGAGCTGCGCGGGGTCATCGTGGCCACCGGTGCCCTCGACGAGGTCGAGGGCGTGATCGCCGCGCGCACCGAGCAGGCGCTCGAGGTCCTGGCCGGCGCTCCGATCGCCGCGCAGGCCCGCACCGCCCTCGGCGAGCTGGCGGAGGCCGCCACCTCGAGGAGCCTGTGATGTCGGTCGCCCTGGCCCGCAACCTGGCCTCCGGCGAGCCGGTCTTCAGCTTCGAGTTCTTCCCGCCCCGCACCGACGAGGGGGAGCGCCAGCTCTGGGGGGCGATCTCCGAGCTGGCCCCGCTGGCCCCGACGTTCGTGTCGGTGACCTATGGTGCCGGCGGCTCCACCCGCGACCGGACGGTCCGCATCACCGGCCGGATCCTGGCCGAGACCGGGATGGACGCCGTGGCGCACCTGACGTGCGTCGGCGCGACCGTCGACGAGCTGCGCGACGTCCTCGCCAGCTACCGGCAGGCCGGCATCTCGAACCTGCTCGCGTTGCGCGGGGACCCGCCCGGGGGGCCGGGCGGGGCGTGGGAGCCCGTTGCGGGCGGGCTGTCGCACGCGGACGAGCTGGTCCGGCTGGCGATCCGGGACGGCGACTTCACGGTGGGCGTCGCGGCCTTCCCCGAGGGCCACCCGGAGTCCCCGGACCTGGCCGCCGACGCCCGGGTCCTGGCCGGCAAGCAGCGCGCCGGGGCGACGTTCGCGATCACCCAGTTCTTCTTCGACGTCCAGCGCTACTTCGAGCTGCTCGAGCGGGCCGCGGCCGCCGGGGTGACCATGCCGATCCTGCCCGGGATCATGCCGGTCACCAACGTGCGCCAGATCGAGCGGTTCGCCGCCCTGTCAGGTGCGCAGTTCCCGGCGCCCCTGGCTGCCCGGTTCCACGCCGTCGCCGACGACCCGGTGGCGGTCGTGGACCTCGGCGTGGAGGTCGCCACCGAGCTCGGCTCCCGGTTGCTGGCCGGGGGCGCGCCCGGCCTGCACTTCTACACGCTGAACCGTTCGACAGCGACACGGGAGATCTTCGCCCGGCTGTCCGGATAGCACGGGTCAGGGCAGCAGGATGGTCCCGAGGCAGGAGGCAGCGATGGAGCGCGGGATCTGGGTCAGCGGGACAGGTGCAGCGTCCGGTCCCCGGGACGAGTGCGTGGTGACGATCGGGGCGGAGGTGCGCCGGCCCGCAGCGGCCGCCGCCCTGGCCGCGGCGGGCGAGTCCCTCGAGGGGATGCGCCGGGTCCTGCTGGAGGCCGGCGTCGCCGAGGGTGCGCTGAGCACCTCCGGGGTGAGCCTGAGCCCGGTGTACGCCGAGTACCCGACGGTGGCCGGGTTCCAGGCCGCAGTCCAGCTGGCCGCGACCACCCGGGACATCGCTGCGGTGGGGCGCCTGCTCGGCGAGGTCGTGGCAGCCGGCGGGGACGCTGCCCGGGTGCATGACGTGGCGTTCCGCCACGCCGACCCGACCGCGCTGCAGGCACGGGCCCGGGCCGCCGCGTGGGCGGACGCCCGGGACCGCGCCACGCAGCTGGCAGAGCTGGCGGGCCGCTCGCTCGGCGAGGTGCTGGCCGTGGACGAGTCCACCGGTGGGCATCGGCCGCCCGGGCCGATGCGGATGGCGGCCATGGAGTCAACGGCTGCCGTGGCGCTGGACAGCGGCGAGGGCTCGGTCGCCGTGACCCTGCGGGTGGGATGGTCCCTGCTCTGACATGGACCGCACCACCTACCTGGCCCGTTGGTCGGCCCTGCACGGGGGAGTCGACCCCTCCGGGCTGGTCGGGGGCTGGTTGACCGTCGTGCACGCTGTGGCACGGCCGCTCGCAGCCTGGCGGATGCCGCCGGACCTGGTGACCGCGCTGGGGCTGCTGGTGGCCTGCCTGGCCCCGTGGCTGGCCTCGGCGGGGCCAGCCGGGATGCTGGGTGCCGCCGCGGTGGTCGCGCTCAGCGGGCTGGTCGACTCCCTGGATGGTGCCGTCGCGGTGATGACCGGACGGGTCACCCGGTGGGGCGCCGTGCTCGACGGCACCACCGACCGCGTCAGTGACGCCGTGTTCGTGGCCGCGCTGTGGGCCGCCGGGGCCCCCGCACCGGTGTGCGCGGCCGCGGTGGCACTGGGGTGGTTGCAGGAGTACGCCCGGGCTCGGGCGGGTGGTGCGGGCATGCCCGACGTCGGTGTGCTCACCGTCAACGAGCGCCCCAGCAGGGTCATCGTCGTCGTGATGGCGCTGCTGGCCGGGGTCGCCCGCCCGGCCGATTCGCCCGCGTGGCCGACGCTGGGTGCGTGGGCGCTGGTCGCCCTCGGGGCCGTGGGCCTGGCCCAGCTGCTGGTCGTGGTCCGCCGTCGGCTGGTGGAGGCCTGATGGATGCCGAGCAGGCGGCGGTCGTCACGCTGATCACCACCGTGATCGTGCTGGCGGCTGTCGGTGGGGTCCGGCTGGCCGCGCGCGCGGGCGTGCCCGGCCTGCTGTTCTACCTGCTGCTGGGACTGGTGCTCTCCGACGACGGGATCGGCGGCATCTCCTTCGACGACGCCGGACTGGCCACGGCCCTGGGGTACCTCGCGCTGGTCGTGATCCTGGCCGAGGGCGGTCTGACCACCCGTCCGGCCACCGTGCGCCCGGTGCTGGTGCCGGCCGCGATCCTGGCCTCCTTCGGCGTCGCGGTGAGCATCGGCCTCGTTGCCCTGCCGCTGCACTGGGCCACCGGGCTGGACCTGCGCACGTGCGTGCTGGTGGGTGCTGTGCTGGCCCCGACCGATGCCGCCGCGGTCTTCACCGTGGCCCGGGGGCTCCGGCTGCCCTCCCGGCTGCAGACCCTGCTCGAGGCCGAGTCCGGGCTCAACGACGCCCCCGTGGTCGTGCTCGTCGTGCTGCTGTCCACCACCGCCGGCTCCGGTCTGCCGGCCTGGGCACTGCCCCTGATCGTGCTGGGCGAGCTGGTCGGGGGCATGCTCATCGGCGCGGTCGTGGCCCTGGCCGCCCGGTGGCTGCTGCCCCGGCTGGCCCTTCCGGCGTCGGGGCTGTACCCCGTCGCGGTCGTGGCGCTGCTGTTCCTGTCCTACAGCGTGGCCGTGGTGCTGCACACGTCGGGGTTCGCGGCCGTGTACGTGACAGCGCTGATGCTGGCCGCCTCGCCGTTGCCGCACCGGCGCTCGGTCCTCGGCTTCGTGGAGGGGCTGGCCTGGGCGGTGCAGATCGGCCTGTTCATCATGCTCGGACTGCTCACCGTTCCCGCGCGCCTGGGCGAGGCGGCGTCCGTGGCCCTGGTCGCCGGCGTGCTGCTGCTGTTCGCCGCTCGACCGATCAGCGTGGTCCTGAGCCTGTCACCGTTCCTGCGGCCCACGTGGTTGGCCCGGGTCAGCCGCACCACCCCGATGCGATGGCAGTGGGCGGCGTTCGCGTCCTGGGGCGGCCTGCGCGGGGCTGTGCCGATCGTGTTCGCGACGATCCCGCTGGGCGCGGGGGTGCCCCAGGGCGAGCTCATCTTCGACGTCACCCTGCTGCTGGTCATCGCCCTGACGCTGGTGCAGGCGCCGACGATGCCGGCGATGGCCCGCCGGCTGGGCCTGGTCCGGGCCGACCAGGCTGGTGAGCTCTCGGTCGAGGCGGCGCCCCTGGACACCATGCGCGCCGCCCTGCTGGAGCTGCCGGTCCCGCCCGGCTCGCACCTGGCCGGCACCTACGTCGGGGAGATGCCGCTGCCGCCGGGAGCGGTGGTGTCGCTGGTCGTGCGTGGGGGCCACAACCTGGTCCCCGACCGGCACACCCGGCTCAAGGTGGGCGACCGGCTGCTGGTCGTGGCCACCGAGGCCGCGCGGCCCGCGGCCGAACGTGCGCTGCAGTCGGTGTCCCGCAACGGCCGGCTGGCCGGGTGGGTGCCCGGGACGACCGCCGAGGAGTAGGCGACCGGGGTCGGGCGACCGGGGAGCCTGCCGCCGGGGGAGCCCGCCGCCCGGGGGCGCCGACGGGGCAGCGCCGACGGGGTGCGCCGGTCGTGGTCAGGCCCGGCCCACCAGTCCGGCGACGATCTCGGCGGACATCCCCACCAGGGGCAGGCCGCCGCCGGGGTGGGCCGAACCCCCGACCAGGAACAGCCCCGGCACCGGTGCGGCGTTCTGGGGTCGCAGGAACGCCGCGCGGGGGCCGTTCGAGGACGTCCCGTAGATGGCCCCGCCCGGGGCTGCGGTGGCCCGCTCCAGGTCCGCGGGCGAGCGCAGCTCGCGCCACAGCACCCGATCGCGCAGGTCCATCCCCCGCGCGGCCAGCCGCTGCAGGACGTCGTCGGCATAGCGCTCCGCCAGGCCGGGCTCGTCCCAGTCGATCGTGCCGGGGGCCCGGGCCCCGGGGCTGTGCCGCGGGGCGTTGACCAGGACGAACCACGCCTCGCCGTCCGACGGGCGCATCGCCGGGTCGTCGGGGACGCACGCGTAGATGGTGGGGTCGGCCACGGGCTGGGGGTGGCGGCCGAAGACGGCGTCGAACTCGGCGTCGTAGTCGCCGGGGAACCACACGGTGTTGTGGGCCAGGCCGGGAGTCCGCCCGGACACCGCGAGCAGCAGCACGAAGCCGGACAGTGACGGTGTGGCGCGCTCCAGGCGGCGCCGCGGCGCGCGCGGGGCCGCGTCGCCGAGCAGGTCGCCGTAGACGTGCCGGGCGTCGGCGTTGGCGATGACCACATCGGCGGGGACGTGCTCGCCGTCGGCCAGGGTCACGCCGCTGACCCGACCGCCGGACACCGTGATCCGGGTGACCCGGGCCCCGAGGCGCACGACGACGCCGCGCTCGTCGAGGCGCTCACGCAGCGCGTCACCGAGCCGGCGCAGGCCGCCGGCGATGTGCCAGGCCCCGAACGTGGCCTCGACGTAGGGGAT
>JBDHZV010000094.1:0-11331 GCA_039812125.1 Candidatus Nanopelagicales bacterium
AGCGAGCTGCTCGCCGCCGCCTTCGGCGAGGCCGGTGTGCACGCCCGCTCCGCGGTGGGCGTCGCGCAGCTGCCCCTGGGCGCTCCGGTGGAGGTCGAGCTCGTGGTGGAGGTCGCCTGAGTGCAGCGGATGCCCGACGAGGTGTCCGGCCGGGCCCGCCAGCTCCTCGAGGGCGCCTGGCAGCCGCCCGTCGCGCACGACGCCGCCACGGTCGTCCTCGTGCGCGACGCGCCGGACGGCCTGGAGGTGCTGCTCACCGAACGCCCGGCGACGATGGCGTTCGCGCCCGGAATGCATGTCTTCCCCGGCGGTCGGGTCGACCCGGGCACCGATGACCGTGTGCCGGTGCTGGGCGCGGTGCTGGGCGGGGACTGGGCCGCCAACCCCCGGACCGCGCGCACGATCTGGGCAGCAGCGGTCCGGGAGACGTTCGAGGAGGTCGGGCTGCTGCTGGCGCGCGACTGCGGGGGGAGGTTCCCGCACCCGGACGACCACTGGCAGCGGGACCGGGACCTCGTGGCCACCCAGCCCGAGGCGCTGGCGACCGTCCTGACCCGGCGCGGCCTCGCGGTTCGGGCCGACGACCTCGTGCCGATCGCGCACTGGGTCACCCCCGAGGTGGAGGCCCGCCGGTTCGACACCCGGTTCCTCGCGGCCCGTGCACCGGGGGGTCAGGCGGTTCGCCCCGACGCCCGGGAGATCGCCGACGCGGGATGGGTCACGCCCACGACCGCCCTGGCCCAGCACCGCCGCGGCCAGCGCCCCATGCTGCCCCCCACGGTGGCCGTCCTCGCCGTGCTGGTCGGGTCGTCGCGGGTCGACGACGTGCTGGCCCGAGCCCGCCTCGCTCCGCCCGTCCCCACCCTGCCGCGCCCGGCGCGCTCGGGCCCGGGGATCACCTGGAACCTGGTGCATGCCTACTCCGGCGTGATCCTGGCGCCGGCCCGGGAGCCGGCGGGATCCGAGGTTGCGGGCCGGGCCTGAGCGGCTCCCACGTGCGGCGGGCGGGGGCGGGTCACCCTGACTAGGGTGGCGACGTGACCGGCCAGCGACTCCTCCCCGGCGTGCGGCTGCACATCGTCACGGGCAAGGGCGGCACGGGCAAGACCACGGCCGCGGCCGCCCTGGCGCTGGCACTGGCAGCCGACGGTCGACGGACCCTGCTGCTCGAGGTCGAGGGTCGTCAGGGCATCGCGCAGCTGTTCGACATCCCGCCGCTTCCCTACGAGGAGCGCCGGCTCGCCCGGGCGGCCGGTGGCGGCGAGGTGCGCGGCCTGGCGGTCGACCCCGAGGCGGCCCTCCTGGAGTACCTCGAGATGTTCTACGGCATGCGCCGCGCCGGGTCCGCCCTGTCCCGGATGGGGGCCATCGAGTTCGCGACGACGATCGCGCCCGGCGTTCGTGACGTGCTGCTCACGGGCAAGGCCGTGGAGGCGGTCAAGCGCCACGAGGGTGGCCGACCCGCTTTCGACGCGGTGGTCATGGACGCCCCGCCGACCGGTCGGATCGCCCGATTCCTCAACGTGAACTCCGAGGTCGCCGGGATCGCCCGGGTGGGACCCATCCACGGCCAGGCGACCTCGGTCATGGCCGTCATGCGCTCCCCGCGCACCGCGGTGCACCTCGTCACGCTGCTCGAGGAGATGCCGGTCCAGGAGACCCTGGACGGCATCGCGGAGCTCACCGCGGCCGGGTTGCAGGTCGGTGCGGTGCTGGTCAACATGGACCGACCGGCGGTCCTGGGCCGGGAGCACCTGGCGGCGGCCGCCGCGGGCAGGCTGGATCGGGCCGCGCTGGCCCGGGCAGTGGCCGTCGCCGATGTCGTGACGGCGCGCAACTCGCCGAGCACCTCCGCCGTGGTCGACGCCCTGCTGGTGGAGGCCCGCGACCACGCCGAGCGGGTCGCCCTGGCCGAGCAGGAGCGGGCGAGGCTGGCGACCTGCGGGCACCCCATGGTGCGGCTGCCCCTCGTGGCCGCCGGGGTCGACCTGCGGGCCCTGCGCAACCTGGCCGAATCCCTGCAGGTGGGCGGCTTCGGGGCCGGGGGTCCGGCATGAGCGCCCCCGACCGGGCGGTCCCCCTGGACGTGGACGCCCTGCTGGCCGATCCGGACACCCACATCGTGGTCTGCTGCGGATCCGGCGGCGTGGGCAAGACCACCACCGCTGCCGCCCTCGGGGTGCGGGCCGCCGAGCGCGGCCGGCGCGCGGTCGTGCTCACCATCGACCCCGCGCGCCGGCTGGCCCAGTCCCTGGGACTGTCCCAACTGGACAACACCCCCGCCCCGATCTCCGGGGTGGACACGTCGGCGGGCGGATCCCTGGACGCGATGATGCTGGACATGAAGCGGACCTTCGACGAGGTCGTGCTGACCCATGCCGACCCGCAGCGCGCGGAGGCGATCCTGGCCAACCCGTTCTACCAGGCCCTGTCGAGCAGCTTCGCCGGCACTCAGGAGTACATGGCGATGGAGAAGCTGGGTCAGCTGCACCGCGAGTCCCAGGCGTCGGGCACCTGGGACCTGATCGTCGTCGACACGCCGCCCTCCCGCTCCGCCCTGGACTTCCTGGATGCCCCCAAGCGCCTGGGCACCTTCCTCGACGGCCGGCTGATCCGGATCCTGGCCGCTCCGGCCCGAGTTGGGGGCCGGGCCTACCTGCGCCTGGTCTCCGCCGGCCTGGGGGTGTTCGGAGGTGTCCTGGACCGGGTCGTCGGCACCCAGGTGCTCCGGGACCTGCAGACGTTCGTGGCCTCGTTCGACGCGCTGTTCGGCGGGTTCCGGGAGCGTGCCGAGCAGACGTACCAGCTGCTGGCGGCCCCGGGGACCTGGTTCCTCGTGGTGGCGGCGCCGGAGCCGGACGCGCTGCGCGAGGCGTCGTACTTCGTGGACCGCCTCGAGGCCGACCGGATGCCGCTCGCGGGGCTGGTGCTCAACCGCGTGGCACCGGTGCACCTGCCCGAGCTGTCCGCGGAGCAGGCCCTGGCCGGGGCCGAGCGGCTGCTCGCCGAGGACCCCGGTCCCGGGTCCGAGGGTGAGCTCGTGGCCCGCCTGCTGGCCCTGCACGCCGAGCGGATGCGGCTGTCGGCGCGCCAGCGACGGCTGGCCGACCGGTTCGTCGCCGCGCACCCGCAGGTGCGGGTCGCGGGCGTGCAGGCCCTCTCCCAGGATGTCCACGACCTGGACGGGCTGCGGGCCATCGGAGCGCTGCTGGCCGGTCCGGCGCGCTAGCACGAACCGGCCACCCCTGTCCACACCCTGACGTAGACTCCCCCCATGCCCTCCTCGACCCCCCGTCGCCGCGGTCCGGCTGCCGGTCTGTCCCGACTGGCGGGAATGCTGGGAGTCGCCTTCGTGGCCGGCGTGGTCGTCGCGGCGATGACCCTGCCCTTCATCGGTCCGGTCGGCATCCTGACCCGGGACTCGATCGAGCAGTTCGAGGACCTGCCCAAGGAGTTCCGCACCCCGGCGCTGCCCGTGCGCACCACGGTGTACGCCAAGGACGGCACGCGGCTGGCGACGGTGTACGAGGAGAACCGCAAGGAGGTCACGCTGTCAAAGGTCGCGCCGATCATGCGGCAGGCAGTCGTGGCCATCGAGGACTCGCGCTTCTACGAGCACAACGGGTTCGATCCCCGCGGCTTCGTGCGCGCGGCGATGACCAACCTGACCTCCGGTGAGGTCGCCCAGGGCGGCTCGACGCTGACCATGCAGTACGTCAAGAACGTGCTGGTCACCGCAGCCCAGTCCGAGGCGGAGCAGGCGGCAGCGCGGGAGGACACGGTCACCCGCAAGCTGCGCGAGATCCGCTACGCGATGGCCCTGGAGAAGAAGCTCACCAAGGACGAGATCCTCGAGCGCTACCTGAACATCAGCTACTACGGCGCCCGGGCCTACGGCGTCGAGGCCGCCGCCGAGCGGTACTTCTCCAAGCGGGCCAGCAAGCTCACCCTCGTCGAGGCCGCGACGCTGGCGGGCATCGTCCAGCAGCCCTCCCGGTTCGACCCGACCCGCAACCCCAAGGCGTCCCAGGCCCGCCGCGACGTGGTGCTCAACCGCATGGCCGAGCTCGGGTACATCACCGTCGAGCAGGCCCGGGCCGCGAAGGCCAAGAAGATCAAGAGCTACCTCAAGCCGAAGGTCCAGTACAACGGCTGCACCACGTCGTACGCGCCGTTCTTCTGCGACTACGCGGTGCGCATGGTGTCGGACATGCGGGTGCTGGGCCGCACGGAGGCCGCCCGCGAGGCCGCCTGGCGCGCGGGCGGGTACCGGATCTACACCACTCTGGACATGAAGGCCCAGAAGGCGGCGACGAAGGCCGTCATGAACGCCATCCCGCCGAAGGACCCCAGTCGCAAGGCGGTGGCGATCGCGATGATCGAGCCGGGCACCGGTGACGTCCAGGCGATGGCGCAGAACCGGGTCTGGGGCACGACGAACAAGCGTGGCGAGACGGCCTACAACTACGCGGTCGACCAGGCCGACGGCGGCACGATCGGCATGCAGGCCGGCTCGACCTTCAAGATCTTCACGCTGGTCGGGGCCCTGCAGGCCGGCATCAGCCCGTGGACCAAGATCAGCTCGCCGCCCCGGGTGGCCTTCTCCGGCTGGCGCAACTGCCTCGACGGCAGCATGCACGCACCGTGGCCGGTCAAGAACTCCACCAGGTCCGGGACGTTCAACATGTTCCAGGGCGCCGCGTACTCCGTGAACACGTTCTTCGCCGAGCTGGAGAAGCGGGCCACGGTGTGCCGCACGGTGGATGCGGCCAAGAAGATGGGCGTCGTGACGGCAACGGGTGCCGACGTCCCCTACGTCCAGTCCTTCACGCTGGGATCGGTGGACGTCTCGCCCCTGACCGTGGCCAACGCGTACGCGACGGTCAGTGCCCACGGCGTCTACTGCAAGCCTCGGGTCATCGAGAAGATCGTGGACCGCAACGGGCGCACGATCCCCGTGCCGGCCTCGAAGTGCAACCAGGCGATCAGCCGCAACGTCGCCGACGGTGCCGCGGCGATCCTGACCAACGTGGTGGACGGCAGCATCCCGGGGCGGACGGGTTCGGCGATGAGCCTGGGACGCGACACCACCGGCAAGACCGGGACGACCGACAACCACGCTGCCGTGTGGTTCGCCGGATCCACCCCCGACCTGGCCGCGGCCGTGTGGGTGGGTGACCCCCGGGGCGGTCCCAAGCACCCGATGAAGAACCTGACGATCAACGGTCGCTACTACTCGGTCGTGTACGGCTCCTCCCTGCCGGGTCCGGTGTGGAAGGCGGCGATGCTGGGCGCCCTGTCCGGCAGCACGCCGGTGGCCATGGACCTGAAGAACGAGTGGAACCTCGTCCCGGCCCGCCGGGGCCCGCTGCGCCCGCCGGTCACCCGCAAGCCGACCCAGACCCCGGCAGGTGGGTGGCAGGCCCCGGCTGCGACCCCCGCGCCGACGCAGCCCGCCAAGCCCAAGCCCTGATCGACCGGCCACCCGCTGGGTGGTGACGGGCTCCGGGCCGCGGGCTCAGGCCGTGAGCGCAGACCGGACCATGGCCGCCAGGCGTGCTCCGTCGAAGCGCCCGGCGGTGGTCGCCGAGACCTGCTTCATGACCCGACCCATGGCCGGCATCCCGGTGACCCCGGCCTCGGCGGCCTCCGCCACGGCGGCCGCGACGAGATCCGCCACGTCCGACTCCTCGAGCGGCGCCGGGAGGTAGCCGGCCAGCACGGCGAGCTCGGCCGTCTCCCGGTCAGCCAGGTCCACCCGGCCGGCGGCGAGGAATGCGTCTGCCGCCTCCCGGCGGCGCTTCGCCTCCCGGGACAGCACCGCGACCACCTCCCCGTGGCTGAGCACGCGAGCCTTGGCCCCGGCGACCTCCTCGGTCGTGACGGCAGTCAGGGCCATCCGAAGCGTCGCCGCGGTGACCTCATCCCGCGAGCGGATGGCGTGGGTGAGGTCGGACTGCAGTAGGGCCTTGAGGTCGGTCATGCGGCCATTATCGCGGCGGGGTCACGGGGCCTCTCGTGGCGAGCAGCGCATCCACGCTGACAGACTTCGGCCATGCCCTCCGCCCCCGCCATTGCCGCACGCGCCATGGCTGGCCTGGTGGCCGCCGGCGCGGCCACTCTCGGCTACAGCCTCTGGGAGGCCCGCCAGCACACGCTGCGCCGCGCCCGCGTGAGCCTGCCCCGCACCCGTGACCGCGCCGGATCGGACCTGCGGGTCCTGCACCTGTCCGACCTGCACCTGTCGCCCCGCGACCGGGATCGCGCCGACTGGGTGCGATCTCTGGGCGAGCTCTCCCCTGATCTCACAGTGGTCACGGGCGACTTCTGCGGACACCCCGAGGGCCCCACGCTGGCCCTGTCCGCGCTGGAGCCGCTGCTGGGCGGGCCCGGGTTGTTCGTGCGCGGCTCCAACGACTACTTCGCGCCGTCGCGCAGCAACCCGACGAAGTACCTGCGCGGCCCCAGCGAGCTGCGCACCCGCCGCGCTCCGATCGACGTCACACCCCTGAACCGGGGCCTGGCCGAGGCAGGGTGGCACGACCTGGACAACGAGTCGATCACGCTGACGATCGGCGACTGGTGGATCGATGCGCGGGGCGTGGACGACCCGCACATCGGCCGCGACCGGTACGCCGATGTCGCCGGCCCGTACGACCCGGATGCCACTCTCCGGCTGGGCGTCACCCATGCGCCCTACCGCCGCGTCCTGGACGCGATGGCGGCCGACGGCACGGACCTGGTGCTGGCCGGTCACACGCACGGGGGCCAGGTCTGCATGCCGGGCCTCGGCGCCCTGGTGACCAACTGCGACCTGCCCCGAAGCCAGGCCAAGGGGGTCTCCACCTGGCAGGAGTCGGTCCTGCACGTCTCAGCGGGGCTGGGGACCAGTCCCTACACGCCGATCCGGCTGGCCTGCCGGCCCGAGGCCACGCTGCTCACCGTCACGGCCTGACGCTCCGTCACGGCCGGACACACGATCACGGTCGGACGGTCCGTCACGGCCGGACGCACCATCCCGGCCGGAGCTGGGCGTGGTCCGCGGGAGCAGCCACCTTCATGCGACTGCCCCGGGGTCTCCCCCGGGGCAGTCCGTGGTCGGGATGGCGGGATTTGAACCCACGACCTCTTCGTCCCGAACGAAGCGCGCTACCAAGCTGCGCCACATCCCGATCGCCCCCGAAGTCTAGCGGCTCCGGGGCAGCGGCCCAAAACCGCCGGCCTCGTCTCAGGCCCGCTGTGATGCCACCAGGGCCGCGACCTGGACCGCGTTCAGGGCGGCGCCCTTGCGCAGGTTGTCGTTGGAGATGAACATGACCAGGCCGCGCTGATCGGGGACGCTGGCGTCCTGACGCAGCCGACCCACGAACGACGGGTCCGCCCCGGCCGCGTGCAACGGCGTCGGCACGTCGGCCCAGGCCACTCCGGGGGCATCCTGCAGCAGCTCCCTGGCCCGCGCAGCGGGCAGGGGCGCTGCGAACTCCGCGTTGATGCTCAGCGAGTGGCCGGAGAAGACCGGGACCCGCACACAGGTCCCGCTGACGGCCAGGTCCGGGATGCCCAGGATCTTCCGGCTCTCGTTGCGCAGCTTCTGCTCCTCGTCGGTCTCGCCGGAGCCGTCATCGACCAGGTTCCCCGCGAGGGCCACGACATCGAAGGCGATGGGCGCGACGTACTTCACCGGGTCCGGTAGGGACACCGCGCTCCCGTCATAGGTCAGCGCTGCGATGTCCTGGGACACCGCCGCCCGCACCTGGTCCTCGAGCTCCTTGACGCCGGCCAGTCCCGACCCTGACACCGCCTGGTACGTGCTCACCACCAGGCGGCGCAGCCCCGCCTGCGCGTGCAGGGGCGCCAGGACCGGCATCGCCGCCATCGTCGTGCAGTTGGGGTTGGCGACGATCCCCTTGGGGATGCTGGCCAGGGCGTGGGGGTTGACCTCAGACACCACGAGCGGGACGTCCGGGTCCATCCGCCAGGCCGAGGAGTTGTCGATGACCACAGCACCGGCGGCGGCATAGCGCGGGGCCAGGGACTTCGACGTGCCGCCACCGGCCGAGAACAGGGCGATGTCGATCCCCGAGGGATCCGCGGTGGCGGCGTCCTCCACGATCACCTCGGTGCCACGCCAGGGCAGGGCGGACCCGGCCGAGCGAGCACTCGCCAGGAACCGGACCGACCCGATATCGATGCTCGACTCGTCCAGGAGGCGGCGCATCACCCCACCCACCTGACCGGTGGCTCCGACGACTGCGATGGTCGCGCTCATCGACCCGTCCCTCCGTAGACGACGGCCTCCCCGTCCACGTCCAGCCCGAACGCGCTGTGCAGCGCCCGGACCGCCTGGCCGGCGGCCTCCTTCTGGGTGACCACAGAGATGCGGATCTCCGAGGTGGTGATCATGTTGATGTTGATCCCGGCCTCCGCGAGCGCCCGGAAGAAGGTCGCCGAGACGCCGGGGTTCGAGCGCATGCCCGCGCCGATCAGCGAGATCTTCGCGATCCCGTCGTCGCTGATCAGGTCCAGGAACCCGATGCGCTCCCGGGTGGCCTCCAGCGCGTCCAGGGCCTCCTGCCGCGACGCGACCGGGCAGGTGAAGGTGACATCCGTGCGCCCGGTCGCGGCGCCCGAGACGTTCTGCACGATCATGTCGATGTTGATGCCGGCGTCGGCGATCGCGGAGAAGATCATGGCAGCCTCACCGGGGCGGTCCGGGACCCCGAAGACGGTGATCTTGCAGTCGTTGAGGTCGGACGCCACGCCGGCGATGATCGGTTGCTCCACGGTGTCCCCTTCGGAGGGCTTCGCCGCCGAGGGCAGCGGGTCGGTGACGGGCAGGACCCAGGTGCCCTCCTTCATCGAGAAGGAGGAGCGCACGTGGATCGGGATGTGGGAGCGCCGCGCATACTCGACGCAGCGCAGGTGCAGGACCTTCGCCCCCGCCGCCGCCAGCTCGAGCATCTCCTCGTAGCTGATGCGGGGCACCCTGCGAGCCGTGGGGACCACCCGGGGATCGGCGCTGAACACGCCATCGACATCGGTGTAGATCTCGCAGACATCAGCATCGAGGGCGGCGGCCAGTGCAACGGCTGTGGTGTCCGATCCGCCGCGTCCCAGGGTGGTGATGTCCTTGCTGTCATGGGACACGCCCTGGAAGCCGGCGACGATGGGGATCGCCCCGTCGGTCAGGGCATGGCGGATCCTGCCCGGAGTCACGTCGATGATCCGGGCCGCTCCGTGCGAGGAGTCGGTGATGACGCCCGCCTGCGATCCGGTGTACGACCGGCCCTCCTCGCCGAGGTCGTGGATGGCCATGGCCAGCACGGCCATGGAGATGCGCTCGCCGGCGGTCAGCAGCATGTCGAGCTCACGTGCCGGGGGACTGGGGCTGACCTCGCGCGCCAGGTCGAGCAGCTCGTCGGTGGAGTCGCCCATGGCGGACACGACGACGACGACGTCGTTGCCTGCCCGCTTCGTGTCCACGATCCGTGCGGCCACGCGACGGACGCTCGCGGCATCCGCGACGGAGGAGCCCCCGTACTTCTGGACGATGAGCGGCATGCGAGCTGACTCCTGGGCGTCGGGGCGGCGTCCTGCTGCCCCGATTCTAGACGCACTCCGCCAGCCGACCCCCGGGAGCGGCCAGCTCTAGTCCCCGACCTCGAGCGGCGTGCCGGTCCGGACGTGTGACACGAGGGAGCGCAGGGCCCGAAGCGCCGCTGCCCCGGAGTCACCCCACGACGACAGGTACGTCGTCTGCCACCACCACAGGGCCTCGAGGATCCGGCCGGCGGCGTGGTGGGCCAGCCCATGAAGCAGGTCGGCCACGATGACCGCGATGTCGTCGGACAGCCGACCGGCCACCAGCTCCGGCGCGGCGTAGGGATCGAAGACCTCGACGTAGGCGTTGACCGGGGCCAACTGCTCGGACAGGGCCTCCCGCAACCGGTCGACATCCGGCTCCACGCCGGCATCCGGCTCGAAGCGACCCTCGGGCACGACGTCGTCGATCGCCCCGAGTCGCGCGCCCATGGCCACGACATCGGCCACCTCGAGCAGGAGGATCGCGATGGCCTGGTCGCCACCCGCGCCTGAGGCCACGGCCTCGGCGGACTGCACGAATCGGGCCGCCGCCTGCGCCAGGCCGTCGGCCAGTGTGACGAGGTCGTCACCGACGTCCGTCGCGGGCGTGGTGAGCACGGCCATCGCCCCCTCGAGCGGAGCCTCATCCACGGTCATGCCCGACCTCCGATCCTCCGGCGCCCCTCGAACGCCCGGCCCAACGTGACCTCATCTGCGAACTCGAGGTCACCTCCTACCGGAAGTCCACTAGCAAGCCGCGTGACCGTCAAGCCAAGGGGGGTGACAAGACGCGCGAGGTACGTCGCGGTGGCCTCACCCTCCAGATTGGGGTCGGTGGCCAGGATGACCTCCTCGACGGACCCGTCGGCCAGGCGCGCCATCAGCTCGCGGATGCGCAGGTCGTCCGGCCCCACTCCGTCCATCGGGCTGATGGCGCCGCCGAGGACGTGGTAGCGCCCGCGGAACTCCCTGGTTCGTTCGATCGCCACGACGTCCTTGCTCTCCTCGACGACGCACAGCACGGCGGGATCCCGTCGGGGGTCGCGGCAGATGGAGCAGGTGTCGCCCTCGGAGACGTTCCCGCAGGTGTCGCAGAATCGGACCTTGTCCCGCAGCGACAGCAACGCTTCTGCCAGCGCGGTGACCTCCTCGGGGTCAGCCTTGAGAAGGTGGAACGCGATTCGCTGCGCACCTTTCGGGCCGATGCCCGGCAGGCGTCCCAGGGCGTCGATGACGTCCTGGACGATGCCCTCGTACATGGCGTGGCTCCTAGGTGTGGTCGATCTGCTCGATCGGTCGGGCTCCCAGCTCACGGGTGATCAGGGCCAGCCCGTCAGCAGCCGCCAGGTCCGGATCGTCGTCGCTGGGCTCGTCGGGGACATCGGGCTGCGACATCCCCCGATGCCCCGCCTCGCGCACGTCCCGCGCGCCACGCCCGGCCGGGGCCGAACCTTCTGCCCGCGCCCCCCCGGCACCCGATGCAGGCGGGGCGCCGGTCGGGGCAGCAGGGGGGGCTGCCGCGGCCGCACGTTCCCCCCGCGCGGCGTCGGGGTTGTGGACCACGTCGATCGACAGATCCAGTGCGACGACGTCGATGATGGCCTGCCGCAGCCGCTCGTCATGCCCGCGCTGGGCGATCGCCCGGATGTTGCCAGCCTCCGCGAGGGCCACGGCCAGGACGCCATCACTGATCGAGACCGGGGTGGCGGAGTGGAACGCGGTCCACGCAACACGGCTGCCCGCAGCGAG
>JBDHZV010000095.1:0-11256 GCA_039812125.1 Candidatus Nanopelagicales bacterium
CCCGCAGCGGCCCGCTGCCAGAGCTGGCGCGCGTCAGCCCGGGTCCGCAGCACCAGCACTCCCGCACGCGCCCACGCCTCCGGCAGCACGGGGCGAGCCCCGGTGGCCACCACGACCGCCCGCGCGCGACGCACCCGGCCGTCGTCGCAGGCCACCCGCAGGGCCGGCACGGAGCTGGCAGCACCGGCGTCGGGGTCGCCGCCGGACAGGCTCACGGCGGCGGCACCCAGCTCCACCCGGTCGGCGACCGCACCGATGTCCAGCCCCATCACCGAGCGCAGGTCCGGATCGACGTCGGGATGCTTGGACAGCGGGGGGCGGTCGTACGGCAGCTCCGGCTCGGCCCCTACCACCTCGATCGTGCCGCGGTGGCCGGCCTCCCGCAGCAGGGCACAGGTGCGCGCAGCGGCAAGCCCGGCACCCACCACCAGCACGTCCGCCACGACGCCGCAGCCTAGCCCGATGCGGTGGACGGCACTCCTAGACTGGTCCGGTGACCTCCGCGGCGCCGCCCCCTCCGCCCGATCCGCTGATCGGACGGGTGCTGGACGGCCGCTACCGCATCGAGGCGTTCGTGGCCCGTGGCGGCATGGCCACGGTCTACCGGGGCGCTGACCTGCGGCTGGACCGCACCGTCGCCGTGAAGGTGATGCACCCCTCGTTCGCGACCGACCCGGGGTTCGTCGAGCGGTTCGAGCGGGAGGCCCGGGCCGCGGCCCGGTTGAGCAGCCCGTACGTCGTGGGGGTGCACGACCAGGGCACCGACGCCGGACTCACCTACCTGGTCATGGAGTACGTGCCGGGGCACACCGTGCGCGACGTCCTGCGCACCCACGGACCCCTGCCCCCGGCCCAGGCGCTGGCCATCGTCGATCCGGTCCTGGAGGCGCTCGCCGCCGCCCATCGCGCCGGCTACATCCACCGCGACGTCAAGCCGGAGAACGTCCTGATCTCCGACGACGGCCGGGTCAAGGTCACCGACTTCGGGCTGGCCCGGGCCATCGAGGGCGCCGACTCCGGCAAGACCCACGGACTGCTGCTGGGGACCGTCGCCTACCTGTCCCCGGAACAGGTCGAGCACGACCGCACCGATGCCCGGTCCGACGTGTACGGCGCCGGCATCCTGCTCTTCGAGCTGGTCACCGGCCAGGTCCCGTTCTCAGCCTCAGCGCCGATGCAGGTGGCCTACAAGCACGTCCACGAGGATGTCCCGGCGCCCTCCAGCGTCCGGGCCGGGGTCCCTGCGGAGGTCGACGCGCTGGTGCAGCGGGCCACCCGCCGTCAGCCCGACGCCCGATTCCCCGACGCGGATGCCTTCCTGCACGCCGTGCGGGACCTGCGCCGCTCCCTGCCCCCCGCCCAGCCATGGTCGCCAGCGCCGAACGACACCCTGGTGGTCGCCCGCCCGGAGCCCCCGGCCCCGGCGGCCGAGACACGTCCCGCGCCCGGCAGCGGCGCCCGCGCCGCCGGAGCCGCCGCTGCCGGTGTCGCCGGTGCGATGGCCGGGGCTGGCGCGGCCGGACTCGTCGCCGACGCGACGAGATCCGAGCGCCCGGGGTGGCAGCCGGGGGTCGGGGCGGGAGCCCCCCAGGCCGGCCCCGGCAGCGGGTCGGGCGATGCCCAGGACGGCCATGCCACGACGGTGAGCGCCGCTACCGCTGCTGCTGACCCCCGCCAGCCGCGTCGGCGCCACCGGGGTCGGTGGCTGGCGGCAGTGGCCCTGCTCAGCGTGGTCGGGGTGGTGTTCCTGGTCCTGGGACCGATGCAGCGGGTGGGGGTCCCCAACGTCCTGGGGATGACCCCCACCGAGGCGACCGCCGTGCTCGCCACGGCCAACCTGAAGCTGGACGCGTCCCAGACCGACTACAGCGAGGACTTCCAGAAGGGCCAGATCATGGCCACCGACCCGGGCCCGGACTCCTCGGCCCGGTCGGGCAGCACGATCAGCGCCACGGTGAGCAAGGGCCCCGAGCGGTACGACGTGCCCGACCTGGAGGGTCGCACGCTCGCCCAGGCCGAGGAGGCCCTCGCCGAGGTCAAGATGACGCTGGGGACCCAGACGCAGGACTGGCACGACACGATCGACGAGGGCGACATCGTCTCCACCGATCCTCCCGCCGGGCAGACCGTCAAGCCCGGGACCGTCGTGAACGTGACGGTCTCCAAGGGCCCGGAACCGGTGGACCTGCCCGACCTGGTGGGCGCCTCCGCCGACAGTGCGACGGCGACGCTCAAGGACCTCGGGCTCAAGGTGAAGCAGTCGCGCAAGTCCAGCGAGTCCGTGGCCGCCGGCAACGTGATCTCGATGGACCCGAAGTCCGGCACCACGGTGTACCGCGGCGACACCGTCTCACTGGTGGTGTCCTCAGGCCCGCCGCTGGTCACCGTCCCCGACGTGGTCGGCAAGACCGAGGCTGCGGCCCGGTCGGCGCTGCAGAAGGCGGGCTTCCAGGTCCAGGTCAACTACCCCCTGAGGTTCAACCTGCTGGACCGGGTGCGCACCCAGACCCCGAAGGCCCAGGCCAAGGCGCCGAAGGGGTCGACGATCCGGATCGATGTCGTCTAGGCCCGGCGCATCCGAGCACCACCGTGTGGCCACCCTGGCCCTGGTCGCCACGACCGCCGTCTGGGGCGCGACGTTCGTCGTCGTGCAGGACGCAGTCGAGCAGATGCCCGTCATGCCCTTCCTGTTCTGGCGGTTCGCCCTGGCTGCGGCCGTCCTCGGCCTGCTGCGCCCCCGCAGCGTGCTCGCGCTGTCCCCGGCCACCCGCCGTCATGGGATGGTGCTCGGCGTCCTGCTCGGGGGCGGCTACGTGCTGCAGACAGTCGGCCTGCAGCACACCTCCGCCACGGTGTCCGGCTTCATCACGGGGATGTTCGTCGTGTTCACGCCGCTGCTGGCGCGCGCCGTGCTCGACGAGCCGCTGGCCCCGACGGTCTGGCTGGGGGTGGCGCTGGCCACCGTGGGCCTGGCCCTGATCAGCCTCACCGGGGTGGGGATCGGGCTCGGGGAGCTGCTCACGCTGGGCGGTGCCGCCCTGTTCGCCGGGCACATCGTCGGACTCGGTCGGTGGTCGACCCATGAGGAGGCCTACGGGCTCACGGTGCTGCAGCTCGGCGTGGTGGCGACCATGTGCCTGATGGGCACCCTGCCCCAGGGCGGACCCACCCTGCCGCCCGGCCCGCAGACCTGGGTGGCGATCGTGTTCCTGGCCCTCGTGGCCACGGCGCTTGCGTTCCTGGCCCAGACCTGGGCACAGACCCATATGAGCGCGCCCCGCGCCGCGATCGTGCTGACCCTGGAGCCGGTGTTCGCCGGCATCGTCGGGGTCACCGTCGGCGGCGATCCGCTGACACTGCGGATCGTGCTGGGCGGGATGTGCATCGTCGCCGCCATGTACGTCGTCGAGCTCGCACCCCGACGCCTGCCGGTCACGGCCCCAGGAGCCGGCTGAGCACCTCCCCGGCCAGCCGGGTGCCGCGATCGTCGACGTCCAGGTGCGTCACCAGCCGGACCGTCGTCGCGCCGACGACGCTGACCAGCACGCCCGCCTCCCGGGCGCGCGCCGCCAGATCCGCGGCCGAAGCACCCGCACCGAGCTCGATCACGACGATGTTGGTGTCCACCCGGCTGGGATCCACGCACCCCGGCCGGGCCTCGGCCACCGCCCGGGCCAGGGCGGCCGCCCGGCGGTGGTCCTCGGCGAGCCGGTCGACGTGGTGGTCCAGGGCGTGCAGCCCGGCCGCCGCGAGGATGCCCACCTGGCGCATGCCCGCCCCGTACCGCTTGCGCCAGATCCGGGCCTCGGCGATGCGGGCGCAGTCCGAGACCAGCACCGAGCCGACCGGGGCGCCCAGCCCCTTGGACAGGCACACCGAGGCGGTGTCGAACAGCCCGGCGATCGAGGCGAGGTCGATCCCGGTGGCCACGTGGGCGTTCCACAGGCGGGCGCCGTCCAGGTGCAGGCGGACCCCGACGCGGTCGGCCCACCCGCGCAGCTCGCGAAGCTGCCCCAGGTCCTGGACCGTGCCCCCGCCGAAGTTGTGGGTGTCCTCGACCGCGACGGCCCGGGTGCTGACCAGGTAGGGCCCCGCGTCCGGGGTGGCCAGGGCCACCACATCGGAGGTCACGAGCCGGCCGTGCGGGGCCTGCCAGGTCCGCGTCGTGATCCCTCCCAGCACCGCGTGCGCGCCGAGCTCGGCGCGCACCACGTGCGCCAGGCCGTCGCACAGCAGCTCTCCCCCGGCCGGAACGAGCAGCCGCACGCCGAGCTGGTTGCCCAGGGACCCGGACGGGACGAACAGGCCCGCCTCGTGCCCGAGGAGGTCGGCCACCCGCTGCTCGAGGGCGGTCACGGTGGGATCCTCGCCGTACACGTCGTCGCCGACCTGTGCCGACGCCATGGCCGCACGCATGGCTGCGGTGGGACGCGTTACGGTATCCGAGCGCAGGTCGACCAGGTCCATGCCGCCACCCTAGGCGGCCCCGGCGCCCGCCCCCGGAAGGAGCCCCGTGGCCGTCAGGTCGATGCGACTGGTCCTGCCCGCGGTGGTGCTCGTGCTGGGCGGGTGCGGCTTCCAGGTGAACATCGGCGCGCCGTCGGATGCCGACGTGCTGGCGGCCGTGTCGCTGACCGCCGACGACGCTGCGCAGTCCGCCCTGTTCCAGCCCTACGACGGGGGCGACCAGGTCGTCGGGCAGACCTCGTTGGACCTGTGCGATGCGGACTTCCCCAGCGAGGCGCTGCGGGTCGGGCGCAACCAGGTCGGCATCGGGCGGGTGACGGCAGCCGAGTGGGTGAGCTCGGAGGCGATCCTCTACCCGGGCCCCGCCCAGGCGGAGCAGGCGATGTCCGAGCTCGCCCGCGCCGCTGCCACATGCCCCGAGTCACCGGTGACCCGCGGCGCCGACGACCCCGGCCGGACCTGGTCGTTCGCAGCCGCTCCAGACGCCGGATGGCCCACCGAGCCGGGGGTGCAGCGCCAGGCCTACGCCTTCACGGTGACCGAGGCGGACGGCAGCACCCGGCAGGCCACGGCCATCTACCTGCAGCGCGACCGGATGGTCCTGGCCCTCTACTCATCGCCGCCGGACGCGGCCAGCGCGGTCGTGCGCAACTCCCCGGACGCCCAGCGGTTCGCCGAGGTGATGACCCGCCGGCTGCTCGCCGTTCCCGGGCAGTCCCTCCGGAGCGGCGCCGCCCAACCCCCGCAGTCGTCCGACGGGTCCGGGTTCGACACCTGAGCGGGCCCGGCATCCCGGGCGCCCGGGAGCAGTCGCCGCGCGGCGGTCCGGTGGGCTCCGCGGGCGCCCCGATCAGCGCCGGACCAGCATCTCCGCGACGGAGAACGCCAGCTCCAGGGACTGGACCCGGTTCAGACGTGGGTCGCACGCGGTCTCGTAGCGCAGGCCGAGCCCGTCCTCGGTGATCCCCGCGGTGCCCCCGACGCACTCGGTGACGTCGTCGCCGGTGAGCTCCACGTGCAGCCCACCCGGGTGGGCACCGAGCTCACGCATGACCTCGAAGAACCCGCTCACCTCGTCCATCACGTCGGCGTACGAGCGGGTCTTGTGCCCCGTCGTGGCCTCGAAGGTGTTGCCGTGCATGGGGTCGCACACCCACACCACGGGGTGGCCCGTCGCCGAGACGGCCCGCACCAGCGGGGCCAGGCTGTGGCGCACCCGGCCGGCCCCCATGCGGGTGATGAAGGTCAGCCGACCGGGCGTGTGGTCAGGGTCGAGCGCGTCCGCCAGGGCGACCGCGTCCTCCGGCGCCGTCGACGGTCCGAGCTTGACCCCGATCGGGTTGCGGATGGTCCGGGCGAACTCGACGTGGGCGCCGTCGAGCTGGCGGGTCCGCTCGCCGATCCACAGGAAGTGCCCCGAGACGTCGTAGGGCAGGCCCGTGCGCGAGTCGATCCGGGTCAGTGCGTCCTCGTAGTCGAGCAGCAGCGCCTCGTGGGCGGCGAAGAACTCGACCCGGCGGAACTCCTCGGGGTCGGCGCCGCAGGCCTGCATGAACGCGAGGGCACGGTCGATCTCGCTGGCCATCACCTCGTAGCGGCGGCCCGCCTCGGTGGTGGCCACGAAGTCCTGGTTCCAGGCGTGCACCTGGCGAAGGTCGGCGTAGCCGCCCTGGGTGAATGCCCGGACGAGGTTCAGCGTGGCGCTGGCCGTGTGGTAGGCCTGCACCAGGCGCATCGGGTCGTTGCGGCGCGCTGCCATGGTGGGCGCCACGTCGTTGACCGCATCGCCCCGGTAGCTGGGGATGGCCAGTCCGTCCACGACCTCGGTGGCGCTGCTGCGCGGCTTGCCGTACTGCCCCGCCATCCGACCGACCTTCACCACCGGCATGGAGGCCCCGTAGGTCAGCACGATGGCCATCTGCAGCACCGTCTTGAGCTTGGCGCGGATAGCGTCCGCGGTGGCCCCGGCGAACGTCTCGGCACAGTCGCCGCCCATGAGCACGAAGGCGTCGCCGCGCGCCGCCTCGGCCAGCCGATCAGTGAGCTGGTCGACCTCGCCGGCGAACACCAGCGGGGGCAGCGCGCGCAGGGTCGCGGTGGCCTTCAGCAGCTCCTCGGCATCGGGCCACGAGGGCTGCTGGGCCGCCACCCCCGAACGCGCGGCGCGGGGGGCGAGGGTGAGGGCGGCATCCTGCACAGACATGGGCCAAGGGTATGACAGGAGCGCCACCCGGGCGGACCCCGCCGGCGACCACCGGGAACGCCCCGGCCCCGGCCAGCACGAGTGCCGACCGGGGCCGGGGCGAGGCTCGGGACGCAGGAGTCCCGAGCGCCGGAGGTCAGTGCGCGACGGCGACCTTGGCGCGCTTCTCCTGGCCGACGCCGGCCAGGAGCTCGCCGAACCACGGGACGTCGATGTCGAAGTTCTTGCCGCCCTTGATGCGGTCGAACTCGATGGCGCGCAGCATGTCGCCACGCTCCTCGTCATGGCCGACGAGACCGGTCCCACCGGACAGCGCAGTCTCGACCGCCGTGTCGACGCAGGAGCGGATGAGCTCCAGGTCGCGCACGTTGGCTGCCGCCGCGCGGGAGTAGTAGCCACTCTTCTGGATCAGCACCTTGCCGGCGTCGATCATCGGGGCGAACTGCTCCGAGAACCACTTCCCGGGGTTGATCAGGTCGAGCTTGACGTGCCCGAACGCGTCGCGCGGGACCTCCTCGTTGGCGGCCTCCATCTGCGCCACGATCGAGTCCACGCCGGCACCCTCGGACAGGAAGATGTTGACGTTGCCGACCTCGTCCATGACTCCGCGCAGCCGAGCGGCCTCAGCGGCAAGGTCGATCTCCATCTCCGGCACGAAGACCGCGTGCACGTCGCGACGCTCCCGCGGCGCACCGAACTCGGGCAGCCACTGCTTCTCGTCGAGCAGCTTGCGGTAGGACTGGGCCGTGGCGGCGGTCAGCCAGCCGCAGTTGCGGCCCATGACCTCGTGGACGATCAGCGTGCGCGGGCTCGCGCTGTGCTCGGACACGACGTTCCAGAAGAACCGGGCGCCCTCGTCGGCCGCGGTCCAGGCGCCCAGCGACTGGCGGATCGGGATGATGTCGTTGTCGATGGTCTTGGGCAGGCCGACGACCTGCAGGCCGTACTGGTTGGCCGCCAGGAACTTGGCGAGGTCGGCGGCCGCGGTGTTGGTGTCGTCGCCACCGATGGTGTGCAGCACGTCCACGCCGTCGGCGACCAGCTGGTCGGCGGCGACCTGCTGCGGGTCCTGGCCCTCCTGGACCAGGCCGCGCTTGACGCAGTCGGCGACGTTGGTCAGCTTGACGCGGCTGTTCACGATCGGGCTGCCCCCGAACTCGTGCAGCAGGTGGGCCTTGGCCCGGACCTCCGGCGTGACCGGCATGATCTCGCCGCGCAGCAGTCCCTGGTAGCCGCCGCGGTAGGCGATGATCTCGACGTCCGGCGCGACCTCGCTGTAGCGCTGGATCAGCCCTCCGACAGCGGACGACAGGCAGGGGGCGAGACCTCCCGCGGTGAGCAGTGCGACCTTCTTGACAGCCATGTGAACCCTTCCGATCGGTGGAACCTGGCGCACACGCTACCCACGCCGGGATGGCCGAGGCCCCCCGAGGGGATGCCAGACCCGCCGCCACCCCCTCGGCGCGCGCGCCGCCCTACAGTGCGGGTATGAGCCTGCTCGCCCTGGACGCCGGGACCACCGGGGTCACCGCGCTGCTGGTGTCGACCGGGATGGCGGTCGTGGCCCGCGGCTACCGCGAGTTCCCGCAGCACTTCCCCGCCGACGGCTGGGTCGAGCACGACCCCGGTGAGATCTGGGCAGCGACGCTGGCCGCCACCCGGGAGCTGCTCGCCGACCCGGCGGCCCGGGCCGATCCCCCGACGGCGGTCGGGATCACCAACCAGCGCGAGACGATCTGCTTCTGGGACCGCGAGACCATGGGCTCGCCACGACGGGCGATCGTGTGGCAGGACCGCCGGACCGCGGGGATCTGCGCGACGCTGCGGGAGGCCGGTCACGAGCCACGGGTCGCCGAGCTGACCGGGCTACGGCTCGACCCGTACTTCTCCGGGACCAAGCTGACGTGGGTCCGCACGCAGGACCCGCAGACCTGGCGGCGGGTCGAGGCGGGCGAGGTGGCGGTCGGAACGGTGGACTCCTACCTGGTCGCCCGGCTCACCCGCGGCCTGCACCACGTGACGGACCCGTCCAACGCCTCGCGGACCCTGCTGTACGGGTTGGCGCACGGCCGCTGGGACCCGGAGCTGCTGGACCTGTTCGGAGTCCCGGGCGACGCCCTGCCCGAGCTCGTCGCCTCCTACGGCGTGCTCGGCCGGACCGACCCCGCGTGCTTCCTCGGCCTCGACCTGCCCATCGCGGCGATCCTCGGCGACCAGCAGGCGGCCCTGTTCGGGCAGGGCTGCTTCACGCCGGGCACCAGCAAGTGCACGTACGGCACCGGTTCGTTCGTGCTGGTCAACACCGGTGAGCACATCGTCGGGTCCCACTCCGGGCTGCTCACGACGGTCGCCTGGCAGCACCCGGACGGGCGTCGGGAGCATGCCCTCGAGGGGGCCGTCTTCGTCACCGGGGCGGCGGTGCAGTGGCTCCGGGACGGCCTGGGCATCATCGCCAGTGCCGCGGAGTCCGAGGACCTGGCCCGCAGCGTCCCCGACAGCGGTGGGCTGGTGTTCGTCCCCGCTCTCACCGGACTGGGTGCCCCGGACTGGGACCCGTACGCCCGCGGGACCATGCTCGGGATCACCCGCGGCACCACCCGGGCCCACATCGCCCGGGCCACGCTGGAAGCGATCGCGTTCGAGGTGCGCGACGTCGTCGACCTGATGACCCGAGAGGCCGAGCTGGCCCTGCCGGAGCTGTCCGTCGACGGCGGTGCGGCCGCCAACGCGTTCCTGTGCCAGGTGCAGGCCGACCAGCTCGGGGTGCCCGTCTCGCGGTCCCGGGAGCTGCAGGCGACCGGCCTGGGGGCTGCCCTGGCGGCCGGGCTCGGCACGGGGGTGTGGTCCTCGACCGACGAGGTCGCGGCCGGGCTGGCCGGTGCCCGGGACGCCCGCTTCGAGCCCGGGACCGCCGATCCGGCGGCGCACCGACGGTGGCGCACCGCGGTGGAGCGGTCCAAGGGGTGGGCCCGCCTGGGCTGAACGGGCCCGCAGGCGCCGCATCCGGGTCCGCGAGCGGCTCCCGCTCCGGCTGGTCGGTGTCAGGTCAGCCGAGCTGCTCCACCGCGCCGTCGACGGCGGCCATCTGCTCGCGCGTGGGCGTCGAGGTGCCGTACTTGGCGATGAGCTCCTTGGCCTTGGTCGCGTAGATGTCGACGTACTCCTGGCCGGACAGCATCATGAGCTCGTACATGATCTCGTCGGTCATGCTGCGCAGCACGAAGCGGTCGTCCGCCATTCCCTCGTACCGCGAGAAGTCCAGCGGCGCGCCGATCCGGATCTGCAGCGGGTACAGGCTGGGGATCTTCTTCCCCGTCGGCTGGATCTTGTCGGTGCCGATCATCGCCACGGGGATGACCGGGGCCGGCGCGGCCAGCGCCATCCGGGCCGGTCCGGTGCGGCCCCGGTAGAGCCGACCGTCCGGGGATCGGGTCCCCTCGGGGTAGATGCCGAGCAGGTTGCCCTCCCGCAGGATGCCCACGCCGGTGTCGATCGCTGCCATGCTCGCCGCCCCGCCCGAGCGGTCGACCGGGACCTGGCCCACGCCGGAGAAGAACTGCTTGGTCAGCCAGCCCTTGACCCCCGGCCCCGTGAAGTAGTCGCTCTTGGCCAGGAACGTGATGCGGCGGTTGACCACCATCGGCAGGAAGAACGAGTCGGAGAAGGACAGGTGGTTGCTGGCCAGGATCGCCGGCCCCTCGGCGGGGATGTGCTCGATCCCCTCCACCTCGGGGTGGTAGAGGGTCCTCAGCGGGGGGCCCAGGATGGCGTGCTTCATCACTTCGTAGAGCATCGCGCGTCCTCCCTGGGTGCGATGCAACGGTAGGGGACGCCCGGCGGGTGCGGCAACGCGGGGACAGCGCCCCCGCAGCCTTCTGATCATGTGGCGCGCGCCCCGGTCTCGCGCGGCTGGAGCCGCCGGCACGACCGCCCTCGCGGACGTCGGGGCTGTGCGAGGATGGTCGAGTCGCACAGGTGCCGGGAGGGGCGATGCCGATCAGTCCAGGGGCGCAGCCGTGGGCCCACGACGGCGGGCCGGTGGCGGTTCTGCTCGTGCACGGCTTCCTCGGGTCCCCACAGGTGATGCGGCCGTGGGGACGCGCGCTGGCATCGCGCGGCATGACGGTGCGGATCCCCCGGCTGCCCGGGCACGGCACCTCCTGGCGGGAGGCGAACCTGACCCGCTGGGAGGACTGGTACGCCGAGGTGGACCGGACCCTGACCCACCTGCGCGCCGAGCATCCGGTGGTCGTCGCCGCCGGCCTGGGCACGGGCGCGACGCTGGTCCTGCGGCTGGCGCAGCGTCGGCCTGACGAGCTCGCCGGGATCGTCCTGGTCAACCCCTCGATCAGCGGGGAGGACCCCCGGGACGCGGCGATCCCGCTGGTGTCCCGCGCGGTTGCCTCCTGGCCCGCGGCCGCCCCCGACATCCGTGATCCGGACGCTGCGACCCTCGCGATGCCCGACCGGGTCCCGAGCCGTGCCCTGGCGTCGCTGCCCGACCTGTGGCGCGTGGTGCGCCCCGACGTCCCCGCCGTCAGGACGCCTGCCCTGATCGTGACCAGCGCCGAGGATCACGTCGTCGA
>JBDHZV010000096.1:0-11055 GCA_039812125.1 Candidatus Nanopelagicales bacterium
GCGGATCCCGCCGGGCAGCCGGCCCGCCGGCGGGCCGGGCAGCGCCCGGGTGGCAGGATCGGCCCATGCTGCGGTACGCGGTCGTCGGGAGCGGAGCGGTCGGGGGGTTCTACGGGATCCGCCTGGCGGCGGCGGGGGCCGACGTGCAGTTCCTGGTCCGGCGTGGCGCCGCGGTGGTGCGCGACCGCGGACTGACGCTGACGTCCCCGGAGGGCACCCTCCACCTGCCGAGCGTGCGCGTGGCCGGGTCCTGGGACCAGCTGGAACCCGTCGACGTCCTGCTCGTCGCGGTCAAGGCCACGGCCAACCCGGACGTCCTGGCGAACCTGGCCGGGCGCACCGGCCTGGTCGCGCCCGGCGGGGCGGTCCTGCTGGTCCAGAACGGCATCGGGGTCGAGGGCTCCTATGCCGCGACAGGGCTGCCGGTCCTGGGCGGCCTGGCGTTCCTGTGCTCCCAGCGTCGGGACCCCGCCCACATCGCACACCTGGACTTCGGGGCGCTGACGATCGGGGCGCACACCACCGGCGAGGCCCCCGGCGGGATCACCCCGCTCATGGAGGCGATCGCCGCCGACCTGGCCGCCGCCCGGACCGAGGCCCACCTGGATCCCGACCTGGTGCGCGCACGGTGGCGCAAGCTGATGTGGAACGTGCCGTTCAACCCGCTGTCGGTGATCCTCGACGCCACGACCGACCTGCTGATGGCCGACCCGGACACCGTGGCGCTGGTGACCCGGGTGATGCAGGAGGTGGCGGCCGCGGCGGCCGCGGAGGGCAGGGAGCTGCCGGGGACGCTGATCGCGGACCTGCTGGCCGCGACTGCGGCGATGACGCCCTACGCGACGTCGATGAAGCTCGACGCGGACGCCGGCCGGCCGCTGGAGGTCGACGTGATGCTGGCCGAGCCGCTGCGCCGGGCGGCCCGGACCGGGGTCCCGATGCCCACCGTGGCGGCCCTGCACGACCAGGTGGCCTTCCTGGACCGGCGGGCGCGCGCCGTCGGTGCTGCCGGTCAGAGCGCGGCGGTGTAGACCGCGAGCAGCTCCTGCTCCGCCAGCACGACGGGGTTGCCCTGCATGCTGCTGGCCCGGGCCGCCCCGGCGACGACCGTCGCCGCATCGTCGGGACCCAGCCCGTACGAGGCCAGCCCGGGAACCTGCAGCAGGGCACAGGTGCTGTCGATCCAGTCCAGCCCGTCGGCGGCCCGCGCCTGCGGGTCCCCGGTGAGCCAACGGGCGATGTCGTCGAACCGGGCCAGGAGGGCGGCGTCCGCCCGCGCCACGTTGGCCCGGCACACCGGACCCAGCAGGGCCGCGCAGATCGCCCCGTGCGGCGCCCCGGTCATCCCACCGAGGATGCCGGCGAACCCATGGACCGCGCCGAGCTTGGCGTTGGCCAGCGCCAGGCCGCCCATGAGGCTGGCCAGGGCCATGTCGGTGCGTGCGGCCACGTCGGTGCCCTCGGCGACCGCGCGGCGCAGGCCCCGCCCGGCATGCACCAGGCCGGTGGCCGCCCAGCCGTCGGTGGCCGGGTTGGCCCGGTGCGAGACGTAGGGCTCCAGGCACTGGGTCAGCGCGTCCATGCCGGCCGCGGCGGTCACCGCTGGCGAGCAGCCCACCGTCAGCAGCGGGTCGACGAGGGCGTGGCGGGGCACCATCAGCGGATGACGCAGGCTGGCCTTCACGCCGTGCTCGCGTGAGGTCAGCACCGCGTTGGCGGTCACCTCGGCGCCGGTCCCCGCGGTGGTGGGGACCGCCACGAGCGGCAACGGGTCGCGCAGGATCGGCTGCCCCAGCCCCACGACCTCCAGGTAGTCCATCGGGTCGCCGCCGTTGCCCAGCAGCATCGCCGCGGCCTTGGCCAGGTCGATGACGCTGCCCCCACCGATCGCGACGACCACGTCCGCCCCGATCGACCGGCCCAGCTCGGCGGCACGGCGCGCGTCGTCCACGTCGGGCTCGCCGCCGACGGGCACGACCACCACCTCCAGGCAGGCTCCGCGAACCGCCTCGACCAGGTCGGCGACCCGCTGCGGGCTGGACCCCGTGGCCACCAGGGCGCGGGAGCCGTGGCTGGAGACCACGCTCGGCAGGCTGGCCGCCACGCCGGCGCCGAACGAGATGCGCGGGGGAAGGGCGAGCTCGAACGGGGGTGCGCTCACGAGGCCGGTGTGTCCCAGCGGTCGGCCTCGGCAGGGAACACCGCGGAGAACTTCGTGGCCGAGCGCGGCGCGGCCATCATCGGGGCCACGGTGTCGCGCCATGTGGCGTAGTGCGCGGTCTCCTTGTGCGCGACCGTGGCGTCCTGGTCGCGGTAGACCTCGACCAGCATGACGTGCGCGGGGTCGGCGAGGTCCTGGATGACGTCGAAGCGCAGGATGCCGGGCTCCTGCAGCGAGGCGGTGGCGTTGGCCCGGGACGCGGCGAGGAACGCCTCGACCTGGTCGGGGACGACCTGGATGTTCACGTGGACGACCAGCATGCCGGCGATTCTGCCGCGCGGGCCGGACCGGACGCGCCCCGGGGTGCCGGGAGCGGGGCGGACCGGGGCGGCCCGACCCGCGTGGGCCGAGGGCTCAGACGTACTCGCCGCGACGCAGCCACCGCATCGCGGCGGCGCCCCAGAGGGGCGGCAGGTAGAACGTCACGAGGCGGAACAGGATCGCGGTGGAGACCGCGACGGAGCTGGGCACCCCGAGGGCCTGCAGCCCGGCGGTCAGGCCGGCCTCCGCCACCCCCATGCCCCCGGGCACGGGCATCATCCCGGCGAACAGGCTGACGAACGTGTTCACGACGATGAGCTGGGCGAGGTCGGCGGACTGCCCGAACGCGGCCAGGCACAGCCCCAGGATGATCGCCTGGAGCACCTGGGCCATGAAGTTGCCGCCGAGCATCAGCCCGACGCGGGCGGGGCTGCGCAGCACGGTGAGCGTCCCCGCGGCGGCGCGCAGCTGGGAACCGAGCGCCTCGCGGTAGCCCGCCAACCGGCGCAGGGCCGGGCGGCGAACCGCCGGGACCAGCAGGGTGATGGCCAGCCCGATGGCGACCAGCAGGACGGCGATGGCCAGCACCGAGGAGTCGCTGGACCCCGACGACGAGGCCGTGCTCGAGGTCCCGGTCGCCGGTGGGGTCACCGCGGCCAGCCCGGTCGCCCCGATCACCACCAGCAGCGTGACCTGCACCACGAAACCCATGAAGGAGTCGATGACACCGATCGACATGGCAGGCGCGGCCTGCAGCCCGAACCGCTGGTAGAAGCGCACCTGCAGGGCCACCCGGGCCGCCGTGGCCGGCAGGATCAGCGCGATGAACTGGATCGCGTACTCGAGCATGAGCACCGGCACGTAGCGCACCCCGCGGGGGGCGGCGCCCATCGTGCCGATCGAGAACCCCACCTGGACGAGGGGCGACATCGCCAGGGCGGCGACGACCCAGGTCGGGTCGGCGGACTGGAAGGCCGCCCAGACGCTGGACCAGTCGGCCTGCGACAGCGAGACGATCAGCCAGTAGGCCAGCGCGGTCACCAGCACGAGGCGGACCAGCGAGCCCCCGGTGACCCGGCGCAGCCGCTCCAGCTCCGGGGGCTCCACGCCGGTGCGCGCGGCGACGGTCGCGCGCAGGGAGTCGACCGACCATCCGGTCCGCTTCACCGCACGTCGGGCGTCCGCATCCAGGGCGGGCGGCTGCACGACGGGGAGCAGCTCCGCCAGCCTGTCGGCGCCACGCACCGTGGCGGCCAGCTCGACGGCCTCGTCGGGTCCGAGGGCCAGGGCGGTGGCCACGAGCAGCCGGACGTCGTCGACTGCCCGGTCCTGGGCCGAGGCGGCCAGCACGGCCGCGTGCAGGCCGGCCAGGGCCACGCCGCCCTCAGCGGTGCGGGCGATCGAGGCCGCCGACAGGGAGCCGTGCGCGAAGCCGGCCGCGTGCAGCGCCGCCAGCGCCCGCCACGCCGCGGCCAGCTCGTCCGACCCCCACCCGTCGGGGTCGTCGGCCAGGCTCGTCGCGGGGGCTGGGGTGACGACCAGGACGTCGTCGTCGTCGGTGCGGCCGACCGCGAGCGCGCCCAGGACCGGGACTCCGGCGCGCTGGGCCATCAGCCCCGCGAGCGCCTCGTGCTCGGCGCGGGACAGCCGGGTGGCCCCCAGGTCGGGGCTGGCTCCGACCTGCGCCAGGCTGGTCCACACCGAGGTGAGCAGCTGGCCGTCCCAGGCGTCCCGGCCGTAGGCGGTGATGGCCACGTCGCCGTGCCCGGTGACCCGGGCGTGGAACGTGGCGGACCCGCTGATCCGCAGCGGCGCGTCCCGGACCTCCTCGGCCTGCAGGCCCAGGTCGGCCAGCCCGGCGGCCACCTGTGCGGTCGATGGCCGCCCGCCGGGCGATCCGAGGACCAGGTGGGTCAGCGCGGCGGCGCACAGGCCGAGGGCGAACCCGGCGGCCGTCCCGATCGGCAGGGCCACCCCCAGGGTGACGCCGGCCAGGGCGCCCACGGTGATGATCGTCCGGCCCACGTATCGCAGCGGTCGGGACAGGTGCGGGGAGGCGGTCACCACCACGGCCGTCAGCGAGGCGACCCGGATCGCCAGGTACACCGGCGGCGGGCCGGGGGACAGCAGGGCGCGCACGCCCTCGTCCCACGGTGTGCCGGCCACCCGGGACAGGGCCAGACCGAGCCCACCGGCCAGGCCGAGCGACAGCGCGTAGTCCCCCAGCAGCCGCCGGCGACCCCGCACCAGCAGCGCCATGGCCACCAGCACGACCAGCCACAGCGTCAGCGCGGCGTACGCGAACCGCCAGAACCAGCCGGCCAGGCCGGGCAGGGACTGCAGGAGCGCGGTGATCGTCTCGTCGAGGTCCGTCGGGCCCGGGGCGGCCACGGTCAGCGCCACGATGCCGACCAGGCCCAGCCCCAGCAGGAGCACGTCGGTGGGACGGCGCGACCGGGGCGCGTCCACGGCGGAGGAGAACAGCGGGAACCGGGCGCGGCGGTCCGCGGCACCGCGGGCGCGACCGGGCTCGGCGGGGGAGGCCCCCCCGGGGCCCCCGTTGCGTCGAGCGTGCATGAGCGCCTCCCAGTCCCTCGCGCAGGGCTGAGCCTACGGTCCGCCCGGCCAGTGCCGGGGCAGGCAGCGCGCCGCAGCTGCCAGGGGGACCCTCGCACCACCCGCGGGCCTGCCGCTCGTCGAGGGGCACCGGGCTGGTCGCTCGCCCTAGGCTGGCCCCGACCCAGGAGGAGACATGGAGCAGACCTCGTCCGGACGCCGCGCCGTCGCCGTGCTGACCTCGGGCGGTGACTCGCAGGGGATGAACGCGGTGGTCCGTGCGGTGGTGCGCACGGCCATCAGGCAGGGCGCGGAGGCCTACGCCGTGTACGAGGGGCTGCAGGGCCTGGTGGACGGTGGGGAGCGCATCAAGCGGTTCGGCTGGGACGACGTGGGCTCGATCCTGCACCTGGGCGGAACGGTCATCGGCACCGCCCGGTCGGCGGACTTCCGGGAGCGCGCGGGCCGGATCCGGGCGGCTGAGAACCTCATCCAGCGCGGGATCGACCGGATGGTCGTGGTGGGCGGCGACGGCTCGCTGACGGGGACGGACACCTTCCGTGCCGAGTGGTCGGGCCTGGTGGAGGAGCTGCTGGCTGCCGGGCGGATCTCCGAGGAGCAGGCCCAGCGGCACACCCACCTGTTCATCACCGGCGTGGTCGGCTCGATCGACAACGACATGGTCGGCACCGACAAGACCGTGGGGGCCGACAGCGCCCTGCACCGCATCATCGAGGCTGTCGATGCCCTGTCCAGCACGGCCGCCAGCCACCAGCGGTCGTTCGTCGTCGAGGTGATGGGCCGGCACTGCGGGTACCTGGCCCTGATGAGCGCGATCGCCGGCGGCGCGGACTACGTGATCATCCCCGAGCTGTGCCCCGGGCCCGGCTGGGAGGACGAGATGCTCGACCGGCTGCGGGCCGGTCGGGCGGCCGGGCGGCGCGACAACCTGGTCCTGGTCGCCGAGGGCGCCACGGACCGGGAGGGCAACCCGATCACCAGCCAGGACGTGGCCAGGGTCATGACCGAGCGGCTGGGCGAGGACACCCGGGTGACGATCCTGGGCCACGTCCAGCGCGGTGGCTCCCCGAGCGCGTACGACCGGTGGATGCCCACCCTCATGGGACACGCGGCGGCGCTGGAGGTCCTCGCCGCCCAGCCGGGCCACGTCGCCCAGCTGATCGGCGTGAAGGGCAACCGGGTGCAGAAGACCCCCCTGGTGGAGGCCGTCGCCAAGACCCGGGCCATCCCCGGCATCATCCAGGCCGGCGAGTACGAGGCCGCGATGGCGGCGCGCGGGTCGTCGTTCACGGAGATGGTGCGGGTGTTCAACGGCATCGCCAAGCCGCAGCCGCAGTTCGAGGGCCAGGGCACCCGGATCGCGATCATGCACGCCGGCGGACTGGCCCCGGGCATGAACGCCGCGGTGCGCGCCGCGGTCCGGTTCGGCATCTCCCGCGGGCACGAGATGCTCGGCGTGCGCAGCGGGTTCCGCGGGCTCATGGGCGACAACGTCGAGCCGCTGACCTGGGGTGACGTCGAGGGCTGGGTCGGCCAGGGCGGCGCGGAGCTCGGCACCAGCCGGCGCACCCCGTCGTCGGAGGAGTTCTACTTCGTCAGCCGCACGCTGGAGAACCGCAAGATCGACGCCCTGCTGATCATCGGCGGGCACCGCGGGTACGAGGCGGCCTGGCGGATGGAG
The DNA here is from genome assembly GCA_039812125.1 of Candidatus Nanopelagicales bacterium. Lineage (GTDB taxonomy): Bacteria > Actinomycetota > Actinomycetes > S36-B12 > CAIYMF01 > Prado023. The sequence continues at coordinate 6,741 of JBDHZV010000096.1, forward strand.
GCGGAGAAGGGCCGCTACCCCGGCTTCAAGATCCCGGTGATCTGCCTGCCGGCCTCGATCGACAACAACCTGCCGGGCTGGGAGATGTCGGTCGGGGCCGACACCGCCCTGGAGTCGGTCGTGCGGGCCATCGACGCGCTCAAGCAGGCCGCCCGGGCCTCCCGGCGGACCTTCATCGTGGAGACGATGGGCCGCTGGTGCGGCTTCCTGGCCCTGATGGGCGGGCTGTCCGCGGGCGCGGAGCGGGTCTACCTGCACGAGGAGGGCATGACCCTGGCCGGGCTCAACGAGGACGTCCAGGAGATGGTGGAGGGCTTCAAGCGGGGCCGGCGCTTCCACCTCGCGCTGCGCAACGAGCAGGCCAGCGTGGGCTACACGACCGAGTTCCTGCGTGAGCTGTTCACCGAGGAGTCGCAGGGGCTGTTCGACGTGCGGACGATGATCCTGGGCCACCTGCAGCAGGGCGGGAACCCGACGCCGTTCGACCGTGTCCACGCCGCGCGGCTGGCCGCCCACAGCATCGACTGGCTCACCGGCCAGGTGCTGGCGGGGCGTTCCGACTGGCGCTACGTCTCGATGGTCAACGGCAAGATGGGGACCGCGCCGATCCGCAGCTTCCCCGACGTCGTCGACATGGAGTTCCGCCGCCCGCGCGAGCAGTGGTGGATGGCGCTGCGCCCGATCATGCGGGAGCTGGCCCAGCCGCCGGCGTCGTCGTGACCGGTCCCCGCCGGTGAGCTCCCTGGCCGTCGTCTTCGACCAGGACGGCACGCTGATCAACACGTTCGTCCCGGCGATGCAGGCCTACAGCGAGGCAACCGGGCGGCGGATCACCTACGAGGAGCTGCGCCCCGTTGCCCACCTCGGAGCCGCGCGCAACCTGCTGTCGGCGCTGATGGGTCGGTTGGCCACCGATGCCGACGACGACGTGTTCCACGAGGCGCTGGCCCGCGAGGTGGCCCGGATCGAGCCCTACCCGGGGATCCCGGAGCTCATCGCGGCGCTGGCCGAGGCCGGGATCCCGGTGGGCGTGGCCACCAACTCCGACTCACGCTCCGCTGGGATCGTGCTGGCCGCCCACGGCCTGGACCGTCGGCTGGCCACCGTGGTCACGGTGGACCGGGCCGGGGCGCCCAAGCCGGACCCCACGATGCTGCTGCTGGCCGCCCACGAGCTCGGTGTCCCGGCCGACCGGATGGTGTTCGTCGGCGACAGCCCGGCGGACATGCGGGCTGCGCGCGGCTGCGGGGCCCGGGCGGTGGCAGCGGGGTGGGGCCAGCAGGCCGGTGACATCACCGACCACGATGCCTGGGCGGCCACGCCGGCCGACGTCCTGGCCCTGCTCGGCTGAGACGGGCTCGGCCCCGGTCCTGGGCCCCGTCCCCGACCGAGCGCGACCCGGGTACGACGATGGCCCCGCTGCCAGCGGCAGGGGGCCATCGTGGTGGGGTCGGTCAGGCCGAGCGCACCGTCTGCTCGGCGGCCAGCCAGTGGTCGGCCTCGGAACCCGCGGTGCCGGACTCCCAGAGCAGGTAGGCCTGGATCGCGATCTCCTCGCGCAGGCGGGCCTCGGACTCCTCCGGGGACAGGTGGACCTCGAGGATCTCGACGACGGGGTCGGCGGCCTTGCGGGTGCGGCGGCGGGGGGCCGGGGCCTCGACGACCGCGGTTGCGGCCTTGGTGGTCGTGGATGTCTTGCGCGCTGCCATGGCAACCTCCTGATGCGTGGGGCCCCAGTCAAGCAAACGACCCCGTGGGTTCGGCGCAGCGCCCCCTCTCGCGTGTCGGGGCGTGGACGGACCCGGCGTCGCCCCGCGCCGGGTGGTTGAATCCCGTCGTCGGCCCGAGGTGCGGGCCCCGCGCTGAGGAGTCCCGGCCATGATCATGGAGACCGCCGTCATGAGCGTCACCCCCGGGCGCGAGGAGGAGTTCCTCGTCGCCCTGGAGCAGGCCAGGGCGGTCATCGCGCGGTCGCCGGGCTTCCAGGTGATCCACGTGCACCGCGGGGTGGAGCGGCCCTCGGCGTTCCTGCTGGCCATCGGCTGGGACACCCTCGAGGACCACACCGTGACGTTCCGCGGCAGCGACCTGTTCGTGCAGTGGCGCGCCATCCTCGGCCCGTTCTTCGCCGAGGCCCCCCAGGTGGAGCACTGGGCGCTGCTCTGACAAGCCCGAAGGGCATGTCCGCTTCGGGACCAACGGATTCCAGACTCGGTACCTTCTGCTACCCGCCACGCGGTGCGATGCGGCAGGCTAGGCCCGTGCGCCCGCCCGGGGCGCACGTCGGCATATTCGGAGCGTCGATCCATGGCTTATCCCGGTCTCGAGAACCCGCCCACGCAGAACAAGAAGCTCCTGGAGTGGGTCGAGCAGCTGGCAGTCCTGGCCCAGCCGGACCGCATCGAGTGGTGCGACGGCTCCCAGGAGGAGTGGGACCGCCTCACCCAGGTGATGGTGGATGGTGGCACCGCGCTGCGGCTGAACCCCGAGCTGCGCCCCAACTCGTTCCTGGTGCGCTCCAACCCCTCGGACGTCGCCCGGGTCGAGGACCGCACGTTCATCTGCTCGTTGGACGAGCGCGACGCCGGCCCCACGAACAACTGGTCCGAACCGGTCGCGATGCGCCAGACCCTCAAGGGCCTGTTCGCCGGCTCGATGCGCGGCCGCACGATGTACGTGATCCCGTTCTCGATGGGCCCACTCGGGTCGCCGATCTCCGAACTGGGCGTCGAGATCTCCGACTCGCCGTACGTCGTGGTGAACATGCGGATCATGACCCGCATGGGCCAGGCCGCCCTGGACCTGATCGGCCCGGACGGCGACTTCGTCCCGGCCGTCCACTCGGTCGGCTACCCGCTGGTCGACGACGAGGGTGCCGCGCGCGACGACGTGGCCTGGCCCTGCAACGACACCAAGTACATCGTGCACTTCCCGGAGACCCGGGAGATCTGGTCCTTCGGCTCCGGGTACGGCGGCAACGCCCTGCTGGGCAAGAAGTGCTTCGCGCTGCGGATCGCCTCGGCGATGGCCCGCGACGAGGGCTGGCTGGCCGAGCACATGCTGATCCTCAAGCTCACGGCGCCGACCGGGCAGGTCAACCACCTCGCCGCGGCGTTCCCGAGCGCCTGCGGGAAGACCAACCTCGCGATGCTGGAGCCCAGCGTGCCGGGCTGGACCGTCGAGACGGTCGGTGACGACATCTGCTGGATGCGCTACGGCGAGGACGGCCGGCTGCACGCGATCAACCCGGAGGCCGGGTTCTTCGGGGTGGCCCCCGGCACGTCGATGAAGACCAACGCCAACGCCATCCGCACGCTGTGGGGCAACTCCATCTTCACCAATGTGGCCATGACCGACGACGGCGACGTGTGGTGGGAGGGCCTGACCGACGAGCCCCCGGCCCACCTGGTCGACTGGAAGGGCAACGACTGGACGCCCGAGTCCGGGGTCCCGTCCAGCCACCCGAACAGCCGGTTCACGGCGCCGGCGGCGCAGTGCCCGACGATCGCCGACAACTGGGAGGACCCGGCCGGGGTGGCCATCGACGCCATCCTGTTCGGCGGCCGGCGCGCCACCAACGTGCCACTGGTCAACGAGGCGCGCGACTGGGAGCACGGGGTCTTCATCGGGGCCACCGTGTCCTCGGAGATGACCGCTGCGGCCGTCGGGGGCATGGGCCAGCTGCGCCGCGACCCGTTCGCCATGCTGCCGTTCTGCGGCTACAACATGGCCGACTACTGGGGCCACTGGCTGTCGGTCGGCAAGGCCACCAGCCCGGAGAAGCTGCCCAAGATCTACCAGGTCAACTGGTTCCGCAAGGACGCCGACGGCCGGTTCATCTGGCCCGGCTTCGGCGAGAACAGCCGCGTGCTGGCGTGGATCATCGACCGGGTCAACGGCACCGGTGCCGGGCAGCAGACCCCCATCGGCATCGCGCCGGCGCCTGGCGCGCTGTACCTGGACGGCCTGGACCTCTCCGACGCCCAGGTCGGCGAGCTGTTCGCCGTCGACCCGAGCAGCTGGCTGGCGGAGTGCGACCTCACCGAGGAGTACTTCGAGAAGTTCGGCGATGCCGTGCCCGCCCCGATGTGGGAGCAGCTGGGCATCCTGCGCGACAACCTGCGCGCCGCCCAGGCCTGACCGCCGACGCCGCGTCGTACGCAGGGCCCGCCCGGCACGTCCGGGTGGGCCCTGCGGCGTCCGGACCCCGCGCGGCGCCCACCCCCGCAGTGGGAGGATTCGGGCATGACTGTGGACCTTGTGGGCCGGGACTTCCTGCGGGAGGTCGACTTCACCGCCGAGGAGCTCGACTCGC
>JBDHZV010000097.1:0-10988 GCA_039812125.1 Candidatus Nanopelagicales bacterium
TGGCGAACAGCTTGTCCTCGCGCGCGCCCAGCCGGGTGCGCACCACCCCGATGAACCACAGGAACGAGATCCCGGCGAACGGGATCAGCGCGAGCGCGGTCTGCACCGCTGAGCGCCGGGATGGCGAGAGCAGCCACTCGGCGCTGCCCGAGCCCGCGGGCAGCGACGAGTGCATCAGGACCAGCACGGCGATCAGCACGCCGGAGAAGATGATCCCCGCCACTGCGGCCGACGTGGGGGTGCGCAGGTCCTCGGCCAGTGACTCGGACCGGTCCATGGGGCCTCCTCCGCGCGGTTCGATCCGGCTCGGGGCACTGTCGCACATCCCGGGCGTGGCGCGCTCGCCACCAGTGGTGACCCTAGGTGATCATTTGCTTCCATTCGGTTACCGAACGTGCGACACTTCAGCGGTGACACGCGCACGCCTGCCCCGAATCCTCGCCGCCGCAGCCCTCGCGGCGGCCACGGTCATGCCCGCCACCGCTGCTGTCCCCACACCAGCGACGGCGGTGCCCGCACCGGCGGCCGCGCGAGGCCCCCTCGCGCCCGCCGCCGGCGTGCTCGCGGCGCCGCTGGCATCCCGGCCCCCAGCCGGCCGGCTGGTGATCGGGGACTCCTTGAGCGTCGGGGCCACCAGCGCCCTGCGTGCGCGGGGCTTCCGGGTGAACGGCAAGGTGGGGCGGCAGTTCTCGGTCGCCCCGGCCCTCATCCGCTCCTACGGGTCACGCCTGCCGCGCAACGTGGTCCTGGAGCTGGGGACCAACGGCACGATCTCGCTGGCCACGTGCCGGGCGGCGGTACGCGCCGCAGGCCCCCAGCGCCGTGTCTTCCTGGTGACCAACCGGGTGCCCCGGTCCTGGGAGAGGGCGAACCTGCGCACGGTCCGCCAGTGCAACCGCAGCTACCGCACCGCGCGCGTGCGCGTGGTCGACTGGTACGCGGCCAGCGCCGGTCACCGGTCCTGGTTCGCGGCGGACCGGATCCATCTCACGGCGGCCGGCCAGACCGCATTGGCGCGCCTGATCGACAAGCGTGTCGACCGCTACGGGTTCTGACCCGCCGCACCAGCGCCGAGCAGGGGCCGGGCCCGGGTCGGCGGTCCATGCTCCGCCGTTCCCGGGCCCGCGCGACTGGCTACTCGCCGCCCATGTCCCGCTCATAGGCGTCGAGCAGCACCTCGGTGGTCCGCTCCTGGAACCTCCTGACCCTGGCCAGGACGTCCCGGACGGCCCGGCTCACCGCCCCGACAGCGGTGCGGTCACCGGCGTACTGCCCGGTGAGGATCCGGACCTCCGTGACATCGTGGTACAGCCGCTCCCTCTCCCCCGACAACTTCAGCCAGCGCCCCATCAGGTGGGGTGCGTCCGACCGGATCTGCTCGGCGAACCCCTCGACGTCCACGAGGTCCCCGGGCGCCTCCGCCACGGTCTCTGCGAGGTCGTCGAGCTGGCGCGCCAGCTCCACCCACCAGGCCGCCTGCCCGCGATGGTCGGCCAGCAGGTCGTGGAGCCTGGACTGGACACGCCCGAAGCTGAGCACCCTCAGCATCGATCCCTCGACCATGATGTCCGGAGTCACTGCCGTCATCTCGGACCTCCTCGGTGTGCCTGTCGTGGCACAAGAGTGGCCCCGGCGCCGCCGTACGTCCATGGCAGGCAGATCACACTTGCGTCACAGTTGTGTCACAGCCTGCGATGACGGGCCACCCGATCAGGTCAGGGCGCCCACGGCGGCGACCGTCTGGTTGGCGATCTCCAACTCCTCGTTCGTGGGCACCACCAGCACCCGGATCGGGGCGCCCTTGAACGACAGGTCGACCGGCGCGGAGGGTCCGCGAGTCGCCACGTTGCGCTCCTGGTCGATGGCCACCCCGATGAGCTCGAGGCCGGCCACCACGCGGCGGCGCACCTCCGGGTCGTTCTCCCCCACGCCCGCGGTGAACACGATCGCGTCGGCGCGTCCCAGCGTGACCAGGTAGGCCCCGAGGTACTTGCGGATGCGGTGGACATAGACATCGAGGGCCAGCTGGGCGTCGCGGTCCCCCGCGGCGATCAGCCGGTGGACCTCGCGCAGGTCGTTCTGCCCGCACAGGCCCAGCAGGCCGCTGCGCTTGTTGAGCATCGCGTCGACCTCGCTGGCCGTCATGCCGGCCGTGGTGATCAGGTGGAACACCAGGGCCGGGTCGATGTCCCCGGAGCGGGTGCCCATGACGAGACCCTCCAGCGGGGTCAGCCCCATCGACGTGTCGACGCTGCGTCCGCCGCGCACGGCACACGCGGAGGCACCGTTGCCCAGGTGCAGCGTGACCAGGTCCACCTTCTCGACCGGCTTGCCGAGCAGCTGCGCGGCCCGGGCGGTCACGTACTTGTGGGACGTGCCGTGGAATCCGTACTTGCGCACCCGCTGCGCCCGGGCCACGGACTGGTCGATGGCATACGTGTAGGCGGCGGCCGGGATGCTCTGGTGGAACGCGGTGTCGAACACGGCGACGTGGGGCACGTCCGGGAACTCGGCCATGGCCGACTCCAGGCCCGCCACCGAGGGCGGGTTGTGCAGCGGGGCCAGCGGGTTCAGCGACCGGATCACGTCGATCACCGCCGGTGTGACGAGGGTCGGCGCGGTGAACTGGTCGGCCCCCTGCACCACGCGGTGGCCGACCCCGACCAGCTGGCCCACCTCGGCCACCGACCCGGTCTGTTCCAGGATCTCGGTCACGGCGTGGAACGCCTGGGCGTGGTCCTGGATGGACGCGGTGCGGCTGACCGCCTGGAGATCGGCCCGGGCGCCCCGGCCGATCCTGGTCCGGTGCGTGAGTGTGGACTCGGCCTCACCGATGCGCTCCACCAGCCCGGAGGCCCACACCACCTCGGAGCCGGTGTCGACGAGCTGGTACTTCAGCGACGACGATCCGGCGTTGACGACCAGGACCAGCATCAGGCCTCCTCGGACGCGCCCACCGGCGCGGTACGGGCCGCGGCGGCGGGCCGCGCGGCGGTTCGGGGGGTGCCGGCCGGCGTCCCACGGGGGGCCGGCGGGGTGGCGGTGGCGACCTGCTGGGCCTGCACCGCGGTGATCACCACGGTGTTGATGATGTCCTCGACGAGAGCTCCGCGGGACAGGTCGTTGACCGGCAGCCGCAGGCCCTGCAGCACCGGGCCGATCGCCACCGCGTTGGCCGAGCGCTGCACCGCCTTGTAGGTGTTGTTGCCGGTGTTCAGGTCGGGGAAGATGAACACCGTCGCCCGGCCCGCCACCTCGGATCCGGGCAGCTTGGACTTCGCCACGGAGGCGTCCACGGCGGCGTCGTACTGGATCGGGCCCTCGATGGCCAGGTCGGGGCGGCGAGTGCGGGCGATCTCGGTGGCGGCACGCACCTTCTCGACGTCGGCGCCCTCGCCCGAGGACCCGGTCGAGTAGGACAGCATGGCCACCCGGGGCTCGATGCCGAACGCCTGCGCGGTCTCCGCCGACGAGATCGCGATGTCCGCCAGCTGCTCGGCGTTGGGGTCGGGGTTCACCGCGCAGTCCCCGTACACGAGCACGCGGTCCTCCAGCGCCATGAAGAACACGCTGGACACGATCGACACCCCAGGGCTGGTCTTGATGATCTGCAGCGACGGGCGGATGGTGTGCGCGGTGGTGTGCGCCGCGCCGGAGACCATGCCGTCGGCCAGGCCCTTCCAGACCATCATGGTGCCGAAGTAGGACACGTCGGCGACCAGGTCGTGGGCGGCGTCCATCGCCAGGCCCTTGGACTTGCGCAGCTCGTACAGGTCCTGCGTGAACTCGTCGCGCAGCGGGTCGGTCTGCGGGTCGATCACCCGTGCCGCCGACAGGTCCAGGCCGAGCAGCCGGGCGCGCTCGGCCAGTGCCTCGGGCCGACCCAGGATGGTCAGGTCGACCACGTTGCGCCGCAGCAGCCGGTCGGCGGCCTGCAGGACCCGGTCGTCGTCGCCCTCGGGCAGCACGATGTGCTTGCGCTCGGACCGCGCCCGCTCCACCAGCTTGTGCTCGAACATCATGGGCGTCAGGGTCGTGGACCGGGTGACCTCGACGCGGGACTCCAGCTCGACCTCGTCGACGTTCTCCTCGAACAGGCTCAGCGCGTCAGCGATCTTGCGGGCGTCCTCGGGCAGGATCGCCGCGGTGAGCCCGGCGATCGCGGCCGCGGCGTTGTAGGTGTCGAGCTCGGTGATCAGGATCGGCAGGGCCACGTCCTTGATCCCCTGGGCGAACCGCAGGATCGTCGGGTCCGGCGCCAGCCCGCCGGTGAGCAGCATCCCGGACACGGCGGGGATGGCGTCGGACTGCCGGGTCGCGTACGCGGCCATCAGCACGTCGGCCCGGTCCCCGGGGGTGACGACCAGCGTGCCCTCCCGGAGCCGGTCCATCAGCCGCGGGACGCTCATGGCCGCGACCTTGACGTCGGGGACCGCGCGGCCCAGGTCGTCCTCGGAGCCGGCCAGCAGCCGCGCCCCCGTGGCCATGCCGATCTCCCGGATCGACGGGTAGCCCAGCGACGGCACGTCCGGCAGCGTCCAGACCGGGACCGGGGCGCCCGCCACCGCAGCGGCCATCGCCGCGCGGTCCTGGTCGGTGACCCGGTTGATGAACGCCCCGATCGTGGGCACCCCGCGGTTGGACAGCCCCTCGATGGCCGCCGCCAGCGCCGCGTAGACCTGGTCGGGGCGGTGCACCGCGGCGGACAGGTTCAGCAGCGCGGTGGCCCCGAGGTTCGAGGCGATCTCGGCGTTGAGCGCGAACTGGAACGCCTTCGACGCACCCTGGTAGTCGGTGCCCTCGACCAGGACGTAGTCGCAGCGCCGCGCCAGCTGCTGGTAGCGCTCGATGATGCGGCTGACCAGGGCGGCGTCCACATGCGTCCCGCCGTACTCGCGGGTGTCCCGGCCGGTGACGCCGAAGGACTCGTCGTAGGTCTGGTCGAGCCGGTAGCGGGCACGCATCAGCTCGATCTGGCTGTCCAGCTTGTCGCCGAACCGGACCACGGGCCGGAAGAACCCGACCCTGCTGACGGAGCGGGTGAGGGTCTCCATGAGACCGATCGCCACGACGGACTTGCCGCTGTAGGCCTCGACGGAGGTCAGGTAGAGGGCACGCACGCGGGACATACTCGCGCAGGACCACGCCTGATGCCCGTCACGCGGCCGGGCCACCGGCGCGCCGGTCGCGGTGCTGGCGGCGGGGGCTCCTCAGCCGATCAGCGCCGGCCGACCCGCGACGCCGTTGAGCTCGTCGACCACCCGCACCAGGTCACCGCGGTCGTACCAGTTCACCGCGATGATGCTGGGCAGCTGCCCGCGCTCGGCCACGCAGGCGTCGACCCGGGCCCGCAGGACGTCGTGGGCGTTGACCTGCTCGGCGTTGCTGACCAGGCGGGTGAAGCCGGCCAGCCAGTGGTTGATCGCGAACAGCGGGCTGTCGGCCCGACCCCGCTTGCGCGTGCAGGTGAAGTCCTGCGCTGCGGCGAAGGTGTACTCGGTGTCCTGCACGAGGTCGAAGCCCTGGTGCAGCCACGGCAGCTCGGACCCGCCACCCCGGTTCTCCATGAGCACCACGACCCGTTGGTCGGCATCGATCATCTCCTGCAGCGTGGGCCAGGGCTGGCCCTCGACATGGGTGTGGGCGAGCTCGGCGATGCCGGCTCGGGTCAGCACGTCGGCCGTGTCCTGCGGTGTGACCGCGTCCTGGATGAACAGCACGACCACCTCCCGGGGATGGGCGTCCAGCCACGCCCGCAGCCGCTGCATCTCCGGCAGCACCCGGGTGGCACCGAGCTCGCAGACGGTGTGGCAGAAGTAGGGCTCGACGGGCCCCTCCCCCTGCTCGCCGCGGACCCGGTCGATGGTGCGGCGGATGGAGGCCACGACCTGCTCGCCGTAGGTCGCCATGAGGGCGGCCTCCGCGTCCGCCATCGACCGGTCGGCGGTGATCGTGCCCCCGGAGGCGGTGGCCTGGCCGTACCAGGTGTCGACCAGCAGCGCCCGGATGCCGTCATCGAGGGAGGACACCATGTCCTTCGGCTGCTCGGCCAGGAACCACCCGGACCCGTCGGCCACCGACATCGAGTTGTGCGAGCCCGCCAGCACGACCTGGTCGAACGGGCGGTCGCAGAGCTCCTCGTACCCGTTGCACCCCCGGCGCGCATCGACCACCCGGTCCAGCACACCGCCCTGGGGCAGCGCCTGGGGCACGACGAGCGCGGCCACGACGGCGGCCACGGCCAGTCCGGCCCCCACCGGGACCAACCACCACGCCCGGACCCGGCCCCGCCGCCGGGGCCCGGACTGCCCGTCCCCGCCGCCCTGCAGGGCCCGGGAGCGGTCGGCTGCACGGGAGCGCTCCGCGATCGCGTCGACCTCGGCCACTCCCAGGAAGAAGACCACCAGCCCGGCGACGATGGCCACCACCTGCGCGCTGAGCGTGGGGAACAGCACCATGCCGGTGCCCAGCAGCACCAGCCCCAGCCCGCGCGCCGTGGCCAGCGCCGGGCTCTCGGGACGGCGGGCGGCCGCGCGAAGCGCATCCCGGATGTGCCGGTCCAGCTCGACCTGGGGCAGCAGCGCCCCAGCGGCGGCCACCAGCAGCCCACCCATGACGACCGTGGCGAGGAAGCGCACCAGGAGCGGCTCGCGGAACTCCGCGAGGGCCGCCGACGTCACCGCCCCGGTCAGGGTCGAGTCGTCCACCAGCCAGGACGCGACGGTCATCCCGAGCACCCCCAGGCCCAGCACCGCCCCCGTGATGGCCAGCAGCCAGCCCATCCGCACCAGGGTCAGCCGGCGGTGCGGCGAGAGCCACAGCCCCCCGGCGAACAGCAGGATCGCCAGCAGGGGCAGCACCCAGGCCAGGGTCGAGACCAGTTGGATCAGCGGGATGATCGTGCTGGCCGGGCCCTCCTGGCCCCCCACCCGTGCCAGGGTGAGGTTCAGGTCGGCGGGCAGGTACTCGGCCACCTGCGGCACGAAGGCATCCACGGCCGTGGCAGCCGTCGCGCCGAGGTCGGCCAGCGTGAGCACCGCCGAGCTGGCGCCCTCCTGGGTCATCGCCGTGTGGAAGGAGCGCACGGCTGCGGTGAACGGGACGTCGAGGATCGGGCTGCCCACGACGGCAGAGGCCGCTCCCTCGATGGCCGGTCGGATGGCGATCAGGTCCGGCTGGGCGTCGACGACGGCCGTGGCGACCTCCCGACCGATCTCGGTGCGCACCGCCTCGCTGCGCCGGATGTCGTTGAGGTGCTCGGCGAACGCCGTTCCGTTCACGACGGCCGCGTTCAGGAAGCCCGCGATGCCCGCGAGGAGGAACGCGACCGCGCCGGCGGTCACCAGCACGGCCGACCAGCGGGCGCTGCGGGGTGGGGCCATCGGTTCCTCCTGGTGCCCGGTGATGGGTCCGTCGGTCCCGGCGCCGTGGGACGTCGGTCCCGGGGCCTCGGCGCGGTCAGGGTCGAGGGGGTGCCGGCTCAGTCTCACAGAGCCGGCACCCCCTCGCAGGGCGGCCGCCGCGCCGTCCGTCCCAGCACGTGGAACGCGATCGCGCTGGCCGCGGCCACGTTCAGCGAGTCGGTGCCCCGGCTCATCGGGATCCGCACCCGCACGTCGACCGCCGAGAGCACGGCAGGGTCCAGGCCGTCGCCCTCGGTGCCGAGCAGCACCGCCCTGGCCCGCGCGTCGTCCGCCACCGCGTCGATGTCGAGCGCGTCGGCCGCCGGGGTCAGCGCCACCGTCTGCAGCCCGAGCGCCCGCAGCGCGCCCAGCCAGTCGGTCGGCAGCCGGGTCCAGGGCACCGACAGCACCGCCCCCATGGAGACCTTCACGCTGCGCCGGTACAGCGGGTCGGCGCAGCCGGGGGTCACCAGCACCGCGTCGACCCCGAGGGCGGCGGCGCTGCGGAACACCGCCCCGACGTTGGTGTGGTCGACCAGGTCCACCAGGACGGCCACGAGCCGGGCCGCGTGCACCACCCCGCCGAGGTCGGGCAGGGCCGGGCGGGCCATCGCGGCCAGCGCCCCCCGATGCACCCGGTATCCGGTCACGCGGGCGAGCACCTCGGGCGGGGCCACGAGCACCGTCACGTCGCAACCGGAAAGCGGCCCGGCCAGCCCCGACAGCCACCGCGGCTCGGCCAGCACGCTCACCGGCCGGTGGCCCAGGGCGACCGCCCGGGCGATCACCTTGGCCCCCTCCGCGATGAACAGGCCCTCGGCCGGCTCGCGCGCGCTGCGGGCGGCGACGTCGGTCAGGCCCGTGAAGGCCGCGACCCGCGGGTCCGCCGGGTCCGCCACCGGCTCGACGCGCACCGTCAGGTCGCCGGGCCCGCCGGGTCGCTGCCGGACGCCGTGTCACCGGCCAGGCCACCGAAGGCCCGTCCGATCGCGGCCAGGCCACCGGTCAGCTCCGCCGGCACGATGAACACCTTGTTGGCCGAGCCCTGCGCCATCATCGGCAGGGACTGCAGGTACTGGTAGGCCAGCACCTGGTCGGTGGCCTGCCCGGAGTTGATGGCATGGAACACCTTGGCGATCGCCTCGGCCTCGCCCTCGGCGCGCAGCACCTGGGCGCGGGCCTGGCCCTCGGCCTTGAGGATGGCCGCCTGCCGACTGCCCTCCGCGTCCAGGATCGCGGCCTGCTTGTTGCCCTCGGCGGTCAGGATGGCGGCGCGCTTGTCCCGGTCGGCACGCATCTGCTTCTCCATGGACTGCTGGACGCTGGCCGGCGGGTCGATGGCCTTGAGCTCGACCCGGTTCACCCGGATCCCCCACTTGCCGGTCGCCTCGTCCAGGACTCCGCGCAGCTGGCCGTTGATGTTCTCCCGGCTGGTCAGGGTCTCCTCGAGATCGAGCGAGCCGATGACGTTGCGCAGCGTCGTGACCGTGAGCTGCTCGATCCCCTGCAGGTAGCTCTGGATCTCGTACGTCGCGGACTTCGGGTCGGTGACCTGGAAGTAGATGACCGAGTCGATGTTGACCACGAGGTTGTCCGAGGTGATCACCGACTGCGGGGGGAAGGACACCACCTGCTCGCGCAGGTCGATCAGCGGGCGCAGCCTGTCGATGAACGGGATGATCAGCGACAGCCCCGCGTCGAGGGTCCGGTTGTAGCGGCCGAGGCGTTCGACGATTCCGGCCGAGGCCTGCGGGACGATCTTGATGGTGCTGAACACGATCAGGATGCCGATCAGGGCCACGACGGCCGCGATGATCAGGGTCTCCACGAGCTCCTCCTCGACCGGGCGCGGCCCGGTTAGCCCACGACGGCGGTCGCGCCGTCGATCTCGAACACGGCGACCTTCTCGCCGGGCAGGAACCGCGCCTCCTCGTCGAGGGTGCGCGCGCTCCAGATCTCGCCGGCCAGCTTGATCCGGCCGTCCCGGGCGTCCACGGTCTCCACCACGACGGCCTGGGTGCCGATCAGCGCTGCCGTGCCGGAGCGCTCCAGCGGTGGCTGGTACATGTGACGCTTGGCGACGGGTCGCACGAAGGCGATCAGCGCGATGCTGACCGCGGTGAAGACCAGGGCCGACCCGACGGACCCGGCGCCGAGCGCCGAGGCCAGGGCAGCGGCCAGGGCCCCACCGGAGAACATGATGAGCAGCAGGCCGGCTGAGGCGGCCTCCGCCCCTGCCAGGACGACGGCGGCGACCAGCCAGAACACCCACGGCTCCACGGGGACGATCCTACGTCGGCCTCACGGAACGGACCCGTCGGACATCCCGGACGGGAGCGGACCCGTGCCCGCGGCATCCAGCGCGTCCGGGGCCCCGCCAGGTCCGGCGGGGTCGGCGGGGCCCGGTGCCGGGACCTGCTCGACCCGGCCGCGCCGGCCGCGGGCGACCGTCTCCGGCGGCACTGCCCGCGCCCAGTACCGGCCGCGCACGTGCCCGGCCCGCAGCCGGGCTCCGAAGGTGGCCGACAGGTGGCGCCCGGTGAGGACCTCGCTGATGGGTCCGGCCACCACCACGGCGCCCTCGCGCAGCAGCAGCGCGTGGGTGAACCCCGGGGGGATCTCCTCGACGTGATGGGTGACCAGCACCTGGGTGGGCGCCCAGCGGTCGGCGGCGATGGCGGCCAGCCGGGTCACGAGGTCCTCCCGGCCGCCCAGGTCCAGTCCCGCGGCCGGCTCGTCGAGCAGGAGCAGCTCCGGGTCGGTCATCAGCGCCCGGGCGATCTGCACGCGCTTGCGCTCCCCCTCGGACAGCGTCCCGAACGAGCGGTCGGCCAGCGCCTCCGCTCCGACCATCGCCAGGACTGCCTCGCCGCGGGCCAGGTCGGCGGCGTCGTACTGCTCGCGCCACCGGCCGGTGACCGCCCAGGCGGCGGTGACGACCACGTCGCGGACCCGCTCGTCGGCCGGGATGCGCTCGGCCAGGGCGGCGCTGGCCAACCCGATGCGCGGTCGCAGGTCGAAGACGTCGACGGCGCCCAGCCGCTCGCCGAGGACCTCGACCGACCCCCGGGTGGGGTGGATCAGGCTGGCTGCCAGCTGCAGCATCGTGGTCTTCCCGGCGCCGTTCGGGCCCAGCACGACCCAGCGCTCGTCGTCGCGCACCTCCCAGTCCACCCGGTCGAGGATCGGGCGCCCCGCCCGCACGACGGTCGCCCCCTGGAACCTGATGACCGCGGACATGGGGTGCACCCTACCCGGGCCCCCGGGCCGCCCGGGGCAGCCTCGCCTACCCTTCTGCGAGTGGCGCACGAAGCGACGATGACGGCCGCTGCCCTGTGGATCGGGGCCCGGCTGTCCGGGCACGCCGCCCCGGACGACCTGCTGGCGGCGCTGGTCGCCCTGGATCCGGACGCCGCCCCGGCCGTGCGGATCGACGGGGCCGCGCCACAACCGCTGGCCGGGCTGCTCGGCCCGCTGGTCGGGCAGGTCGGTGCGTGGCTGGTGCTGCCGCGGCCGGGCAGCACCCTCGGCTGGCCCCGGGAGGTGCTCGACGCGCCCCGCCCCGCGGTGCTGGTGACCGGCCCC
>JBDHZV010000098.1:0-10783 GCA_039812125.1 Candidatus Nanopelagicales bacterium
CCCGGGCCCCGAGGCGCACGACGACGCCGCGCTCGTCGAGGCGCTCACGCAGCGCGTCACCGAGCCGGCGCAGGCCGCCGGCGATGTGCCAGGCCCCGAACGTGGCCTCGACGTAGGGGATCGTCGCCAGCACCGCGGGGGCCCGCCGCGGATCCGATCCCGAGTAGGTGGCGTAACGGTCGAGCACCTGGCGGGCCCGCCAGTCCGACAGCGTGCGCCGGCCCAGGCCACGCAGTGTCAGCCATGGTGCGACGGTGCGCACCGCCGCGAGGTCGCGGGCCAGCGGCACGAGGTCACGCGCGCCGGTCAGCGGTGATTCCAGGAACGGCCCCCGCGTGGTCGCCCACATCCTGCCTCCGCGGGCCAGGAGGGCCCGCCAGTCGTCGGCCGCCCGGCCACCGAGCGCATCGCCCATGGCCTCCGCGGCCCGGCCGGCGCCTGCGCCCGGCATGGGCAGCCGGGTCCCGTCGGGGAACCGGTAGTCGAACCCGGGCTCCAGCGCGACGAGCTCGACGCTGTCCTCCAGTGCACCGCCGGTCTTGAGGAACAGGTCCCGGTAGACCGCTGGGATGGTGAACAGGCTGGGGCCGGTGTCGAAGGCGAACCCGTCGCGAGCGAGCACGCCGAGCTTGCCCCCGTGCGTGTCGCCGGACTCGAGGACGGTGACCTCGTGGCCCTTCACCCGCAGCCGGGCGGCCGCGGCCATCCCGCCCATCCCGGCCCCGACCACCACGACGCGTGCCATGCCGGCGAGCCTAACGGGGGGCGCCGGTGGCACCGGCGGCTCGGTCGGGGAGGGTGGGCAGCGCCCGGCCCTTCCAGGCGAGCGTGCCCCGGTGGCGCCGCCACCAGGACACCCCCACGAGCGCGTCGAGGGCCAGGATCGACATCGGGTGGCCCAGCGAGTCCGGCACGCGCTGCCCGGTGCGCCGGGCCACTGCGACTCTCCCGGCGACCGCGGCGAGGTAGCCCGCGCATCCCAGGACCCGGGTGGCGCGGGTGGGGGCCGTGACGGCGGCGACCGGCGGGAGCACGTACAGGGCGGTCAGCCCCGCAGCCACCGCGAGGGCCCCGACAGGGGATCCGAACGCCGACCACAACGACTTGGCGTAGCCGTCGACGACCGCACCGGCCCCCTCGTACATCCGGCAGGAGGCCAGCTGCGTCCCGTCGGTGACCCCGGCCCGGCCGCCGGCGGCCTTGATCGCACGGGCCAGCGCGATGTCCTCCAGCACCTGGTCGCGCACGCAGCCATGCCCGCCGATCGACCGGTAGGCCGCGGTTCGAACGGCGACGACCTGGCCGTTGGCGGCGGTCAGCGAGGGCCGGGGGGATCGTTCGGCCAGGCCCAGCGGCAGCGTGGTGAGCCACGACCACTGCAGCAGGGGCTGGATCAGCCGTTCGGCTGCGGTGACAGCCACCTGCCGGGGATACGGGCAGGCCAGGGCCAGCGGGGTCGTGGCCATGAGGGCCGCGACCCGGGCCACCGCGTCGGGGGCCAGCACGACGTCCGCGTCCAGGAACAGCAGCAGGTCCGGCTCGTCGTCGGCCAGGGCCGCGTCCGCCAGGCGGTGGCAGGCCCACGGCTTGCCCAGCCACCCCGGCGGTAGCGGGTCGTCGCCGCCGGTCAGCAGGCTCAGTCGCGGGTCGACTGCGCCGGCCCGGAGGACCACATCGGCCGTCGCGTCGGAGGATCCGTCGTCCAGGACCAGCACCCGCAGCCCCGGATGCCGCTGGACCCGCAGGGACTCCAGGCACGGTCCGATCCGATGGGCCTCGTCCCGGGCCGGGATGAGCACGGTGACCCGCAGGTCCATCCCGGGCGCGCGGCCGGTGCCGGGCAGGTCCGGCGCCGCCCGCAGCCGGCGCAGGTTCACGAGGCTGTGGGCGCTCAGCGCCGCGCTGGCCAGGCTCGCCGCGGCGACCGCGGCACGGCCGGGCCTCATCGGGACCCCACCCAGCGGCGGGCCGGGGCGAGCTGTGCAGGAGCGCCCCGCAGCTCGGGAACGACACGCACCGCCCAGGGGAGCACGGTCACGCCCATCGCAGCTGCGCCCCACAGGGCAACGGCGGGACGGCCGAAGAACACGGCGGCGGCCATCACGTTCGAGGCGTACAGCCACAGCATGAGCAGCGACGGCATCCGGTCGTCTGCGGTGATCCGGGGCAGGTGGTCGAGGACCCAGAAGATGACCAGGCCGGTGAGCAGCCAGCCGGCGTAGTTGGTCAGCGGGACGCCCGGCGACCCCGGCAGCGCCGGGGTGGGGTGGGCGAAGGTCCAGTGGCCCTCGCCGACCATCTGCGGGTCGAGGAACAGGTCCCACGCGGTGAGCGTCCAGGCTCCGATCAGCACCACCTGCCAGCGGCGGGTCGCCAGGCGCTGGGCCAGCAGGAGCATCGGGTAGGCCGCCATGCACCAGGCCAGCGGGATGAGCAGGGGTACGTCGAGCACCATCGGGCCGAGCCGTGGACCGTACCGGTAGGCGCCGAACGGGAACCCCGTGGCGGTCCCGAGGGCCTCGACGGCAAGGCCGATGCCGGCGACGATCCCCCCCATGGCTGCCGCCCAACGAGCCCCCCGGTGCACGGTCGCGTGGGCGCCAGCGGCGGCCGCGAGCAGCAGCACGGCACCGATCGTGGCGGCATCCCGGAGGTGGTCGGGCACGAGCACCCACACGATCTGGACCAGGACCCCCATGCCGCCGAGGACCCAGGGCAGCAGGCGGCCGAGACGCACGAGCCGATTCTAGGAGGGCTCGCCCGACCCCGCCGGCTGGGCTTCGAGGACCGACGCGATCCGTGCTTGGGGTGTCGGGCAGGTCAAGGGTGGGTCGACCAGCGCCGATGAGGGGGTGTGGAGGGGGCGGCAGCCGGTGACCGGCAGTGCGGTGGCGGGCCCGCGGGTGCGCCCGATCCCGACGCGATGCGCCGGCTGCGCCTCGGGCTGGGTGGCGCGGGGGACACGTTCCTGTCCGCGCCGCCGGGGACGCAGCAGGTCATCGCGGTGCTCGTCCACTCGCGGACCCGGTCGGGGCCCACCGCGTTCGGGCTGCTGGGTCGGGTGGTGCTGACCGTGGTCGTGGTCGGGGTCGCGCTGCTGACAGTGAACGCGGTGACAGTCCTGGGCCTGGTGATCGTGGTCCCGGTCCTGCTGCGAGGGATCTGGCATAGGGAGCGCCAGCCGACGCCGGCGCTGCGGGATCAGAGGTCGAGGCCGCGGTACTGACCGGTGACGTCGAGCAGCGCGAACCGGGCGAACAGCTCCTCGGAGTACCAGTCCAGCTGCGCGGTCCGGTCGATGGCGGCACGGTGGGGTCCCCGGCGGTGCGCGAAGTCGGTGAGGGCGGCGCCGTCGGTCCAGGTCGAGAAGGTGCCCTGCAGTCCGACGGGTGCCTCCCCGATGCCCACGGCGAAGGTGAGTCCGCCCCCCGCGTGCGCGTCCAGGGCGACCGGGGGGACCGAGGCCCAGAAGGTCCGCCACATCCGGGGACGGATCCGACCTCGCGTGAGGGCGGCGACGGGGCCATCCCAGCGGGCGGGGGTGGGCCGGCCGAACGGCTCCCGGCCTGCCCAGCGGCCGCGGCTGGCCAGTGGCCGCATCGTCCAGGTGGCGGACTCGGTCGCGATGCGCCCCCACGCCCGCCCGACGGCTGACCCGGCCAGGCGGGCCGGCCCCTCCTCGTCGGCCCAGCTGGCGAGGATGCCCCAGTGGTGGGGATCGGCGTCGGAGGGCGTGAAGGTGGCCCCCGACCCGGTTCCCAGCAGCTTGGCGAAGCGCACGCCCTCCAACCGGCGCAGGGCCCGGCGCTGCAGCGCCATGTGGGTCACGGCGGTGGCCACGTGGCGGCTGGGAACACCCCAGAGGTGGAGGGAGACCACGGCCGGTCCGGTCGCATCGGGCACGTGCCCAGTATCCCCAGTGCAGGGTTGACGCTGTCAGTGGTGGGGCGTACCGTTGCATCCAGTTCGAACAGGTGTTCGAACGCGTGAGTAGGGGAACCTGCGGCCGGCGAGGGAAGCGTCGGCCGCAGGCGATCCTCCCACAGCCGTCTTCCCCGGCGCCCGGAGCAGCAGCAGGATCGCCAGGAGGACCGTCATGACCCGCACCTACGCAGACCCGATCGATGTCCGTCGTGCCGACGAGCACCCACCGGACGGCCAGCCTGCCCAGTTCCTGTGGCGCGGGCGGGTGTACGTGGTCCGGGCTGTGCTCGCGCACTGGTTCGAGTCCGCAACCTGGTGGGGTGGATCTCGCCGGGCCCTTGAGGGTGCCATCCCCCCGCACGAGCACGAGGTGTGGCGGGTGGAGGCCCAGGCCGGCCGATCAGGGGCGTCCGGGGTCTACGACCTGCGCCGTGACCTGTCAGCGGATGCCTGGGTCCTGGCCCGGACGATGGACTGAGGGGGAGTCCGGTGACTGCGATGCCCCTGAGCCCTCCCGTGCCCACCCAGGCGCGGGACCTCCTGGCTTCGTCCGCCCGCAGCCTGTTGGAGGCCCACGCTGCCCCCGACCCAGCCCGCCGCTACGCCGCCGCGCACCTGTCCGCGCTGCGGGCAGCGGCGGCGGTCCTGGCCACCCGGGCGATGCCGGGACGTCGGGGACGGATCCGCAGTGTCTGGGTCCTCCTGCCCGCAGTGGCGCCGCAGCTGCAGGAGTGGGCGGTGTTCTTCGCTGCCAATGCCTCGAAGCGGGCGGCTGCCGACGCCGGGCTGGTCCATGTCGTGAGCCAGCGCGACGCTGACGACCTCGTTCGGGATGCGGAGATCTTCCTGGCCCATGTCGCGGCGCTGATCGGGGTGGACCAGCAGGCGGTCCTGCCCGGCGGGATCTGAGGGGATGCGTGATGACCGGCTTCGTGCACCTGCACGTCGCCTCGGGGTACTCGATGCGCTATGGGACGACCACTCCCGAGGCCCTGGCGGTCCGGGCCGCCGAGCTCGGGCAGGACGCCCTGGCCCTGACCGACCGGGACGGTGCGTACGGTGCGGTTGCGTTCGCCCTGGCATGCCAGGCGGCACGGATCAGCCCGATCCTCGGGGCGGACCTGGCCGTCACCTCCCAGGACCTCCCGTCCGGTCGGGGCGAGGGGTCCCCGGCCCGGTCGGAACGGTCCACCACGCCGGCGGTGCCCACCCCCGCCCGTGGCGGAGTGGCCCTCGATCCCCAGCATCCCCGGGTCGTCCTGCTGGCCCGGGGGGCCCGCGGTTGGGCGTCGTTGAGCCGAGCCATCTCCGCATCCCATCTGTCCGGGGAGCGGGGCCGGCCCCTCCTGACGCGGTCCCAGGTGGCCGAGCACGCGCAGGGCCTGGTGGTGCTGCTCGGCCCGGACTCGGACGTCGGCCGGGCCCTGGCCCGGCGACGCCCCGACCAGGCGGCTCACCTCCTCGCGGGGTGGCAGGAGGTGTTCGGCAGCGATGTCCGTCTCGAGGTCGTCTCACATCGCAGTCCCGGTCGGGGGGACCGCGCGTCCATGTCCACCGCAGCCGCAGCCCGGGTCCTGGGGTTCGCCGGCCAGTCCGGCGTGCCGGCGGTCCTCACGAACGCAGTGCGGTACCTGTCGCCGGAGCAGGCACCGGTCGCCGACGTGCTCGACGCGGTACGCCGGCTGGTCCCCCTCGATCCCCGGCACCTGGAGCGGGCCAACGCCCAGGGGTACCTCAAGGACGCGGGGGAGATGCAGCGAGTCGCTGAGGAGATCGCGGCAGCCGCCGGTTCGGGGGACCTCGGGGCGCGGCGGCTGCTCGCCCAGACCCGTGAGCTGGCTGACTCCTGTCGGCTGGACCCGTCCGCCGACCTGGGCATCGGGTCGGTCCACGTGCCGGAGCTGGACGTCCTGTTCCCCCGCGGCGCGCCCGGGCTCGGGGCCGACGAGTCGATCGGACCAGCCCCGGCCACCGTTCAGGCCCGGATGGCCGACAGGATCCTGCGGCACCGGTGCCGCAGCGCCCTGGATGCCCGGTACACCACCCTGCGCAGCCATAGAGCCGGGCAGGACCGCCTCGATGCCGAGCTGGACACCATCGCCGGCCTCGGCTACGGGGCCTACTTCCTGACGGTCGCCGAGGTTGTCGACCTCATCAAGGGGATGGGAGTGCGGGTGGCGGCCCGGGGGTCCGGCGCGGGCAGCCTGGTCAACTACCTGCTGGGGATCTCCGGCGTGGACCCGATGGCCCACGGGCTGATCATGGAGCGGTTCCTGTCCCCGCTGCGCCAGGCCCTGCCTGACATCGACATCGACGTCGAGTCCGCCCGGCGCACGGAGATCTACACCAGGATCCTGGAACGCTTCGGTGGGGAGCGGTGCGTGGCCGTCTCCATGATGGAGACCTACCGGGTGCGCCATGCGGTGCGCGATGTCGGGGCCGCGCTGGGCCTGCCCCCGGGCGAGATCGACGCGTTCGCCAAGGCGTTCCCCCACATCCGCGCTCGGGACGCCCGGGCTGCCCTGGCCGACCTGCCGGAGCTGCGCTCCTCGGGCCTGGGCAGGCTCGCAGCTGGCGGGCGGCTCGACGGGTTCCTCAACCTGGTCGAGGCGCTCGACGGGTTGCCCCGGCATGTCGCCCTGCATCCCTGTGGGGTGCTGCTCAGTGACTCGTCCCTGCTGGACCGCACTCCCGTCGAGGCCAGCTGGATGGGATTCCCGATGAGCCAGTTCGACAAGGACGCCGTGGAGGAGATGGGCTTCCTCAAGCTCGATGTCCTGGGGATCCGGATGCAGTCGGCGATGGCCCATGCTCTCGACGAGGTCGTCCGCCTCGGCGGCGATCCGATCGACCTGGACGGCCTGGCCCTGGACGACCCGGACACCTTCGCGATGATCCGCACCACCCACACCCTGGGCTGCTTCCAGATCGAGTCACCGGGGCAGCGCGAGTTGATCGGCAAGTTCGCCCCGGAGACCTTCGACGACATCATCATCGACATCTCGTTGTTCCGGCCCGGCCCGGTGAAGTCCGACATGGTGACCCCGTTCCTGCAGGCGCGGCAGGGATGGTCCCCGACCGACGTGCTGCACCCCGACCTCGCGCCCGTGCTCGCCCCGACCCACGGGGTGGTGGTCTTCCACGAGCAGGTGATCGGCACGATCGCCACGATCGCGGGGTGCAGCCTGGCCGAGGGGGACGAGATCCGGCGGTCGATGGGATCCCCCGAGGGGCAGGCCCAGGTACGGGCCTGGTTCTATCCCCGCGCCCTGGCCCAGGGGTACTCCCTGGCGCTGGTCGACCGGGTCTGGGATGTCCTGAGGGCCTTCGCCTCCTTCGGGTTCTGCAAGGCGCACGCGGCAGCTTTCGCCCTGCCCACCTACCAGTCCGCGTGGCTGAAGGCCCATCACCCGGCAGCGTTCCTGGCCGGTGTGCTCACCCACGATCCGGGGATGTACCCGAAGCGGTTGATCCTCGACGACGCCCGCAACCTGGGGATCACCATCCTGGGCGTGGACGTGAACCGATCAGGTGCGGTGTACCGGGTGGAGCCCAGCCCGACTCCCGGGAGCCGGCCCACCCTGCCCGGCCTTCCGGACGGCAGCGCCCACGGGATCCGACTTCCCCTGGTGGAGGTGAAGGGAATCTCCTCCGCCGAGGTGGAGCGCATCACCGCCGGGCAGCCCTACTCGTCCCTGTCCGACCTCTGGACCCGTGCTCCGGTCGCCCTTCCGGTCCTGGAGAACCTCATCCTGGTCGGCGGCTTCGACGCGATCTACGGGATCGAGGCGGACGCTCCCACCCGTCCGCGCGGTCAGGTGACCCGCCGCGACCTGCTGCTGGAGGTGGCCGACCTCGACCGGTGGAGCCGGTCGGGGTCCCGGGCGGCCGGCCGCTCGCAGCGGCCCCGGTCGGTCCGTGCGGACCCCCAGGCGGAGCGGGCCGGGTTCGCCTGGGGAGCTGGCCGGGCCGCAGCGCAGGCGGGCCGGTCGGTGGTGGACCCCGCGGTCGCGGCTGCGGCGCAGTCCCAGGCGCCGGCGCTGGTCCGTCCGGGGCCGGTGCAGCTGGCGCTGGAGCTGGAGTCCCCGGGATCGGGACGGCCCAGCGGGCTGCCGGAGATGTCGGTCACCGAGAGCGTCCGCGCGGAGCTCGACGTCCTCGGGATGGACGTCAGCCACCACGTCCTGGAGTTCTACCGTCCCATGCTCGCGGCCCTCGGTGTGGTCCCCGCGGCCCACCTGCTCACCCGTCGCTCCCAGAGTGAGGTGTGGATCGCCGGGGTCAAGGTGGCCACGCAGACGCCGCCGATCCGCAGCGGCAGGCGGGTGGTGTTCCTCACCCTGGATGACTCGACCGGGCCGGTGGACGCCACCTTCTTCGAGGATGCCCAGGACCCGTACGCAGCCACCGTGTTCGCCGGTTGGCTGCTGCTGGTGCGCGGCGAGATCCGGCGCACGGGGCCGAGGGGGATCTCCGTGCGGGCCACCGGTTGCTGGGATCTCGGAGTCGTCCACGAGCAGTGGCAGGCGCGCGGGGTCCCCGGGGTGGCTGCGTACATCAGCCAGTTCCCGCGGGTGGACACCCGCAGGAGGCCGGCGACGGTGGTGGACGTCCCCGTCGCCACGGATTCCGGGGCGCCGGTCCGAGCCGGGGACGTTCCCGTCGGGCCGTCCCCGGTCGGCATCGGCCGGACCGCAGCGGGGGGCATGGGCCAGCGTCGTCGGGTGCTGCTGCACGCCAGCGGGTTCAAGCAGTCGCCCTACGCCGACATCAAGCCTCCCGGCGGCGAGCCGGGGGCCGTCCCGCGATCACCCGCTGCCCGGACCCGGGCTCCGAGCAAGCTCTGGCACGCCAGCCCGGGCAGCAGCGGGTGGTAGGTGCGCCGGCTGTGGCACTGTGGGGAGGCGGGCAGCGCTGGTGGACGGAGGGGATCGGGCGCGGCAGCCGCGAGCGCAGCGGCCGGCGAGATGGGCGCAGGCGAGATGGGCGCAGCAGCCATGGGCGCGACAGGAGGTGGACGATGAGCCGGAGCCAGATCAGGCGCCCCAGCGCGCCCGTCGGCTTGGGCGACGACGACACCGACTGCCCGATCCTGCACGTCGACATGGACGCGTTCTACGCCTCGGTGGAGGTCGCCCGGCGGCCCGAGCTGCGGGGCAGGGCCATGATCGTCGGGGGCAGCGGCAGCCGAGGGGTGGTGGTGGCGGCCACGTACGAGGCCCGTGCCTACGGCATCCACTCGGCGATGTCGATGAGCCGGGCATTGCGGCTGGCCCCCGACGACATCGTCGTGATCCCGCCGGACCACCGCCACTACGCCGAGGTGTCCGACTCCGTGATGGAGATGTTCGCCTCGATCACCCCTCACGTGGAGCCGCTGAGCCTGGACGAGGCGTTCCTCGACGTCGCCGGGGCCCGCCGCCGGTTCGGCCCGCCACGGGCCATCGCCGAGATGATCCGGGCCCAGGTCTTCGACGAGCAGCGGATCACCTGCTCCGTCGGCGTGGGTCCCACCAAGTTCGTCGCGAAGCTGGCCTCCACGCAGTGCAAGCCCGATGGCCTGCTGGTGGTGCCCCGCGACCGCGTCATCGCCTTCCTGCACCCGATGCCGGTCGGGTCGCTGTGGGGGGTGGGGGAGCGGACCGAGGAGCAGCTCCACCGGCTGGGCCTGCGCACTGTCGCCGACATCGCCCACACTCCGCGAGACACGCTCGTCCGGGCACTGGGGCCAGCGGCCGGCAGCCACCTGCACGAGCTGTCCTGGGGTCGGGACGACCGATCGGTCGCCACCCATGTCCGCGATCGCAGCATCGGTGCGGAGGAGACGTTCGCCCGGGACATCGACGACGAGGAGGTGATCCTGGCTGAGCTGCTGCGCCTGAGCGAGAAGGTGGGCGCACGGCTGCGCAAGGCGGGCTACGCGGCGACGACGGTGTCCCTCAAGGTCCGCTTCGCCGACTTCACCACGATCACCCGATCACGCACCCTGCGAGTGCCGACCAGCGTCAGCCGGGAGCTCTTCCACGAGGCCCGCGCCCTCTACCTGAGGCTGCACCTGGACCGCGCTCGCGTGCGCCTGGTCGGGGTGAGAGCCGAAGGCGTGGTCGACGCCGACGCCGTGGAGGCCCAACTGGTCCTCGGGGCCCCGGAGCACGGCTGGCGTGAGGCCGAGGAGGCGGTCGACCGCCTCGTCAGCCGGTTCGGACGGGGCTCGGTCCACCCGGCCCGCCTGCTCGGCGGACCGGACCGCGACCGCTTCGGACAGCCCGGTGCTGCGGACGCATGACGCGCCCGGGACGGGGATGCGAATCGCCGCTGGAGGTGAGAGCATGAGGAGCGCGAACTGCTGTACCCCGAGTTCCATCCTCAGGCAAGCCTCTCTATCCTGAGGCACGAACACCCTGTCAGCACTTGGGAGGTCACCGTGCCGCTCTCAGAGCACGAACAGCGCCTGCTCGAGCAGATGGAGCGCGCGCTCTACGCCGAGGATCCCAAGTTCGCGACGAGCATGCGCAACCCCCGCGCTGGTGTGGGCGACCGTCGCCTGATCGCCCTCGGTGTCCTGGCCTTCCTCGTGGGGATGGGCCTGCTGCTGGCCGGTGTCATGACCCAGCTGGTCGTGGTCGGCGTCGTCGGCTTCCTGGCGATGCTCGGGGGTATCTGGATGGCCATCCGAGCGTGGCGGACCGCCGCTGAGCCTGCGCAGGCAACCGCGCAGGGCGCGTCGCAGGTGCCGCGCGCCGCCCCCACGCGACAGGCGAAGCAGCGTCGGACCCGGCGGGGCGACTCCCTGACCGATCGCATGGAGGAGCGTTGGCGGCGTCGCCGCGAGCGCGGCGACTTCTGATCCCACCGGACC
>JBDHZV010000099.1:0-10717 GCA_039812125.1 Candidatus Nanopelagicales bacterium
CGGATAAGGGCACACTCATCCCACCATGCTCACCGGAATCCTGATCTGGGTCGGGGTGCTGGCACTGAGCATCCTCGTGTGGGTCGGCGTGATCGTGGGGGCCCTGCTCCTCGTCCGCTGAGCGCCACTGCGGGGCATGTGCGCCAGCACCTTCGTGTCGAGGGCTGTGGGTCCCCCCAAGGGGGGACTTGACCACGCCGCCGCGCTGCGGCCCATGCTGGCCCCTTGTGCCGACCCCAGGAGGACCCGTGCGGCCGTTCGGGATCGATGTCCCCAGTGGCGGCGACCTGGTCGTGCTCGGGCGCAGCGCCGACGGCGAGCTGGTGTCGCGGGGAGCCCTGGGTCCGGTGCTGGTCCAGGTGGCGGAGGAGCTGTGGAGCGGGCTGCGGGGGCCGCTGCAGGGGGCCCTGCGCCGGGAGCTCGGCATCGCCGACCGGTTCGCCGACGGCTTCACCCTGCTGGACCTCGACGTGCACCTGCCCAGTCGTCCGCGCATCACGCTGCAGCGCACCACGGACGGCCAGCTGCTCGTGCACGTCGTCACCGGCCGCGCCACCCTGGTGGCCGCCACCACGCGCCCGCCCTTCCTGTGTGGATGGGCCGAGCCCCGGATCGAGATCGACTTCGCGGTCGCCTTCGACTACCAGATCGACGTTCCCGCCCGCGCCGGCCCGTTGCGGGGCTCGCCGCCGACGGGGCTGCGGTTCACCGAGGCCCGACTGGACACCCGCGGCCTGTCGGCGGACCTGCTGCGCGCGGTGACCAACATCGTGACGTGGCTGGCCGGCACCCGTGTCGACCAGCTGCTCCGCGACGCTCCCGACGCCCTGGGGGCAGCGCCCCTCCACGAGGCGCTGGCCGCGGTCAACGAGCGGATCCGCTCCCTGGCGGATGCGGGGCACCACCTGATGGACCTCCACGTGGGCGACCCGGAGGACCTGGTGCGGCAGCTCGGTCCGGTTCCCGGCGAGGTTGCCGACCTGCCCGCGGACACGCAGAGCCTGGTCCTGGTCTGTCGTGAGCCGGGCGCGACCGGGGTCGTCGACGGGCACCTCAGCTGGCCCGAGGGGACCGGCGGTCCGGTGCACCGCTCGGCGTTCGCGCTGATGGCCCCCCTCGTGGTGGGTCGGCTGCCGCCGACCGCCGTCGCGAGGCTGCGGGCCGTGGTCCAGCGCGATCCCGTGGACGTGATCGTCAGCGACGCGTCGGCGCTGGAGTCGCAGCGGTTGTCGGTGGCCGTGAGCCGGTTCGCCCTCGCCCCCGTCGCCGCCGGGGACGACCTGGACTGCCTCGCAGGGTCCCCGGGGGTGCGGATCTGGGACGCCGGCTCGCAGGGGGAGCTGTCGGGGCCACGCGCCCCGGGCGTGGCGGCGGGGTCCGGCCCGACCGACCCCGTGGCCCCGAGCCGCCCGGCGCCCGCGCCCCTGCCCGTGCCCCTGCGCCCCGTGCTGGCCGGCCACTACGCGGCCGTGATGGACGCCTTCCGGCTGGGGCCGGCGCCGTTCACCGTGGACTGCGCGGCGGGTCCCGATGGCGACGCGCGGGGGACCGGCCAGCTGGTGGGCATGTGGGAGGCGCGCACCCCGGGTCGTCAGGGCCTGCGCTACCGCATCGAGGGTGTGCAGGCGGCCGGGGGACGCCTGGCCGTCGGGTGCCGCCTGGCCCCCGGCTGGACCTGGCACCCGGGCCCGCCGCCACCGGTCGAGCGGTGGGAGTGCACCGCCCGGATGACCGGCACCGGTGATGTCGACCTGCGGGACCCGGTGGTCGTGGACCTGGCGGACCGTCGCAGCACTGTGGGGGTGGACCTCCACCTGCCCAGCTGAGGCGCGGCGAGGTCTCCGGGTGGACCGTGCGCCGGTCCCACCGGATCCGGGCACCTACCCTTGGGCCGTGCACCCGACCGAGGCGCCGCCGCGCCGGATCCGCTCCTTCCACCCGCGGCGCAGCCGGACCTCCCCGGCCGCAGCCTCCGCCCTGGTCCGGCTGCTGCCCACCTGGGGCGTGGACGTCACGTCCGCGCCGGCTCGACTGGGTGAGCTGTTCGAGCCGCCGGGTCCGGTCGTGCTGGAGATCGGATCGGGCATGGGGGAGGCCACCCGGACGATGGCGCTGGCCGACCCGGGCACCGGGATCGTGGCTGTCGACGTGCACACCCCCGGGATCGGTGCGCTGCTCGCAGCCTGCGAGCGTGACGGGGTCGGGAACGTCCGGGTGTGCGTGGGCGATGCCGTCGAGCTCATGGACCGCCTTGCCCCGGGTTCCCTGGACGGCATCCGGATCTACTTCCCGGACCCCTGGCCGAAGGTGCGCCACCACAAGCGCCGGCTGGTCCAGCCCGAGTTCGTCCATCGTGCGGCGCTGCTGCTGCGCCCCGGGGGGACGCTGCACCTGGCCACGGACATCGACCACTACGCCGAGCAGATGGTGGCCGTGTGCCGGTCCGAGCCGCTGCTCGCGACCACCCGCCTGGACCGCCGCCCGTCGTGGCGGCCGATGACCCGGTTCGAGACCCGGGGCGAGGCCGCGGGGCGGCGCAGCGCCGACATCCTGGCGGTGCGCCGCGGCGACGTCAGCGGACGATCCGCAGGTTGAACGCGCCGCTGCCCAGCGAGCCCATGATCCGCAACCAGAGGGGCAGCCACATCTCCGGGCCCCTCGCGCTGGCGATCCCGCCCAGGTCGAGCACGTCGGTCCAGCCGAACTCGGCCAGCAGCCCCCGCACGACCGCCTTGGCCCCCTCGTCGTCGCCGGACAGGAACACAGTCGTCGGCTCGGGCAGGCGCTCGGGATGGGCCATGAGATCGGCCGTCAGCGTGTTCAGCGCCTTGACCACGCGAGCTCCCGGGAACCGGCGCTGGAGCACCTCGGCCAGCGAGTCGGTGTCCTTGAGCGTCAGGGTCGGCGGGAACCCGGCGGAGAAGTCCAGCGGGTTGGCGACGTCGAGCACCACCGTGCCCGCGAAGCCGTCGGCGCCGGCCGACTCCAGCGCCGCGAGGGACGCCGACCCGGCCGTGGCGTTCACGACGACCTGCGCGCCGGCCGCGGCCCCGGCGAAGGTGAGCACGGCGACCGAGGGGTGGGCGGCCACCCACTCCCGCAGGGGGACGCCGTCGCGCGGCCCGGGTCGGTCGAGGGCGACGTCCACGTCCCGGGTGCCCACGGCCACGTCGTGACCGTGCCGGGTGAAGCCCTCCGCGAGCGCCCGGCCCACCGAGCCCGTCCCCAGGACTGCGATCCTCATCGCGTTCCTCCCACTCATGACGATAACCTCTGCTTACAGGGGTGTTGGTGTGCGCCTAATCCCCTCAGGTCGGTCCCCGGGGCTTCCGGGGACCGACCGTCCAGATCGGGGCCGGGCTACCGGCCCGCCGTGTGCGGCATGATCGCGTCCTCCGGGACCACCCCGAGCCGGCCGGCCTGGAAGTCCTCGATCGCCTGGATGATCTCCGCGCGGCTGCTCATCACGAACGGCCCATAGGCGACCACCGGCTCGCGCAGCGGGACCCCGCCCAGCAGCAGCACCTCGAGGCTCGGCTCCTTCGACGACTGCGAGGGTGCGGCGGACAGCGTGAGGTGATCACCCGAGCCCAGCACGGCCAGCTGCCCGCCGACCAGCGGGCGTTCGGCCGGTCCGACCGTGCCGGCGCCGGACAGGGCATACGCCAGGGCGTTGAAGTCGGCTCGCCACGGCAGGTCCAGCCGGGCGCCCGGGGCAAGGGATGCGTGCACGATCGAGATGGGCGACTGGCTGCGGCCGGGCCCCACATGTCCGGCCACGGTGCCGGCGAGGATCCGCACGAGGGTGCCGCCGTCGGCCGAGGACACCAGCGTGACGTCCTGGGGCTCGAGCGGCTGGTAGGCCGGGGGGAGCCACTTCTTCGACCGGGGCAGGTTGATCCACAGCTGGATGCCGTGGAACAGCCCACCCGACATGACCAGCGACTCCGGCGGGGTCTCGATGTGCAGGATCCCGGCGCCCGCGGTCATGTACTGCGTGCCGCCGTTGGTGATCACGCCGCCGCCGCCGTGGGAGTCCTGGTGGATGAACGTGCCATCCATGAGGTAGGTGAAGGTCTCGAACCCGCGGTGCGGGTGCCACGGCGTGCCCTTCGGCTCGCCGACGCCGTACTCGACCTCGCCCATCTGGTCCATGTGCACGAACGGGTCGAGTGCGGCGAGCTCCACCCCGGCGAACGCCCGGCGGACGGGGAAGCCCTCGCCCTCCAGGCCGTGCGGGGCCGTCGTCACCGACCGGACGCCACGGGCCCGGGAGCCCGGGTCGGGGGCGGTCAGGCGCGGCAGGGTGAGGGTGTCGGCGGTCACGGCGGGCATCGGATCCCTCCTCCGGGAGTCGTTCATCGTTCAACCAGCCCCACGGGTCAGCTATTCCGCACCGCCGGTCGCCGTTCCCGGGCAGCTGTGTGGTGGCGCCGGTACCGTGTGCACGCGGCGAGCGCCGCCGGGACACCCAGGAGGGCGCATGGGCACCCACGAGCCGCGCGACCAGGTCCGGGGCGCTGCCGCGGGCCCGGGGCGCGAGGCCCTGGTCGAGGCCGTGATGGCCTGGTTCGACGGCCACCAGCGGGACCTGCCCTGGCGCCGCGACGACCGGACGCCCTGGGGCGTGCTGGTCAGCGAGGTCATGCTGCAGCAGACCCCCGTGGTCCGGGTGCTCCCGGTGTGGCAGGACTGGATGGCCCGGTGGCCCACCCCCGCTGGCCTTGCCGCTGAGCCGCCCGGCGAGGCGGTGCGGCGGTGGGGGCGGCTGGGCTACCCCCGCCGCGCTCTCGCGCTGCACTCCACCGCCCGGCTGCTGGTCGGCCGGCACGCGGGCCGGGTCCCTGACGACGACGCGCAGCTGCGGGCCCTGCCCGGCGTCGGCGAGTACACGTCCGCGGCGGTCCGGGCCTTCGCCTTCGGGCAGCGGTGCGTCGTGCTGGACACCAACGTCCGACGGGTCCACGCCCGCGTGCTCGGCGGTCACGAGCACCCCCCGGCAGCCCTCACCGCCGCCGAGCGGGACCGGGCGGCGCACCTGCTGCCGCAGCAGGCGGCGCAGGCGGCCCGATGGTCCGTCGCGGTGATGGAGCTCGGGGCCCTGGTCTGCACGTCCACCGGGCCCCGCTGCCCGCAGTGCCCCATCGCCGCACAATGCGCGTGGCTGGCCCGGGGCCGCCCCCCGCATGACGGTCCGCCGCGGCGGGTCCAGAGGTTCGCCGGCACCGATCGCCAGGCGCGGGGCCGCATCATGGCCGTGCTGCGTGAGCACCTCGGTCCCGTGGCCGCCGAGGTCGTCGCGGCCGCCTGGCCCGACCCGGTCCAGCGCGCCCGTGCCCTCGACGGGCTGGTTGCCGACGGCCTCGTGGAGCCGCTGGAATCCGGGATGCTGCGGTTGCCGGTCGATCCGGCTGTCTGCCGAAATGGGGCTTGAGGCCGGATCATCCGGGCCTGCAGACTCCTGGTCATCCGCCCGGCATCGGCGCCATGGGCGCCCGGCGCTGGGAGTGCTGCCATGTCCCGACTCGTCACCCCCCGCCCGGCTGGCCCCACCACAGCCCAGTCCGGCGGGGGCGACGACTACCTGTCCCGGGTCGCCAAGTACGTCCCCAGCGAGATCGTCGTGGCGTACCTGACCGCACAGGGGCTGATCGTGGCCAGCGCGCCGGCGGACCCGAGGCCCTACTACGCGGCAGTGGCGCTCGTGCTGCTGGTGGTGACCCCGCTGTACCTGCGGCGGCTGGCCCAGCCCGGGCAGCCCGTGGTCCGGCAGATGGTCATCTCCACGCTGGCCCTGCCGTTCTGGGCCTACGCCCTTGCCGAGCTGCCCGAGGCGTTCGGCGTCTACAACGCCCTGGCCGCGAGCCTGGCCCTCATCGCGTTCTCCCTGGTGGTCGGCCTGACGCAGCCGGTGGAGGGGGAGAGCTGATGCGCGACCTGCTCGCCCTCGGGGAGGCCCCCGGCTTCGATCGACTTCGTGGGATGGTCCGCGAGGTGCCCGACCTGCACGGGCTGGGCGTGCAGTACGACGACCTGTGGGTGCTGCTGGCCGCGGTGCGCGAGGCTGTGGGCGAGCGTGCGTTCCGCCGGCTCGACGGGGCGATGGCCCGGCGCCTCCACGACGACGGCGACCTGGCTGCCGCGCTGCGGGTCGTTCCGGTGCTGCTGCGGTGGCGACGCCCCGAGCCGGACCTGTCCGACCTGGCCTGGACGCCGCAGACCTGGCAGGTCTGGTGCGACGTGACGGCCCGGACCTCGCCGAGCCCGTTGGAGGTCGAGGTGCTGCTGCGCCCGGACGGTGCCCTGGAGCCGTGGGTGCGCGAGCAGGTCGATGCCCTCGGTGCCGAGCTCCCGGCCTCGTTGCGGATCGCCCGGCGCGACGTGGCGCTCGCCCATGGTCGACCCCGCGGGCAGGCCGTCTGGCAGCACGGCCGCGACAGCGGCACCCTGGGCGGGCTGCTCGACGTCGACGGTCTGGCCATGGCCACCACCGCGGCGCACGTGGCCGCCGTCGGGTCGCCCGTGCTCGGCACTGCCCGCACCGGCACGGCCACGGTGACCATCGGTGACTGCGTCCACTCGGCGGGGGCCGCGGGGTCGTTCACCGACGAGACCGCGCTGATCCACGTGACGGACCCCACCGTGGTGCACACCTCGGGCTCCCCGGTGGTCGGCATCAGCACCCGCACGTCGCTGCCGCGCAACCAGGCCCTGCGCCTGACCGGGGCGACCGCCCTGCGCGACGACGTCGTGGCCTACCAGTGGATCGCTGCCCGCGACATCGTCATCGACGGCGCCACGGCCACGCTCGACGACGGCATCGAGGTGCGCCGCCCCCGCCCGGGCAGCCTGATGCAGTGGCGCCGTGCCTCGCGTCCCGGGGACTCCGGCGCCTGGATCACCCGGGCCGCCTGGGACGGGACGCGCTGGTGCGGGACCGTCGTCGGCGGCGACTCCGTCTCCACGGTGGTCACCTGGGCCGAGGCGACGCTGGCGGAGATCGAGGCGCTGCCGCTGGCCGGGGGGCGACCCGTGCAACCGCTCTAGCCCCGGCCGTCGGGCTGTGGGGGTCAGCCCGCGGACTCGGCAGGCAGCTGCTTGGACCCGCCGATGACCAGGGTCACGCGGGCATCCACGGATTCCAGGCCCGCGGCGTCGAGATCCTCGCGCAGCTCCTGCGCATCGGCCTCGGGCGGCGAGCCGAGCGCCACCACGACCAGCTGGCCCTGCCGGAACGACACGTCCGTCACGATCCAGCCGGAATCCTCCGCCCACTGCTCGGCCACCGGTTGCGCACGCTGGACCACCAGCTGCTGGTAGGTCGACAGGATCGTTCCCCATGCCAGCGGGACGGCCACCAGCACCACCGTGCCGACCACGACCGCCAGTGTGCGTCGCGACAGCCCCGGCAGCGGCCGCCCCGACCCGGCGAGCACGTGACGGACCCGGTAGGCCAGCAGGACCACCGTGCCCGTGGCGATGATCGCGGCCACGTTGGTGGCGAACAGCAGCAGGGCGCCCGCTGCCTGGCTCGGGGCCCCGGACTCCAGGGTGAGCCCCACGACGGCCAGCGGGGGGACCAGCGAGATCGCGATGGCGACCCCGGGCAGGGTGTCCGACACGTCGGAGCGGACCAGCGCGAACGCCCCCACCACGCCGGTGGCCAGCGCTGCGGCCAGGTCGATGAGCTTCGGGTTGACCCGGGCCGCCACCTGGGTGTTGGTCGCGGAGACGATGTCCGTGGCGTGCAGGGTCCCCATCAGGTACCCGATCGCGATCACGACGACCGCCCCGGCCAGCACCAGCCCGACGTTGTGCAGCAGCTCGCGGCGGTCGGCGAGGACCAGGGCGAGTGCGGTTCCCAGGATCGGCGTCATCAGCGGGGCGACGATCATCGCGCCGATCACCGTGGCGGTGGAGTCCGCGACCACCCCGGCGGACGCGATCGTCGCGGCCAGCACCAGGAGGGTCCAGAACGCCGACCACTTGCGACCCCGGTCGCTGCCCGTGGTGACGTAGAGCCGTGCCCGCATCCGGTCGATGTCCTCGACCGTGACGTCCTTGCCCAGGGAGACCATGGGCGCACGGTACCGAACCCGCGCGGCAGGTAACCGTTACAAGTCGGGCTTGGGCCGCCGGGCCCGGGCCGCGTCGTACCCTCCCTCCGTGCGCCCCCTGACCCCGCGCCGGTTCCCGGCACACGTCGTCGCCCTCCTCTCCGTGGCCCTGCTGGCCGCCTGCACGGCCAACTCGACGGACGAGCCGGCCGGCGGTTCGGCCACACCGGCGGCCTCGTCCTCCACGCAGGTGGCCACGCTGGCCGTTGTCGACCCGACGACGGTGGAGGGCCTGACCTCGACCGTCCACGAGAACCTGGACAAGGGCCACTACACGTACCTCACCTTCCCGGTCATCCCGGGGGCGGCGGAGCTGACCGAAGCCATGCGTGCCGGCCTGCAGCCGCAGGTCGAGCGCTTCGAGGAGCTGGCCACACCTGCGGACGAGGCGCCCTACCCCGAGCTGCAGGTGTCGTGGGACCTGGTCGCGGCCTCGCCGCAGGCGATCGGCGTTCGCCTGGTCACCGCCGAGGTGGCCGACGACGACACGTTCCAGGGCAAGGCGCAGACGACGTGGTGGGACCCGGCCACCCGGATGGTACGGGTGGCCCGTGACCTCATCGCGGAGGACGCCTCGGCGGCGTTCTTCGAGCGCCTCACGCAGTCAGCGCTGGCCACGCCCGGCGTCGAGGAGCAGAGGTTCCGCGACCAGCTCGACGGCGAGTGGGAGGCCTTCGACTCGATCGCCTTCACGCCGGAGGGCGACCTGTGGGTGGAGTTCGACCGACGACAGGTGTCCGACATCGACGAGCCTGTCGGCATCCGCGTGGCCCCCACCGGGTTGCTGTCGGACTTCGGTGCGCTGGCCCGAGCTGCGGCGCTCACGCCTGCGGACCCCGGCCTGCGCGACCCGGCCACGCCGAGCACGCAGCCCAGCCAGTCCGCGCCCACTCCCGAGGACCCCGCAGCGACCAGCCCGGCCGGGTCCGAGGCCTCCGCCGCCAGCCGTGTCGTCGACTGCGCGGAGGTGCGATGCGCCGCCCTCACCTTCGACGACGGGCCGGTTGCCGAGACGGTTGAGCTGCTCGACCTGCTCCGGGACAAGGGCGTGCCGGCCACGTTCTTCACCGTCGGTTCCAACGTCGCCAACCACCCGGAGATCCTCAAGCGGATGGTCGCGGAGGGCCACGTCGTGGGCAACCACACCTACGACCACCCGCAGCTGACCCGCCTGGGCGAGGCGGCCATCCGCAAGGAGATCACTCGCACCAACGCCCTGATCGAGAAGGCCACGGGGCGGCGGCCCACGCTGCTGCGGCCGCCGTACGGGGCCACCAACGCGTCGGTGAGGGCGGTTGCCGCCGACCTGGGGATGGCGCAGGTGATGTGGAATGTGGACCCGGAGGACTGGAAGGACCGCAACAGCGCCATCGTGACCCGTCGGGTGCTGGCCAACACGCGCAACGGCTCGATCGTGCTGTCCCACGACATCCACGCCACCACGCGGGCCGCGTACGCGCGGATCATCGACGGGCTGCGGGAGCGCGGATTCACGCTGGTGACGGTTCCCGAGCTGTTCGGCGGGCAGATGAGTCCCGGGAAGTCCTACTTCGGGCGCTGACCCTGGCGCCGGAGGCCATCTGCCGCGCACGCACCTGCGAGAGGATGCACGTCATGCCCGACAGCACCGTCCCGCAGGGGCTTCGCACCGTCGCCGACTGGTCCTGGCGCCTGCTGGTGATCCTCGCCCTGGTCGCCGCCGCGGTCGCCGTCGTGGTGCGGCTCGAGGTCCTGTTCGTCGCGCTGTTCGTGGCCCTGCTGCTGTCCGCGCTGCTCGAGCCGCCCACCCGGCGGCTGCGCGCCGCGGGAGTGCCACGGGCGCTGGCCACGGCTGGGGTGCTGGTCGGTGCCCTGCTCGTGATCGGCGGCGTGCTCTTCCTGGCGGGTCGATCGCTCGTCGAGCAGGCCGACGAGCTCGTCGCAGCCGTGACCACCGGCGTCGACCAGGTCCGGGCCTGGGTCGAGAGCCGCCTGGGCATGAGCAGCGAGCAGCTCGGCGACGCCCTCGCATCCGCGCTCAAGGGCGTCGGGGGCGGTGGTGCGGGCATCGGATCGTCGGTGTTCGGGGCGGCGTCCACGGCGGCGGAGGTGGTCGGCGGTGCCGGCATCGCCCTGTTCGCCACCATCTTCTTCGTCCACGACGGGGCCGGCATCTGGGCGTGGGCGACCTCGCTGTTCCCCCGCAGCGCCCGGGGGCACGTGGCCGAAGCGGGTCGGCTGTCCTGGCAGACCCTGTCGTCCTACGCCCGCGGCACGGTGGTGATCGCCGGGATCGACGCGGTCGGCATCGGGGTGGGGGCGGCGATCATCGGCGTCCCGCTGGCCGGTCCCATCGGGATCCTGGTGTTCTTCGCCTCGTTCGTGCCCATCGTCGGAGCGCTGGTCTCCGGGCTGGTCGCGGTCCTCATCGCGCTGGCCACGCTGGGCCTGACCGGGGCGCTGCTCATGGCCGCCATCGTCCTGGCCGTCCAGCAGGTGGAGGGCCATGTGCTGCAGCCGATGATCCAGGGCCGCTTCGTCGCGATCCATCCGCTGGCCGTCGTGCTTGCGGTCGGGGGCGGGTCGATCGTCGCGGGCATCGTGGGGGCTGTCATCGCCGT
>JBDHZV010000100.1:0-10418 GCA_039812125.1 Candidatus Nanopelagicales bacterium
TCGCCCAACCCGCCCACACCCAGGGCCAGACCGCCGCCCACGACCTGCTCACCCGCCTGAGCACCCACACCCCACCCACCACCACCACCCTGCCCACCCGCCTCATCCTGCGCGGCACCACGAGCACCCCGGGGGGCCGGCTCACGCGGTAGCGGGGGCCGCCGTCTCGCGGGGGCGCGGGGGCGCCGTCAGGCGGTGGGTGGGCTCACCTGGGCGCGCCAGACCGACACGCCCCGCTCGGGGCAGCGGAACTGCCCGGTCCCGTCGGCGTCGCTGAGCACCGGCTCGGGATCGGCCCCGGTCACGTCCACGAAGCGGGTGCCAGCAAGCCCGGTGGCGACCTGCTTGGTCCCCGGGTCGCTGTTGCCCATGACGACGACCGCGACCACGTCGCGGCCGCGGCGCAGCCACGCGATGGTGTTGTTGTGGTCGAGCAGGTCCACCTGGTCGGCGTCACCGAGCTCGCGGCGCAGCGCCAGGAGGCTGTCCAGGAACGGCCGGAACGAGCGCATCTCGATGTCGACCGGCTCCTCACCCCAGCGCTGCTCGGTGTAGTCGGCCCCGTAGTAGTCCGGGTGGAACACGCAGGGCAGGCCGTCGCGGCGCAGCAGGATCAGTGCGTAGGCCAGGGGCTTGAACCAGTCGGCCACCGGGGAGGACAGCGCCTGCATGGGCTGCGAGTCGTGGTTGTCCACGAACGTCACCGCCAGGTCCGGTCGGCTGGCCACCAGGGAGCCGTCGAACACCGTGCGCATGTCGAAGGCCCGCCCCATCACGCTGGCGCGGTGCAGCGTGTAGTGCAGCGGGACGTCGAAGAGCATCATGCGTTCGCCGACGGCATCGAGGAAGTGCTCCAGCGCCGGCAGCCGGTGGCTCCAGTACTCCCCGACCACGGGCAGGTCCCGTCCGGCGTGGGCCCGCATGTCGTCCAGGTACAGCGGCATCACCCAGGTCGGGATGTGCTTGACAGCGTCCAGGCGCAGCCCGTCGACCCCGGTGGTGTCGAGGTACCAGCGCCCCCAGTCCATGGTCATCCGGCGGACCTCGGGGTTGGCGTGGTCCAGGTCGCAGCCCATCAGGTAGGCGTAGTTGCCGAACTCGGCGTCGACGGCCGGGTCGAAG
Source organism: Candidatus Nanopelagicales bacterium (assembly GCA_039812125.1). GTDB lineage: Bacteria > Actinomycetota > Actinomycetes > S36-B12 > CAIYMF01 > Prado023. The sequence goes on from JBDHZV010000100.1 coordinate 1,123, forward strand.
TGCTTGCCCTGGAACAGGTAGATCGCGTCCCATTCACCGGGGGCGCGCTCGTCGAAGTCCACGGCGTCGAAGTGGCGGGCGTCCAGGGTGGAGGTGTCGTGCGCCCCGCCGCGCCCGGCGAAGTCGAACCGGGTCCACACCTCGACCTCGCGCTCCGGGCCGAGCGCGCGGTGCCGGTCGAACGACGAGTACGGGGTGGCCCGGACCACCTCGGAGCCGTCCGCTCCGAGCCGGTGGTTCCACACGATGTCGGCGTGCACGGCCAGGCCGTGCCGCTGCAGGGTGCGGATCGCGGCGAGGTACTCGTCGCGGGTGCCGTACTTGGTGCGCACGGTGCCCTTCTGGTCGAACTCCCCGAGGTCGTAGACGTCGTAGACCCCGTAGCCGACGTCGTAGCCACCCACATGGCCCTTGAACGCCGGCGGCAGCCACACCGAGCTGAACCCGGCCGCGGCCAGCTCGCCGGCGCGCTCGGCGGCCTGCCGCCACAGGGTGCCCTCGCCCGGCAGGTACCAGTGGAAGAACTGCAGCATCACCCCATGCATCTGCTCAGCGCACCGGCATCCGTGCGGGCCGGCCTCGGCTGGCGAGCGGGGCGGCGGGAACGGGGCGGCTCGCGCGGGACGGCTGGGGGCGCATGGGGCGATCGTCCCACGTCGGTGGGACCCGGCGCGGGCCCCGCGGGGTGCCGACTACCCTGTGTCGGTGCGCTGGATGGCCCGCGGCGAGCCCGCGATTCCCCCCGGGGACGGGTGGCTGTCCCCGCAGGAGGCCACCCGGGCGGCGGGGATGCGCTTCACGAAGCGCCGGACCGAGTACCGGCTGCGTCGGTACGCGGGCAAGTGCGCGGTCGCCGCGACCCTGGGCCTGCCGGAGGATCCCGCGACCCTGGCCGGCATCGCCGTGCTCAACCGGATCACGGGGGCCCCCTACGTCGAGGTGCACGGGCGCCCGCTCGGGCTGGACGTGTCGCTGACCGACCGGGCCGGTTGGGCGATCTGCCTGGTGGGCACCGACCTCGGGGCCGTCGGCGTGGACCTGGAGATCGTGGAGCCCCGCTCCCCGGGCTTCGTGCACGACTTCCTGACGCCGGCGGAGCAGGACCTGGTGGCGACCGCTGGCCGGGCCGGGCAGGCCGACGCCGCGGCGAACCTCGTCTGGTCGGCCAAGGAGGCCGCGCTGAAGGTGATGCGCCTCGGGCTGCGCGCCGACACCCGCACCGTCGACGTGCGGCTGGACCCACGGGCGCTGGTCCCCGGCACCGGCCGGCCGGACTGGCACCGGCTCGAGGTCGGCTCGCCCCGGGGACCGCTGCCCGGCTGGTGGCGGCGGGAGGGCCGGTTCGTGCTGACCGTCGTCACCGGACCGGGGGCCGATGCGCGCCCGCCGCAGGTCATCGACGGGTCCGCCGACCTCGGGTCGGCGCGCCCGATCGAGACCTGGCGCGCCCACCCGCTGGCCGACTGACCCCTCAGGCCCCGCCGCGCTCCAGGTCGCGGGCCATCCCGCGCTCGAGCGCCTCGATGACGTACGGGCGCAGGTCGACCGCGCGGATGATCCGGTCCACCGATCCCATCTGCAGGGCCCGGTCGATGGTGTGCACCGCGTCGAACTCCGCCGCGGCCTCGCCGAGCTTCTCCGAGCGCACCTGCTCGGTGATCTCGGCCAGCCTCGCCCGCCGCTCGCCGGCCTGCTCCTTGGGACCCTTGGCCAGCAGGGCCCGGGCCGCGACGACCCGGGGGTCCTTCTCGACCCGGGTGCGGACCTCGCGAGCGAACACGGTCGCCGCCGCGGGGGCACCGCCGATGACGGAGGCGAACGAGCCCTCCACCGCCGCGACCTCCATGCCGGCGTTGAGGGCCTTGGAGAACACCACGAACGCGCCGCCGTGGTAGCGCGAGATCACGACGAACACGATCGGGCCGCGGAAGTTGGTCACCGCGCGGCCGATCTCCGCGCCGTACTCCAGCTGCCAGTGCCGCATCGACTCCGGCGAGCCGTCGAACCCGGACAGGTTGGCCAGGACCACCAGCGGCCGGTTGCCGCTGGCCGCGTTGACCGCGCGGGCGGTCTTGCGCGACGCCTGGGGGAACAGTGTCCCGGACGTCCAGGACGGCGGGCCGTCGGCCGGCACGAACCCGCGCCGCGGCACCGGCCGTGACTCCAGGCCGAGCAGGCACACGGCCATGCCGCCGATGCGGGCGTCCCACACGACCGAGTTCTCCCCGCCGCGCCAGCGGGCCCAGCGCTCGAGCGGCTCGCAGTCGGCGTCGGTGACCGCGCGCATCACCGAGCGCACGTCGAAGGGCTTCTTGCGCTCCGGGTTGTGCTCGGCGGAGAACACGTCCCCGACCTCGGTGAAGTCGCAGTCCGGGATCTGGGCGTGCGGGAACGGTCGCACGTCGCGGTCGACCGGGTCGGTCGTGCTGCGCCGCCGTGGGAACCGCTCGCCGGGCACCACGTAGGTGTACTCGTAGTGGGCCAGCAGCAGCGCGCAGGCGTCGGCCAGCGACGGCGCCCAGTACTGGGCCTGGCCGTTGGGGCCCATGACCCGCTCGAACCCGCCGATGCCGAAGTTGTCGTCGGCGGACACGCCGCCGGAGAAGTCCAGCGCCTGCTTGCCGGTGAGCACCATGGCGCTGGTCGGCGTCATGACCAGGATGCCCCGGGTGTGCATCAGCATCGTCGCCTCGGCGTTCCAGTACGGCTGGCCGCCGACGTTGATGCCGGTGACGATGATGTTGATCTCGCCGCCGTCCTGGGTGAACTCGATGATCCGGCGCAGGGTGTCCGCGATCCAGTCCATGTTCTCGGTGCCGGACTTCATCGAGATCAGCGCGCCCGAGGACACGGCGAACCACTCGAGCGGGACCTGCAGCTGCGCGGCCAGGGCCATGGCCGCGTTGACCCGCCGGCACTCCGGCTCGGCCAGGTTGCCCAGCCCCTTGGTCGGGTCGGACAGCAGCGCGACCCGGGTCATCCCCTCCGGGTAGGTGGGGGTGTACGTGGTGATCAGCCCGACGATGAGGTTGGCCGAGTTCAGCCCCGGCTCCCGGTCGACCGGGACCAGGCGCTCCCCGCTGTCGTCGAGGTCGTGCTCCACGAACGAGCCCGGGGGGAACGTGCCGACCGTGTCGGCGCTGGGGGCGAACATCCGCAGGATCTCGAACGGGTAGGGCACGCCGAACCGCTCGGAGGTCAGCACCTTCTGCCGGTACGGCGTCAGGGGGCGCACCGGGTCGTCGCGCTCCGGCTCCTCGCGGATGGTGACGGAGCGGCCGAGGATGCCCTCGGCGTTGAGCACGGTCGGGGCGAGGCTGCCGTCGGGCTGGGGGATGTGCGTGCGCAGCACGACCATCTCCAGCCCGGCGCCGGGCGCCAGCGGGACCAGCAGCTCGGCGATGCCGGCCCAGCGCTCGCGGGGGACGTCCCACGGGGGGCGCACGAACAGGGTGATCCGGTTGGCCAGCGGCCGCTCCCGGCCGGGGAACGTGGCGCGGGCCTGGCGCATCGCGATGATCGCCTGCAGGCCCATCCGCTCCAGCCGCGGGTAGATGGTGCCCCGGGCGCTGGACACGGCGGTCAGGTCGCGCACCTCGGCCATCGCGAACAGGCGGTGGTCCTTGGGGTTGTCCCGGGCGATGCCGTGGAACAGGTACACGTCCTCGGGGGAGGGCATCCGGGTCAGCTCGAAGTTGCCCAGCCGCCACACCTCCAGGCGCTTGGCCAGCATCGGGTGCAGGTTGCGGTAGAACCGGTCCTCCGCCAGCCCCCCGCCGGGAGCCCCGCGGAAGGTGACGTACTGGGTGCGGGTCTCCGGCTCGGCGTCGGCGCAGATGCTGGTGACGGTGAGGTCGAGCCGCCAGATCGGCCGCCCGAGGTCCCAGCCCTGCGTGGCCTCCTGCAGCGCGGCGACGAGGTCGTCCCCGGTGGTGCTGCAGTCCGAGCGCCACGACATGACGTCCACGATGGGCGACCGGGACGGGTCGACCTGCGCCATGTGCTCGGCGACGGCCTCACCCAGCCCGGGGATGTCCTCCACCGGTGCGGCCACCATGACGACGTGGATCCGCCGCTGCTCGAAGTCGTAGTCGGCGGTGCACATCTGCACGCCACGGCGGACGTCGACGCTGAGGTTGTGCAGCTCGCGGTTGCGGTACCAGCGGCGGGCGCGAACCTCGAGGATCGCCTGCTGGACGGCCGGGTCGGGGGCCCGCAGGAACCTGCGCAGCAGCACCTCCCGCATCGGCTGGCCGCAGGCGACCAGCTCGTCGACCAGGGCGTCGCGGCGCGGGCCCCGGGGGTCGGCCTCCAGCTCGTCGAGGGCGACCTCCATGCGAGCCTGGACCTGCGCCATGCCCGCGTCGAGCAGCGGCTCGTCGACGAACCGGAACCGGGCGTCGCGGGACAGGTCGGCGACGGTGTCGAGCATGCCCTCGGTGGCAGCGGTCAGCCGGTCGTACCGGGTGCGCGCGCCCTCGTCGACCAGCGGCTGGATCCGGTCGCGGAACTTCAGTCGCCGCTCGAGGATCCCGCTGGCCACGGCGGCGAGCTGGTTGAGCCGCGCGCCGGAGCCGAACAGCAGGACGACTGCCTCCTCCAGCTCCGGGCTGCGGTGCAGGTCGGCCACGCCGTACCGGGCCAGCGCGCGCGACAGGCGGCGGCGCATGAGGTCGGGCAGCGCCGCGCGGTCGGGGTCGAGCCACTGCAGGTAGGCGAGGATGTACTCCCGGGCGCTGAACGGGCCCCGGTGGGTCCCCAGCTCCCGCTCGGTCTGCCAGAGCAGGCCGACCTCGGTGAACAGGTCGAGGAACTCGTCCTCCGCGGCCAGCAGCTGGGGGTCGCCCGCGCTGGTCCGGCTGGCGAACGAGCGGTGCTCGGCCAGGGTCGCAGCCAGGGCCGCCGGGTCCAGGTCGTAGCCGAGGAGGTAGCGGCGCAGCGTGGCGTAGACGCGCTGGAACGGGGTGTGGGCGGCCCCGGTCGCCAGCGCCATCCCGGCGAAGCTGGCGCGGGGGGCATCCCCCGGCGCGTCAGCCGGTGCGGCCGCGCCGACGGGGCGCAGTCGGGCCAGCGGGGTGCCCGCGTCCACCTGGGCGTTGGGCAGCACCTCCACGCCCACGACGACACCGTCGAACGGTGACCGGATCGTGGATTCCATCTTCATGGCCTCGACCACGACCAGGGGGTCGCCGGCGCGCACCTCGGCACCCACCGTGGCGGGCACCGACACCACGAGCGAGGGCCACTGCGCCCGGACGGGAACGCCCTCGTCGCGCAGGATCGTGTGCGCCCGGCCGTCCACCTCGACCCGGCACGAGCCACCCAGGTCGGAGCACACGATCCGGCTGCGCCGACCGCCGGTGCTCAGGTCCCACTCCCCGGAGGACAGCCGGTGGACCTCGACCTCGGCCACCTGGCCGTCGGCCGCGACCCGGTAGGCCTGCGGGCCGGTCCGGAAGACCTCCAGGCGGTAGTGGTGACCGCCCAGGGCCAGGGTCGCGGGGATGCCCCCGACCCGCGCCGGCTCGGGACGGCCCCGGGCGGCCCGGGCGTGGAAGGCGTCCTGCTCGACCGCGCGCTGCAGGTCCGACACCCGGATCGCAGCCGCGAGCAGGGCGACCGCGTCGGTGGGCTGCTGCGGGCGGGTCAGGGCCGGGTCCGCGGCCTCGACCGCCGCGATGAGCGCGCACCGGTTGGTGGCGGCGTCGCTGACCACGAGGCCGGTGTCGAGCAGGGCACGGTGGATCCGTGCCATCGCGGTCCCGCGGTCCCGGCCGTGGGCGAGCAACCGGACCAGCACGCCGTCGGCGGGCTCGCCCGGGGCAGCCGAGGACAGCACCCGGATCCCGGCGCCCCGGGGCAGCCGCACGGACACGACCGTCCCGGTGGTCTGACCATCGGCGAACAGGCGCGCCTCCACGGCATGGCCGGTTGCCACGTCCACGTCGGGCAGCACCACCTCGCGACCGTGCCGCCCGAGGGTGCCGTCGGCGGCCAGGTCGGCGCCGAGCAGCTCCTCGGCGATGGCCCAGCCCTCCAGGCCGACCACGTCGCACGGGTGCACGCCCCCGTCGGCCGAGACGGCCAGCGCGACGGTGTGCGCCCCGGGCGCCAGGCCCCCCGACCCGGTCCGGGCGGCCGCGGCGACCCGGTCGGCCACGTCGGGGGGCAGCGCCGCCGACTCGATCAGTGAGCGTCCGTCCCCGGCGCTGACCGGCGTGCTGCCCGGCAGGGCGCGCACGTGACCGGTACGGCTGACGAGGACGGGCACCTCGACGTGGAGCACCTCGGCGGGCGCTGACGGCGTGGGCAGGGTGGCGGTCGGCTCCATCGGGTCAGTCTGCCATCACCGAGCGCAGGGGTGCCTGGACCTCGTCGGGCAGCGGCTGCGGCAGCACCACGGTCCGGTAGCCCTCGAGCCGGACCAGGACAGTGCCGGTCGGGTCCTGCACGACGCAGTCGAAGCCGGCCTCACCAGCACGCGCCGAGGCCACCAGGGGCCCGCCGGCCGCGTCGTCGGCCGGCAGCACCAGCGCCCGGTCGATGTGCGTCGGCAGCGCCAGCCGACCGTCCCGGCCTGCCTCCCAGAGCCCGGAGACCTGGAAGCACAGCTCGATCAGGCGCGGCCGGGCCTGCGTGGCCAGGTCCTCCGGCACGTTGTTGGCCGGCAGGTCAGTGGCCATCTCTGCCACCGCAGACCCGTCCGAGCGCCACGCGCTGGACACGACCTGGTACGCCGGGCCGTGGAAGTACATCCGGTACACGTCCTCGGCCGAGGCCTCGGCTCCCTCGCGCGTGGGCAGGTCGAGCTGCTGCCCGGCCGGACCGGTGCGGGCCAGGCGGACCCGGCCGGTGTGGTGGGTGGTCCAGGTCGGGACGTCCGAGCCGGGCAGCGTGCGCTCGGCCTCGACCCGGCAGGCGGCCACCAGCTCGGCGCCGTCCGGGGTCACCTGGGCGGTGATCCGCAGGGTGCGCGGCTGGTCCCGGTAGAACTTCAGCGGGGCGTGGAAGTCCACGTCCTCGATGGCCACCACGGACCACTCGGGCGCCAGCAGGCGGGCGACCTCGACGAACGACTCGATGCCCATCACGCCGGGCAGCAGGGCCGTGCCGTCGATCTTGTGGTCGTAGAGGAACGGCTGGACCGTGGGATCCAGCGTCGTGCCCACCTCGAGCCCGTCGTGCACGCTGAACCGCGACACCTGCCCGACCATGGGGCCGGCCGCCTCGCAGGCGGGGGCCAGTGCGCCCGGGTCGATCCCGCCGACGGCGTCGAACTCGGCGGCCATCATCCCCAGCGTGCCCGCGACCACGACCTCACCGGCGGGGGTGCCGCTGGTCAGCTCGCGACGGATCCAGGCGATCCCGGCCTCGGGCGGCAGCATCTGCACGCCGGCGGCCTCCATGATCCGCGGGATCGATCCGCGGGTGGCCATGCCGATCCCGCCCCACGCCGTCCAGTCCAGCGCCACCGCGTGGGTGTCGGGCATGGTCCGGCGCATGTTGCTGGCGATCTTGCACAGCAGGTCGTTCGCCGCGGCATAGTCGGTCTGCCCGGCGTTGCCGAACCGGCCGGCCACCGAGCTGAAGGCCACGGTCGCGCCGATCGGCATGTCGGCAGCGGCCTTGAGCAGGTTGAACCAGCCGTCGGCCTTGACGCCGAAGACCAGCTCGAACTCCGGGCGGTCCTTCTTGGCCAGGCCCTTGCTGATCTCCAGGCCCGCAGCGTGCAGCAGCACGTCGATCCGGCCGCTGCTGGTGCGGACCTGGTCGATCACCGCGGCCACCGCGTCACCGTCGCGCAGGTCGACGCTGTGGTAGACGGCGGTGCCGCCCGCCGCGGTGACGGCCTCGATCGCTGCCAGGGCTGCAGCCTGCCGCTCGTACCGTGCCAGCTCGCGCTCGATCACGACGGGGGTCGGGCGATCACCGCGCGCGGCGATCCGCTCGGCCAGCCGCACCTTGAGGGCGTCCGGGTCCGACAGGAACAGGGCGAGGTCCGGATCGTCGCGATCGGGCGTGCCCGCCAGGTCGAGCAGGTGGAACACGCCCCCGGACGCCGTGGCCAGGTCCGCGGTGATGGCGGACACGATGCTGCCGGCCGCACCCGTGATGACGAACACCGTCTGCGGGCCCAGCTCCATCGCCCCGGGCAGCGGGGCATCGGCTGCCGGGAAGGGCTGGACCGACAGCCCGACGCCCCACCGCAGGTCGTCGGCGTGACCGACCTCGACCGCGCCGGGATCGGTCAGCGCCTCGGCGATGAGCGTGTCGGCCAGGGACGCCGTGCGCCGGCTCGCCGGCACGTCGACGGCCTTGACCAGGACGTCGGGGCGCTCCCGCTTGTACGACTTGGCGAAGCCGACGACCGACCCGCCCAGCGGTGAGGTCGCGCCGGTGGCGTCGTAGCCGTGGTAGCCACCGAGCCGGGTCGCGCAGACCAGGAACGGCGAGGTGCTGATGAGCTCGTGGAACAGGGCGTGCAGCGCGACCACGCGCCGCCGCAGTGCCTCGCGCCAGCCGGCCAGGTCCATCGCCGGGATCGACCCCTCGTCGTCGAGGGCAGGCAGCCAGAACACGCCCTGGAACGGGGCGTCGTTGTTCCAGCCGCGGGCCAGCGCGACCAGGTCGTCCGTGGACGCCGAGGGCTCGACGGCCAGGACCTGCGCACCGAGCTTCTCCAGCTTCTTGACCAGCGCAGCGCCCACCCCACCCTCGTCGAGCACGACCAGGATGCGCGAGCCGTGGCCGATGGTGACACCGGTCGGGGCGCACGTGGCCAGGTCGGGTCGCAGCATCACGACCGGGACCCGCCGGGGCAGCGTGTCGATGACTGCGTAGTCGCCCACGAACGCCGGGCTGGTGGCCGGAGCCGCCGGGGCGGGTGCGGTGCTGCCCGGGTCGGCGGCCGGGGCGGGTGCGGGGGTGGTGGTGGGGGCGGGGGTGCCGGTCTTGTCGCGGACCCAGCCGATGACGTGGGTCAGGGTGGGGAAGTCGCGCAGGGCGAGGTTGTCGTCGCGCTCGATGTCGAACCGCTCGCGCACGGCGGCGAACACCTCGGCCTGCTTGACGGTGTCGACGCCGAGGTCGGCCTCGAGGTCCAGGTCGACGTCGAGCAGCTCCGGCGGGTAGCCGGTCATCTCGGCGACGATGCCGACCACGGCGGCGGAGATCTCGTCGGCTCCGGTCGGGGCGGCCGCGGGTGCGGCCTCCGGTGCGGGTGCGGCGACCGGGGCGACGGCCGCCGGGGCCGGTGCAGCGGCGGGTGCCGGGGTGGCGGTGGGGGCGGGGGTGCC
>JBDHZV010000101.1:0-10368 GCA_039812125.1 Candidatus Nanopelagicales bacterium
GTCGACGAGGATCAGGGCCCGGCGCAGGCCGAGGCATCAGCTGACGAGCATCGCTCGGACGAGGCGCCGGGCTCCGCTGAGCACGTGGCCGGCGAGGGCCCTGCCGAGGAGGCTCCCGCACAGGACGCCGCCGAGGAGGCGCCTGCCGAGGACCCCCTGCCCGATCCGGGCTCGGACGGGTCGCCGGCCGTCACGGACGCCGAGGGGGAACCCGCCGAGGAGGAACCCGCCGAGCCGTCCGTGGACGGGCTGGCCGGGACCGACCCGGGGCCGGAGCAGGCCGCTGACCAGTCGGGCACCGGGGTAGCAGCGCCGTCGGCTGCCAGCCGCCCACGTCGGGCCCGCCGGGCGGCCAGCCGTCCTGCCGGCCCGCCGCCGGAGCACCCCGCCGGTGAGCCGGGGTCGCAGCCGCTCCCAGGCGACGATGCCGTCTCCACCGAGGGGACCGCCACTCAGGAGTCAGCCACCGACGCCGGACCCGCGACCGAGCCCGCGGCGGAGCGCAGCGCCGAGCGGGACGAGGCCGCTGCCCCGCAGCGCCGGTCGCGTCGGGCCACCCGACCGATGACCACCATCGCCTTCTCGTCCCAGCCCGATCCGATCGCCCCCGCAGTGGCGCCGGAGGCTTCCCCCGTCGTGACCCTGTTCCAGCCGCCGGACGAGGCCGTCGTGCGCCGGCGTCGGGCTGCTGAGCGCCCCGAGCGCCCGGCGGAGCCGGTGGAGCCCCCCGCCGACGACCTGGAGGTCGAGGACGAGGACGCCACGGAGGAGCCCGTCGACGACATCGAGGCCGACGACGAGGAGACCCCCCGCCGTCGCCGCCGCCGCGGTGGCCGTCGCCGTCGCCGCTCGGGCGGGTCCTCGTCGGACGACGAGGCCGGTGCCGACGGTGAGTCCGCGCAGGACGGGCAGGCCCCGGCGCGGGTCGCCGGTGACGAGGAGCCCGATGAGGGCGAGCCAGCATCGTCCGAGGAGCCCGACGACGAGTCCCCCAGCGCCAGGCGGCGGCGCCGTCGCCGGCGTCGCGCGGGCGTGTCGGAGGAGATGGAGGACCTGTCCACCGACGACCCGCCGAACACGGTGGTCAAGGTGCGCGACGGACGCCGCCCCACCGACGAGATCACCTCGGTGCGGGGGTCGACCCGGATCGAGGCGAAGAAGCAGCGCCGTCGGGACGGCCGGGACGCCGGGCGCCGGCGCGTCCCGATCCTGACCGAGGCGGAGTTCCTGGCCCGCCGCGAGTCGGTCAACCGGGTGATGTGCGTGCGCGAGCACGGCGACCGGACCCAGATCGCGGTGCTCGAGGACGGCGTGCTCGTGGAGCACTACGTCAACCGCGCCGACTCCTCGTCGATGGTCGGCAACGTCTACCTGGGTCGGGTCCAGAACGTGCTGCCCTCGATGGAGGCCGCGTTCGTCGACATCGGCCGGGGCCGCAACGCCGTGCTCTACGCCGGCGAGGTGAACTGGGACGCCGCGGGCATGGAGGGCCAGCCCAAGCGCATCGAGCTCGCGCTGAAGTCCGGCGACTCGGTGCTCGTGCAGGTCACCAAGGACCCCATCGGGCACAAGGGCGCCCGGCTCACCAGCCAGATCTCCCTGCCCGGGCGGTTCCTCGTGTACGTCCCCGAGGGGTCGATGACGGGCATCTCGCGCAAGCTGCCCGACACCGAGCGGGCCCGCCTGAAGGGCATCCTGAAGGACGTGGTCCCGGAGGGCGCCGGCGTCATCGTGCGCACCGCGGCGGAGGGGGCCACGGAGGAGCAGCTCACCGCCGACGTGACCCGCCTGACGGCCCAGTGGACCGACATCACGAAGAAGGCGAAGTCGGCCAGCGCGCCCTCGCTGCTCTACGGCGAGCCCGACCTGGCCATCAAGGTGGTCCGTGACATCTTCAACGAGGACTTCACCTCGCTGGTCGTGCAGGGTGACGGGACCTGGCAGACGCTGACCGACTACATCGGCTGGGTCGCCCCGGACCTGTCCGCGAAGCTGCAGCACTGGGTCGAGCCCACCGACCTGTACGCGGCCAACCGCATCGATGAGCAGCTGGCCAAGGCGCTGGACCGCAAGGTCTGGCTGCCCTCGGGCGGTTCGCTGGTGATCGACCGGACCGAGGCGATGACCGTCGTCGACGTCAACACCGGCCGGTTCACCGGGCAGGGCGGCAACCTCGAGGAGACCGTCACCCGCAACAACCTGGAGGCCGCCGAGGAGATCGTGCGCCAGCTGCGGCTGCGCGACATCGGCGGGATCATCGTGGTCGACTTCATCGACATGGTGCTCGAGAGCAACCGCGACCTGGTGCTGCGCCGGCTCGTCGAGTGCCTCGGCCGGGACCGCACCAAGCACCAGGTCGCCGAGGTCACCTCGCTCGGCCTGGTCCAGATGACCCGCAAGCGCATCGGCCAGGGCCTGCTCGAGGTGTTCTCGGTGCCCTGCGAGGCATGCAACGGCCGAGGGCACACGATCCAGTCCGAACCGGTCGGCACCGAGCCCTCGGGGGACGACCGTCGCCCCGAGCAGGCCCGCTCCCGCCGTGGCGGGCGGCAGTCGGCCGCCCCGCTGGGGGGCAAGCAGACGGGCAGGACCCCGCCGCCGCCGCGCATCGACGAGCACGGCCACGTCGAGGTCCATGAGACCGACCACGCGGAGGTGGGGCTCGATGCGGGGCACCCGGACCCGTCGCCCGCGCAACCCGCGGCGTCCGGATCCCCGGAGCACGAAGGGCATGCCCCCGACCTGGACGTTCCCCAGGACCAGCCTGTCGCGGTGGTCCATGAGGGCCGCGACATCGTGGAGCCCGGACCGGGCCCCGACGACGAGCCCCACCACGAGGAGGCCAGGGACGCGGTTTGACCGCGCGCTGTCCGCTTCGTACCCTAGACCCCTGGCGTGCAAGCGCCGCTCGCATGGCTGTGCCCGTCATCGGGCGCGCCCTACCGATTCAGGAGTGCCTCCCCGTGTACGCCATCGTCCGCTCAGGCGGCCGCCAGGAGAAGGTCGCCGTGGGCGACGTGTTCGAGACCAACCGGGTCGAGGCCGAGCCCGGCGACAGCGTGCAGCTGCCGGCCCTGCTGCTGGTGGACGGTGAGACCGTCACCTCCGATGCGAAGGCGCTGGCGGGTGTCACGGTGTCCGCCAAGGTGCTCGCGCACACCAAGGGTCCGAAGATCGAGATCCTCAAGTACAAGAACAAGACCGGGTACCGGACGCGTCAGGGCCACCGCCAGTCGCTGACCAAGCTGCGCGTCACCGGCATCGAGAGCGGGAAGTGACGACATGGCACACAAGAAGGGTGCGTCCAGCACCAGGAACGGTCGCGACTCGAACGCCCAGCGCCTGGGTGTGAAGCGCTTCGGCGGGCAGGTCGTCAAGGCCGGCGAGATCATCGTGCGTCAGCGCGGCACCCACTTCCACCCCGGTGAGAACGTCGGGCGGGGCGGCGACGACACCCTGTTCGCCCTGGCGGCGGGGGCCGTGGAGTTCGGCACCGCGCGCGGCCGGCGCGTCGTGAACATCGTTGAGGTCCCGGTCGGCTGATCGGCCGGTGACCTAGCAACGGAGGCGGGCCCGACGGGTCCGCCTCCTTCGCATGTAGGGAGGGAAGTCGTGGCGACGTTCGTCGACCAGGTGGTCATCCACGCCACCGCCGGGGATGGCGGGCACGGGTGCGCCTCGATCCACCGCGAGAAGTTCAAGCCGCTCGGCGGTCCGGACGGCGGCAACGGGGGCCGGGGCGGCGACGTCGTGCTGGTCGCTGACGCGGGGACCCCCAGCCTGCTGGAGTACCACCACGCCCCGCACCGCCGGGCCACCTCCGGCGCGCCGGGGCAGGGAGGCCACCGCAACGGGGCCAACGGCGGCGATGTCGTGCTGGCCGTGCCGGTCGGCACCGTCGTCACCCGCGACGGCGAGGTGCTCGCCGACCTGCCGGTCGCCGGGGACTCAGTCGTCGTCGCCCGGGGCGGGCACGGCGGCCTGGGCAACGCAGCCCTGGCCTCCCAGCGGCGCAAGGCCCCCGGGTTCGCCCTGCTCGGGGAGCCGGGGGAGGTCGTCGACGTCGTCCTCGAGCTCAAGACCGTGGCCGACATCGGGCTCGTCGGGTTCCCCAGCGCGGGCAAGTCGTCGCTGGTCGCCGCCATGTCGGCGGCGCGGCCCAAGATCGCCGACTACCCGTTCACGACCCTCGTGCCCAACCTGGGGGTCGTCACCGCCGGGGAGACCGTGTTCACCGTCGCCGATGTCCCCGGCCTGATCCCGGGGGCCTCGCTGGGCCGCGGGCTGGGGCTGGAGTTCCTGCGGCATGTCGAGCGCTGCGCCGCGCTGGTCCACGTGCTGGACTGCGCCACGCTGGAGCCGGGGCGGGATCCGCTCAGCGACCTTGACCTCATCGAGGCCGAGCTCGCCGAGTACGGCGGGCTGGCCGACCGGCCCCGGGTCGTCGCCCTGAACAAGGTCGACGTGCCCGAGGCCCGCGACCTGGCCGAGCTCGTCCGGGCGGACCTGGAGGCCCGGGGGCTCGACGTGTTCGCGGTGTCGGCGGTCTCCCACGAGGGGCTGCGCGAGCTCGCGTTCGCGATGGCTCGCCTCGTGGCCCAGCGCCGGGCCGACACCCCTGCCCCGCAGCCGCAGCGGGTCGTGCTGCGCCCTCGGGCCGTCGACGAGGCCGGCTTCGAGGTGGTGCGCGAGGGCGAGGCGTTCCGGGTGCGCGGGGACAAGCCCGAGAGGTGGATCCGCCAGACCGACTTCTCCAACGACGAGGCCGTCGGCTACCTCGCCGACCGGCTGGCCCGGCTCGGCGTCGAGGACGAGCTGGTCCGACTGGGCGCCCAGCCCGGCGACGAGGTCCGGATCGGCAGCGCCGACGACAGCGTGGTCTTCGACTGGGAGCCGACGGGCCGGGCCGCGGGGCCAGGACCGCGCGGCCAGGACCAGCGCATCGACGGGCCCCGGGCACGCCACCACGGGCGGTCGCGGGCCCAGCTGGCGCCGGGGGAGGACCCCGAGGCGGGCTGGGCCGCCGATCCTGTGGACCAGGCGCCGCGCCAGCACGCCTCAGCCGACCTGGGCAGCAGCCCGGCCACCGCGCCCAGCCCCAGCCTGCAGCCCAGCGAGGCCGCCGACCCGGTGGGGGGGACCGGTGCCGGCCCGACCCCGGGCGGGGAGCCGGGGCCGGAGGGGTCCGCATGACCGGCTCGCCCTGGGAGACGATCGGCGCAGCCCGCCGCGTGGTGGTCAAGGTCGGGTCGTCGTCGCTGACCCGTCGAGGCTCCGGGCGCCGTCCCGGCCAGGCACCGGAGGTCCATGAGGGCATCACGGACCGCACCTCGGTGCTGGCGGGCGTCTCGGCTGGGATCGACGTGGCCCGGGTCACCGCCCTGGTCGACGCGCTCGCGAACGCCGGCGGGGACGGCCGGGAGATCGTGCTGGTCTCGTCCGGGGCGATCGCGACCGGGATCGCGCCCCTGGGCCTGCGCCGCCGCCCGCGGGACCTGGCCTCGGCCCAGGCCGCCGCCTCAGTCGGACAGGGCATCCTGATGGCCCACTACCACGATGCGTTCGGCCGGCACGGCCGCACCGTCGGGCAGGTGCTGCTCACGGCAGACGACCTGATCCGGCGGGCCCACTACCGCAATGCCCGGGGGACCCTCGAGCGGCTGCTCGAGCTCGGCGTCGTGCCGATCGTCAACGAGAACGACACCGTCGCGACGGCGGAGATCCGCTTCGGCGACAACGACCGGCTGGCCGCCCTGGTGGCGCACCTCGTACGTGCGGACGCCCTGGTGCTGCTCTCCGACGTCGACGGGCTCTACGACGGCCCGCCCGACCGGGGCGGGAGCCGGCTCATCCGGGAGGTGGGCTCCAGCCGGGACCTGGAGTCGGTGGTGATCGGTGGCACGGGCGCGGCCGGGGTCGGGCTGGGCGGCATGGGCACCAAGGTGGACGCCGCCCGCATCGCCACCGAGGCCGGGATCCCGGTGGTCCTCACGGCCGCACCGCTGGCGGCGCGGGCCCTGGCCGGCGACGAGGTGGGCACGTTCTTCCACGCGACGGGTGACCGCTCCACGTCGCGCCTGCTGTGGCTGGCCCATGCCAGCGCCAGCCAGGGGCAGCTCCACCTCGACGCCGGGGCGGTCCGGGCGCTGCTGCACCGCGGGGCGTCCCTGCTGCCCGCCGGGATCACCCACGTCGTGGGCGGGTTCGTGGCTCGCGACCCCGTGGACCTGCTCGGCCCGGACGGCACACTGCTCGGCCGCGGCCTGGTGGCCTACGACGCCGCGGAGCTGCCGGCGCTGCTGGGACGCTCCACGCGCGAGCTGGCCGTCGAGCTCGGCCCGGAGTACGAACGGGAAGTGGTCCACCGCGACGACCTGGTCCTCATCCGCTGACCGGCGACTACCCTTGCCCCATGGCTGATGAGAGGGAGGCGGTCCTGGCGACCGCCCGACGGGCCCGTGAGGCTGCCGTGGCGCTGCGCAGGGCCAGTCGCGCGCAGAAGGACGCCGCGCTGCTGGCGATGACCCAGGCGCTGCGGGACGGCTCGGCGGAGATCCTGGCGGCCAACGCCGAGGACGTCGCGCGGGCGCTCGAGGCGGGCACTCCCAGCGGGCTGGTGGACCGGCTCACGCTGACCGAGGACCGGCTCGGGGCGATCGCCGACGCCCTTGCCGAGGTCGCGGAGCTGCCTGACCCGGTGGGGGAGGTCGTGCGCGGCTGGACCCAGCCCAACGGCCTGGAGATCCGCCAGGTCCGGGTTCCGATGGGCGTGGTGGCCATGGTCTACGAGGCTCGCCCCAACGTGACGGTCGACGCGGCGGGCCTGGCCCTGAAGAGCGGCAACGCGGCCCTGCTGCGCGGCTCGTCCTCGGCGTACGCCTCGAACGTGGCCCTGGTGGCGGTGATGCGCCGCGCCCTGGCGAGCACCGACCTGCCGGTCGACAGTGTCCAGCTGGTGCCCGGGATGAGTCGCGAGTCGGTGGGTGCGCTGATGACGGCCCGGGGGCTGGTCGACGTGCTGATCCCGCGCGGCGGGGCCGGGCTGATCCGCTCGGTCGTCGACGGCTCGACCGTGCCGGTCATCGAGACCGGCACGGGCAACTGCCATGTCTACGTCGACCGGGACGCGGACCTGGCCAAGGCGCTGCGGATCCTGGTCAACTCCAAGACCCAGCGGACGAGCGTGTGCAACACCGCCGAGACCCTGCTGGTGCACGCCGACCTCGCCGACTCGTTCCTGCCCACCGCGCTGCAGGCCCTCGACGCCGCCGGGGTGACCGTCCACGGAGACGAGCGCACCACGAAGGCGGGTGCCGCCGCCGGCGTCGCCGTGGTCCCGGCCACCGACGTGGACTGGTCCGACGAGTACCTGTCGCTGGACATGGCGGTCGCGGTGGTCGACTCGCTGGACGACGCCTGCGCGCACATCCGCCGGTGGTCCAGCGGCCACACCGAGGCGATCGTGACCGAGAGCATCACGGCCAGCCGGCTGTTCGTGGCGTCGGTGGACTCCGCGGCGGTCATGGTCAACGCCTCCACCCGGTTCACCGACGGCGGCGAGTTCGGGTTCGGGGCCGAGATCGGGATCTCCACGCAGAAGCTGCATGCCCGGGGCCCGATGGGCCTGCGGGAGCTGACCTCCACGACGTACGTGGTGACCGGGGACGGGCACATCCGGACCTGACCCACCGGGCCGCCGGGCGCGGCGCGGTCCGCACGGGTGGCCACGCGGCGCTGGGATGGGTCCGGGGCCCGGGCATCGGATAGGCTCGCGCCGGGTCCGTTGGAGGGAGGCTGCGATGCACGAGCTGGTCGGTGCAGTGCACGAGGTGACCGCCGAGCATGAGGGTCTGCCGGCCTGGGTCTACGGCGTCGCGGCCTTCGCCGTGCTGATGCTGCTGCTGTTCGCCGTCACCCGGTTCAACCCTGACCGCTGACCGGTCGGGGACGTCAGTGCGCCTCGGGGTGATGGGCGGCACGTTCGACCCGATCCACCACGGTCACCTCGTCGCGGCCAGCGAGGTCGCTCACCTGTTCGGCCTGGACGAGGTCGTGTTCGTGCCGACGGGCCAGCCGTGGCAGAAGTCGGAGCACGGCGTGACGCCCGCGGAGGTCCGCTACCTGATGACGGTGATCGCCACCGCCGACGACCCCCGCTTCACGGTGAGCCGGGTGGACATCGACCGTGCGGGGCCGACGTACACCGTCGACACCCTGCGTGACCTGCACGTCGCCCGTCCCGGGGCGGAGCTGTTCTTCATCACCGGGGCGGACGCCCTGGGTGCGATCCTGACCTGGCGGGACCCGCACGACGTGCTCGCACTGGCGCACCTGGTGGGGGTCACCCGACCCGGGCACGACCTGTCGGCCTCCCACCTGCCGCCCGGGGCGGCCACGGTCGTGGAGGTGCCCGCCCTGTCGATCTCCTCGACCGACTGCCGGCGCCGGGTGGCGGAAGGTGCCCCCATCTCCTACCTCGTGCCCGCCGGGGTCGAGCGGTTCATCGCCAAGTCCGGGCTGTACCGGGACCGTCGATGAGCCCGAAGCACGCCCGCCCCGAACCTCCGGACGACACGCCCGCGACAGAGCCTGCCGGCCAGGCCCCCGCCGGTCGCGGGCCGGTCGGGCAGCACGCGGCCGGTGCGGCACCGCCGGCACCGCCCGCAGCACCGCCCCGCCGGCGCCGGCGGTCCCGGCTCCCCACGGTGCGGTCGCGGTGGATGTGGGGAGCCGTCGCCCTGCTGGGGCTGGTGGTCCTGGGCTGGTTGGCGGTCTCCCTGGGCGGGTCCGACCCGGGCGCCGACCCCCACCCCACGCCCACGCCCTCGGCGTTCGCCGAGCAGGGGACGCTGCTGCTGCAGGTCCGCAATGACGCGGACTTCGGGGCCGACAACCTGGTCGCCGGGGTCGGCGGGGACCTGCCCCCGGCCCAGGTGCTGGTGCCGTCCCGGTTGATCGTCG
This sequence comes from Candidatus Nanopelagicales bacterium, assembly GCA_039812125.1. Classification (GTDB taxonomy): domain Bacteria; phylum Actinomycetota; class Actinomycetes; order S36-B12; family CAIYMF01; genus Prado023. The sequence continues at coordinate 8,962 of JBDHZV010000101.1, forward strand.
ACGTGCCGGGTGCGGGGCAGCAGACGCTCGGTCAGAGCGCCCGGCTGCTGGACCGCTCGGCATCCCAGGACGCGCTGTCGGACCTGCTGGCGCTGCGCATCGACGGGACCCTGAGCCTGGGTCGGCTGGCCCTGGCCGGCATGGTGGACTTCGTCGGCGGGATCACGATCGACGTCGACCATGAGGTCGTCGAACCCGACGCCGCCACGAAGGAGGACGTCGTCGTGGTGCCGTCCGGCACCGTGCACCTGGACGGCACCCAGGCCGCTGCGTACGCGCTGATGTGGCTGCCCGACGAGCCGGAGGCGGCCCGGCTGGCACGCTACTCCGCGGTCATGACCGCGACGATCTCGGCGCTGCCCGACGACCAGCTGCGCATCGAGCAGATGCTCACCTCGCTGGGAGGCTCGGCTCGCACCACGGCCACGACAGGGGCGGTGGCCGCGTTCCTGCTCGAGATGCGCGGGCAGATCCTGGCGGGCGGCCAGCAGGTCCGGGTGCTGCCCACCCACGAGATCGACTCCGGCGGCACCCTGTCGGTGGTCCGCGCGGACCTCGCGGCCTCGGACGCCGTGCTGCACTCGCTGCTGCCCCAGGCCCAGCTCACGGGAGCCGAGTCCTCGCCGCGGGTGCTGGTCCAGAACGGTGTCGGCACGCCCGGACTGGGGGCGAGCGCGCGGGACCGGCTGGTGGCTGCCGGGATGGTCTACGTGAACGGCGGCAACGCGGAGCAGTTCGGCCAGGGCCGCACGACTGTCATCGTCCCGGACGCCTCGACCTCGTCGCAGCAGCTGGGTGCGGAGGTGGCCGAGGCCCTGGGCGTGCCGGCCGGTGCCGTGCGGGTGGCCGAGGACGGCCAGAACGTGGCCGATGCGGTCGTGGTGCTCGGCGAGGACTTCGAGCCGTGAGCGCCGAGGGTAGGCTTGCCGGTCGTGACCGCTGATCCGCACTCCGTGACCCTCGCGGTCGCCGCTGCCCGCGCCGCTTCCGACAAGCTGGCCGAGGACATCGTGGCGATCGACGTGAGCTCCCACCTCGTGCTCACCGATGTCTTCCTGCTGTGCTCGGCGGCCAACGACCGGGCCGTGCGTGCCGTCGTCGACGCCATCGAGGAAGCCCTGCTGAAGCTGGGGGTCAAGCCGCTGCGGCGCGAGGGCGAGTCCGAGGGCCGGTGGGTGCTGCTGGACTACAACGACCTCGTGGTCCACGTCCAGCAGACCGAGGAGCGCTTCCACTACGCCCTGGAGCGGCTGTGGCGCGACTGCCCGACCATCCCGCTGCCCGACGAGGTGAACCTGCCGAAGTCGGTCGCGCGGTGAGCGACGGCTGGAACGCGCGCCCCGGTCGGCGGGTGGTGTTCTGGCGCCACGGCCGCACCGAGTGGAACCTCGTCAACCGGTTCCAGGG
>JBDHZV010000102.1:0-10322 GCA_039812125.1 Candidatus Nanopelagicales bacterium
ACGAGCACGAGGACGAGCACGAGGACGACGACTGAGTTGCCCTCTGGATGGCCCGACGGCACCGAGAGTGCCGCGCAGGTCCATCCGGAACCACCGACACCACGACGGTGCACCCGTCAGCGAGCCTGGCTGAGCCGGCGGGTCCCGGAGGCGTGTCCGGCGCACGGCGCACCGGATGCCGCAGAATCGTCGTCACGATGGCAGCGACACCGTCCCGGACCACCGTGCGCCCGCGCCCGGCCCGCCCACGTGGCGGGGTTGCGCGTCGCCGAGCGCGGCTGTCCGCCCGTCGGCGCCGGGGGCTGCGTCGCCTGGCCGGAGCCCTGGGGGTCCTTGCCTCCCTGGTGCTCTGCGTGCTCCTCGTCCGTTCCGACATCCAGGCCCTGCAGCCACCGATCGAGTCCGGGCCGGACGTGATCAGCGCCGGGCCCGAGCCGGCAGCCACCGGATGGGCGGGCCCACAGCCGGACCACGGGGTCGACGTCTCGTTCCCGCAGTGCGGCCGCACGCTGCGCGACCTCGACGGCTTCGTGATCGTCGGCCTGGATGGAGGCATGCCCGACCGGGCGAACCCCTGCTTCGCCCGGCAGTGGCGATTCGCCCGTCGGCAGGCCGGTGCGGCGGTGTACGTCAACACCGCCGACACCGGCCGCGGCGATCCCGAGCGGCTGGGCCGGCGCACCGGGCAGGCCGACGTGCAGGCGCTGCGCGACCACGGCATCGCCCCGGGCACGCCCGTCTGGCTGGACGTCGAGCTGCCCCGGGTCTGGCGCGGCAGCCCTGCCCGGCACCGGGCCGTCCTCACCGCGCACCTGCGTGCGCTGGCCCGTGCCGGGTACCCGGTCGGCATCTACAGCGCACCGGCGCTCTGGCGCGAGATCACCGGGGGCGCACCGGTGGACGTGCCGACCTGGGTCGGGATCGGGCGAGCCACTCCCGAGCGGGCGGCGGCGACCTGCCGGCGCCGGGCGTTCGGTGGGGTCCGACCCAGCATCGTCCAACGGATCGGGACCGGCAGCGACGGCCGGGCGCTGGACCGCAACCTCGTGTGCCCCGGTGTCGACCTCACGGGGCTGGTCGGGCCGACCTGACCCGGCGCCGGCGCCGGGGCCCCGGCCTGACGGTGCTGTCAGGGCACGAGGCCCCAGGTGTCCGGCGCGACCGGCAGGTCGATGATCCTGCTGCCCGCCACGGCGATCGCCAGGGCGCACGCCAGCAGCAGCGCGGTCCGTACGGTCGGATAGCGGAACGACGACGTGACGCCGGCGAAGAACAGCGAGATCGCCAGCAGGACGGTCATCAGCACGTAGGAGTCGCCGACCTGCCCGGCGGCGGAGGCCGATGTGGCCAGCCCCTCCGCGCGCGACTCGGCCTCGCGGTAGGCCTTCGTCACGCTGTCCCGGTAGGCCTGGTCGGCAGTCAGGTTCGGCGTGCGCCCCGCCCGGATCTCTGCCCGCCAGGCGTCGAGGAACGGCAGGAAGTCCGGTCGCATCAGCACCCGGCGCAGGAACTCCTGGCGTCGGTCGTCCTCGGCGATGACGGCGTCGGCGTACTGGGCGACCATGCTCGCGTCGTAGGCGATGGTCTGGGTCGCCAGGCCGAAGAGGCGCGAGGCCTCGACCCGCTCGTTGGCCGCCAGCATGGCCCGGTCGTCCTGCTCGCCGTTCCAAAGGGTGGATTGCAGGCCGCACCACGCCGTCCCGACGGTGGCCACGCCCAGCAGGAGCACGGCGAGCACCTCCAGGATCCGGTCGCTGAGGACCCCGCGCCGGGTCACGCGGATTGCCCGCCGGCCGGCTCCGACGACACCTCCGGCTCAGCGGGTGCCGGCGCCCCGCCAGGGCCTGGCACGGCGACGGTCACGCCGTCGGATCGCTCGACGAGGTCGCGCCAGACGTCGGCCTGCCGGTAGCGCAGCGCGGCCTCGTCGACGGCTACCAGGAAGGGGGCGAGCTCGGCGTCGTGGCGCACCCGGGCCAGCCGGGTGGCCGCCTCGGCCTCCTCGCGCTGCAGCTCCAGACGAGCCCGGACCGCGGCCTGCACGACCTCCCCGCTGCGCCCGAAGTCCACCGCACCGAGGCTGAACGCCGTCATCTGCATCCCGTCGGCGTCGAGGGCAGCAGCCACGGCGGCCCCCAGCCGCTCCTCCAGGCGGTCCCGCTCGAGGGCGTACGCGGAGTCGAGGGTCACCTCCGGGTCGGCCAGGGCCGCGCGCACGGCGCGGGCGCTGTCGTCGCGCACGACCGCCCAGATCCCGTCAGGGCCGAACCGCTCGTGCACCGTGCGCAGCCGCTGCGGGTCCAGCCGGAACCGCACCGTGAACGACACCACGGCCTCCGCGCGGTCTCCGAGGGTTGCGCGCAGTGCGGGACCAGCCGCCTCGCATGACGAGCTCGACCCACCGTCCTGGCCGACCGCGCGGTAGGACAGCTCGACCGCCGGGTACTCGACGGCGAACCTCTTGCGCAGGGCCGGCACCCAGTGGGCTCCGGGCAGCAGCGACGTGTCGGTGGGCCTGCCCTTGATGACCAGCAGCCCGAGCCGACCCGGCGGGATCCGCACGATCGACTGCTGCAGCGTGCTCCAGACGAAGACCCCCAGGATCGGCAGGACGATGATCGCGAGCATGACCTTCGCACCCAGGGACATGGCGCACAGCATAGGCAGGTCGCGCCGGCCTGCCCTCCCGGCGACCTGCGCCGGGTGTCGCTACCGGGAGTCGACGACGGTGGGCGCGATCAGGCAGGCGTCCGGGGCGTCGGCGGCCCGGCGGCCCTGGCGCAGGTGGCCGAACTCGTCGGCATGCCGGTCGAGGTAGCCGTCGACGAACCAGCAGGACGCCACGACGCGCACGCCGGCCCGGTCGGCCTCCAGCAGGGCGGCGCGAACCAGTCGGGCCGCGATCCCCCGGCCCTCGTGGGACTCCAGCACGTGGGTGCTGTACATCTCCCACACCCCGTCGCCGACCGCGATCCGGAGCCGGCCGACCTCATGGCCGTCGAGCACCGCCACGATGAGCTCGTCGGAGCGCACCTCGATGCGAAGGTCGTCCACCATGCTCACAGGCTAGGCGAGGGGCCCGCCGGCCGCACCCCGCGCTGGGTGACCGCGCAGTCGCGGCGGTCGGGGCGGTTGCGTCGGTCGGGCCCGGGGCGACGGACTCAGCGCCGCTGCTGCTGCCCGGCCCGGGCCGCGGCGTACAGGCCCAGCACCGTGACGACCAGCACGCCGAATCCGATGAGGAACGAGTGCGTGAGCCGGAACAGCACGTTGGCCAGGGTGAGCCCGGCCAGGGCGAGCAGGATCACGACGGCTGCCGATGGCCCCGACCCGGTGCCCTGCGGTCCAGCCTGCTTGTTCGCCATGCGCCTCATCCCTCGAACCCGGTACCCGCTGGTGACCCCATGATCCCACCCCCGTCCGGCAGCGCGGCACCGTCCCGGGTGGCCGGGCTGCGCCTGCCGTGCCGCCAGCCGGACCGGTGGCAGGATGCGCCCGAGGACCAGGAGGTCACATGACCATGCGGGGCGAGCTCAAGAGCATCGGCTACGAGATCTTCATCGGGGCCCTGTCGGTCCTGTCGATCGTGAACCTGGTGCTGATGCGGGTGCTGACCGACCAGACGCTGGACTACGTGCTGTTCTTCATCAACGCCCTGCTCAGCGGGATCCTGTTCATGGACTTCTGCTTCCGGTTGTGGACGGCCTCGGACCGCAGCGGCTACTTCTTCCGCCAGTTCGGCTGGGCCGACCTGCTGGCCAGCGTGCCCGTCGCCCAGCTGAAGGTGCTGCGGGCGTTCCGGCTGGCCCGGGTCTACCGGCTGATGCGCCAGGTGGGGGTGCGCCGGCTCGTCGTGACGGTGGTGCGCGACCGCGCCGGCAGCGCCCTGCTGTCGCTGCTGCTCATCGCCATCCTGGTCCTGGAGTTCGGCAGCCTGCAGATGCTCCGACTGGAGTCGGCCGCGCCGAACGCGAACATCACGACGGCCTCGGACTCCCTCTGGTACATGATCGTGACCATGTCGACCGTCGGATACGGCGACCAGTACCCCGTGACCAACCCCGGTCGACTGCTGGGCTCGGCCGTGATCGTGATCGGTGTCGGCATCTTCGGCACCCTGACCGGCTACCTGGCCAACGCCTTCCTGGGCCCGCAGGGAACCCCGGCCTCCGACCCGGCCGCCCAGGGTCCGGCCCCACAGGAGCCCGAGGGCGACCAGCCGGCGGGCGGGGAGCCGCCAGCCGGTGCGACCACGCCCACCGAGGTGACGCCGTCCGAGGACCCGGGCCAGGCGGTGCCCGACGAGACTGCTGGTACCTCGCCGAGCGTGTCCGACCCCGGGTCCCGGGCCACCCTGGAGCAGCTGCGCCGCCAGCATGAGGCCGCGCTGGCCACCATCGAGGCGCTGCTGGCCGCGGGCCCGCCCGCGCAGCCCGGCACCCCGGCACCCTGAGGCCGGGCCGGCGAACCGGGTCGACTCGGTCGGCCGGACCGCCGGCCTGCGCCGGGGGTGGGGCGCGGGCCGTTAGGGTGCGCCCAGACCGAGGAGGTACCCGTGCAGATCCGCACCCCCGAGCGCATGCACGCGACTGGGCGCTCCGCCTGGGCCCTGGTGGGCATCGCGCTGGTCGTGGCCATCATCGTGGCGCTGGCCAAGTTCTTCGCGGGGATCCTGGTCCCCACCATCGTCGCGGCGATCATCGCGGTGCTGGTCCTGCCGCTGACCGACGCCCTGGCCCGGCGGATCCCCCGCGGGTGGGCCGTGGGCGCGACCCTGCTGCTCATCGCGGCGCTCGCCGCCGTGCTGACGTGGATGTTCGCCTCCGGGATCCTCGACCAGCTCCCCGCCATCGAGGCGACGCTGAAGGCCGCCCAGCAGTCCATCGAGCAGTGGCTGTCCGGCTCGGCAACCGGCCAGCAGGTCCAGAAGGCCCTGGACTCGGCGGGAACGGCGTCCTCGGCGCTCACCCTGGGCCAGGGCTGGATCGGCTCTGCCCTGCACTCGGTGGTCCCGCTGTTCATGGGCGTGTTCATCGCGACCATGGTGCTGTTCCTGGTGCTGCTGGAACCGACCGAGACCCAGGGCTGGTTCGCCCGGGCCATGCCGTGGCCGGTCGAGCGCAGCCAGCGGTTCGTGGCCACGTTCGGCCAGGTCATCCGCGACTACTACAAGGGCGCGACGATCCTGGCCCTGGTCAACTCGGTGCCGATCTGGATCGTCGCCCTGGTGCTGGGGATCCAGGGGGCTCCCGCGATCGCCGTCGTGCTGTTCGCCACGTCGTACATCCCGTACATCGGAGCCTGGTTGGGCGGGGCGTTCGCGGTCCTCATGGCGTTGGGCAGCGGCGGGACCACGACCGCCTGGTTCATGCTCGGCGCCGTGCTGGTGGTGAACCTTGGCCTGCAGAGCATCGTGCAGCCCTTCGCGTTCAGCGCCACGTTGCGGGTGTCCGCGCTCGGGGTCTTCCTCGTCACGCTGCTGGGGGGTGCGCTGGCCGGGGCCTTCGGGGCCATGATGGCCGGACCGGTCATGGCGATGGCGGCCCGGTTCCGGCCCGACGTGCTGCTCGCCGGGCCGGACGATGGTTCGACCGCGCCGCTTCCCGCGGGTAGCATCCAGTCGAGCCGCTGACCAGCGGCCACCGAGGAGGACACATGCTGGGAAGGGATCGGCGCGAGGAGCGCCGGGAGGACCGCCGGGAGGAGCGCGCGACGTTCGGTGTGCGCGGCGGTGCCACCCGCTACCAGATGCGCGAGAAGCTGCTGAGCATCGGCGACGACTCGTGGATCGAGGACGAGTCCGGCCGCCGGGCGTTCAAGGTGAACGGCAAGGCCCTGCGGGTGCGCCGCACGCTGGTGATCGAGGACCTCGACGGCAACGAGCTGCTGAGGATCCAGGAGCGCCCCGTCCGGGTGCGCGACACCATGGAGATCGAGGACGGATCCGGCGCCACGGTGGCCACCGTTCGCAAGGCCCTCGTGACCCCGCTGCGCCAGCGCTACACCGTCGACGTGGCCCGCGGTGCGCAGATGTCGGTCCAGGGCAACATCGTCGACCACGAGTTCGAGGTCGAGGCCGGCGGCAGCAAGATCGCCGAGGTCTCCAAGCGCTGGTTCCGGGTCCGCGACACCTACGGGGTCGAGGTCGCCCCGGGTCAGGACGACGCGCTGATCCTGGCCGTCACCGTCTGCCTGGAGCAGATGTCGGGCGACTGACGACACGCGGGAGGTGGCAAGGAACACCTCATCCTGCGACGTAGACTTCCACACGAACATCCGTTTGCACACGAAAGGTACGGAGACATGGATTTCAACACGAACAGCTTCTGGGACGTCCTGATGTGGAGCCTGTTCTTCTTCATCTGGATCGCGTTCATCTTCATCTGGTTCCGCTGCGTGTTCGACATGTTCTCGGACCGCAGCCTCGGCGGCGGCGCCAAGACCCTGTGGGCACTGTGCTTCATCTTCTTCGCCCCGCTGACCACCCTGATCTACCTGATCGCCCGCGGCAAGAGCATGGGCGAGCGCCAGCTGCAGCAGATGGCCGACGCCCAGGCCGCGCAGGAGAAGTACATCCAGCAGGTCGCGGCCAAGACCACCACCCCGGCCGAGCAGATCGCGCACGCCAAGCAGCTGCTCGACTCCGGCGCGATCACGCCGGCCGAGTTCGAGGACCTCAAGAAGAAGGCGCTCGCCTGATCCAGGCGATCTGAGCGCTCTGATCTACCCCACAGGGCGGGACCCATCCGGGTCCCGCCCTGTGACATTCCTCCCCTGCGATTTCCGCTGCGAGATCACCGTCACCGCAGTCGACGACCGTAGACTCTCCTGCGTGCGCGCCTCCGACTCCGACGACCTCATCGACGCTGGCGTCGTGGCCGAGATCCTCGGGCTCAAGCACCGCAACAGCGTGTCGACCTACCGGTCGCGCTACCCGGACTTCCCGCGGGGCACGCCCTGCCCGAGCGGCGGGCGCGGCCTGGTGTGGCGGCGCGCCGACGTCGTCGCGTGGCACCGCGCGTTCGTCGGCCCGGCCGATGCCGACGCCTCGACGACCAGCCCCCGGCTCGAGGAGCTGGTGAACGCCACCGTCCGGCTGCTGCTGGCCGCCCCGGGGACCGACATCGGAATCCGCCAGATCGCGGCCGAGGCGGGCATGGCCCACTCGGACCTGTACCGCTACGCCGAGTCCAAGGAGCAGCTGCTCGACCTGGCCCTGCAGAAGGTCACGGGCGACTTCCACATCCACATGCCCGACACGCTCGACGAGTTCGAGCTCGCGGTCCCTGACATCGTCGCCGCGGTCCTGGCGCGCCGCCCGGCCGTGCGGCTGCTCGTGGAGGCCATCGTGGCCGACCCTGACCTCCCGGTGCGCACGCCGCTGCCGGCCAGCACCGTCATCCCGCACGTGCAGGCACTGCGCGCGCGGGAGTCGATCGAGTCGCCGGTCGACCCCGCGATGGTCGCCGCGTGTGCTGCGTCCATGCTGCTGGGCTTCACCCTGCTGGAGGGGCGCTACCGGCAGGCCATGTCCCTGCCCGACGACCCGGTCGCTCAGCTGGCGCAGGTCGTGCGCGCCGTGCTGCGCGCCTGAGCGATCACCCCAGGGCCCCGAGCCGCAGCAGCCGGGCAGCGCGTGGCCCGGGCACCCCATCGGCGCCGATCGGCGCGAGCCGCACCGCCTGGCCCGGTTGCAGCTGCCCCACCCGGTCGAGGTCGGCACTGGCCACCACCCCGACCACGGGATAGCCGCCCATCGTCCCGGCGTCCGGACCGAGGACCACCCAGTCCCCCGCCGGGAGCGCCTGGATCGTGCCGGGAACCACGCCCAGCGAGGCCATCGACGCCGTGACCTCGACCCGTCGACGCCGAGGGACCCGCAGCCGCACGCCGATGCGCGAGCAGTCCACGACCCGGGCCGTGAGGGCAGCCATCCCCAGGTGCGGCCCGGGCACGACGCGCAGCGGCCCCGCGTCCCCGCTGGGCAGCGCCAGGTCGCCGTGCCGCTGCGGGCACCAGGAGGGCTGCGCCACGCGGATGGTGTCCCCGGTCCGCACCGGGGCTGGTCCGACCGGCCCCAGCAGGCACGTCGACCGGGAGCCGAGCACCGGCGCCACGGGGAACCCGCCTGGCGCGGCCAGGTAGGCCCGCGGTGCACCCCGAACGGTCAGCTGCGAACCGGCCCGGACCCCCAGGACGGTCCACGACGGCATCTCCACGCCGTCGACACGGACCTGCGCATTCCCGGTCACGGCACAGGTGAGCGGCACCGGCACGGCCATGCGCAGCGTCCCGGTCACCTCGAGCGTGGCCCCCTCGACCGGACCGCCGACCAGGGCCAGGGCCGCCACGTGCGCCTGCCGGTCGAACGCCCCTGACACGGGCACCCCGCTGGTGACGTGGCCACGCCCGTGGTCCTGGTACAGCGCCGAGCCGAGCAGCTCGAGCACCTCGAGCCCGACCATCAGGCCATCACGAACCGTACGGCGTCGCCGGCGGCCAGCAGCGCGGGCGACACCGCGTCCGGGTCGAACAGGGACACGTCCGACGTCCCGATGAGCTGCCAGCCCCCGGGGGTCGCCGAGGGGTACACCGCGCACATGCCCCCGGCCAGGGCGACCGACCCGGCCGGGACCCGCCGCCGCGGGTCGGCCCTGCGGGGCACCTGTCCGAACACGGGATCGTCGCTGGTCAGGTAGCCGAAACCGGGCGAGAACCCGACGGCGGCGACGGTCCAGGTGGCTGCCAGGTGCCGCCGCACGAGCTCGTCGGGGAGCAGCCCCGCCAGCCGGGCCGCGTGGGCCAGGTCCGGCCCGTCGTAGCGCACCGCGAACTCGTGGATCCGACCGGGGGCCCGGGAGGCGGCGTGCTCCAGGCCCTGCAGGACCCCGCGCACGGCGGCCGCCGTCGGGCGGGCCGCGGGATCGGGCGCGGTGAGCACGACCGAGGCCAGGCCCGGGACCACCCAGCAGTCGGGGAACGCCGCGACCAGGGCATCGCGCGCGGCGAGCACCCAGCCGGTGGGGAACCCGGCCGCACATGCAGCAGGCTCGACCAGGAGGCTGCGGTCGCCGAAGTCCTGCACGACGGGTGCTGGCGTCATGCCGGGGCCCCGGCTGCCCGGACCTGCCACCCCGCGCCCTCCAGGGCGGTGCGCACCGCCCGGGCAGCGTCCACCGCGCCCGGCGTGTCGCCGTGCACGCACAGCGATTCCACGGCGACCAGCGCGTGCCCGCCGCCCTGGGTGCCCACCCAGCCCGAGGCCAGGGCGAGGGCCTGGTCGACGGTCGCGTCGAGCTGGTCCAGGACTGCCCCCGGCGACCGGCGGTCGACCAGGTGCCCGGTGGGCAGGTAGCGACGGTCGACGAAGCCCTCTGCCAGCACCGGCACGCCGGCGGCGCGGGCCTGGTCCCACAGGTGGCCGTGCGGCTGGGTCATCAGCCCGGGCACCAGCCCGATCACCTCTCCGGCCCGGATCACGGCGGCCAGCACGACCTCGGCGGCGACCGCATCGGCCACCGCCTCGTTGTAGAGCGCCCCGTGGGCCTTCACATGGACCAGCACACGATCGTGGCGGTGGGCCTCGACGGCCACGTCGAGGACCTGGCCGGCCAGGTCCTCGACGAGCGCCCGGGCCGCACGGGGATCGTCGCGGACCACGTGCAGCAGCGACGCCCGCCCGAACCCGGCGCGGTCCCGGTAGGAGGGGTGGGCGCCGATGGCCACGCCCCGCCCGGCGGCGATCGCGACAGCCCGTCGAAGGACCTCCGCCCCGCCCGCGTGCGCCCCCGTGGCGATGTTGGCCGAGGTCACGGTACCCAGCAGCGACTCGTCGTCGCCGACGCCCTCGCCGAGGTCGGCGTTCAGGTCGATCCGGGCCATGCCGCTCAGGATAGGCCGCGCATCGGATCTCCGGGGGCAGCGAGCCGGAACCCAGCGGGAGGCGGTGCCCCCCCTCGACGTGGGCACCGCCTCCCGGCTGCACCTGATCCATCGGCACGCCCCGTGCGACCCTTGAGCCCACCGGGCGACGATGTGGCCCCCGGCCGGCACACTGTGCCCATGTGCCGCAACATCACGACGCTGCGCGGCCTGGAACCGTCGGCCACCGCCGAGGAGGTCCGCGCGGCAGCCGAGCAGTACGTGCGCAAGGTGTCGGGGATCACGCATCCGTCCGCTGTCACCGCAGAGGCGTTCACGGTGGCGGTCGAGGCGGTCGCCGCGGCGACGACCGGGCTGCTGGCCACGCTGCCTCCCCGGCGCACGCCGCCGCCCGTCGACCCTCCGTTGCGCCGGTTGGCCGCGCGTCAGGCCCCGTAGAC
>JBDHZV010000103.1:0-10116 GCA_039812125.1 Candidatus Nanopelagicales bacterium
CGGCAACGGGCGCGAACCTGTCAACGCCCAGCGTGACGACCTGTCCACCGCCGTGTCGTGGGGCGGGCGGGTTGACTTCGCGCAGCGGCTGACCCGGCTGTTCGAACAGACCAGCCGCCCCAACGGGCGGCGCTGGACGCTGCAGCACGTCGCCGACCAGTGCGTCGCCCGCGGCCAGCCCGTCACCAAGCAGTACGTGCTGCACCTGAAGTCCGGGGTCCGCAGCGAGCCCCGGCTGAACCTCGTCGAGGCCCTGGCCGACGTGTTCGGCGTCCCCGTGGCCTACTTCACCGCCGACTACGCCGGGCGGCTCACCGCCGACCTGCTCCCGGTCCTGCTGGCCATGACCGATCCGCGGGCCCGGGCCCTGCTCACCCGCGACGACATCGGCGCCGTGCTCGCCGCCCTGGCCGCCCCCCAGCTCGGGGACCTGATCACCCGCCCCGACCTGCCCGCCATCCTGGCCGCCCTGGCCGACGACCGGGTCCAGGCCGTCCTCCACACCGTGATCACCGACCCGGTCGCCCCGGCCGAACGGCCCCGGTAGGCGTCATGGGAGTCATCGGATGGGCGGGCGGCACCGCGGCCGCCGTCACCCTCGGCCTGCCCCTGCTGCTCACCGGCCTGGCCGGGGCCACCGCCGCCGGCGCGGCCGACACCCACCCCGTCACCCTCGGCCCCGGCGTCCCCGAGGCCTACCGCGCCGACGTGCTGGCCGCCGCCGACACCTGTCCACGGATCAGCCCCAGCCTGCTCGCCGCGCAGCTGGCCGCCGAGAGCAACTGGAACCCGGCGGCCACCTCCCCCGCCGGCTCCCACGGCATCGCCGGGTTCACCCCCGACACCTGGGACCAGTGGGGCGGCGACCTCGACGAGGACGGCACCAGCAGCCCGTACGACCCCGGCGACGCCATCCGCGCCCAAGCCCGCTACCTGTGCCACCTGCTCGACACCGTCACCGCCGCCGGCCCCGGCCACGCCGACCCGGTCGCCACCATCAGCCTGGCCCTGGCCGCCTACCACGCCGGCCCCGCCGCGGTCCTGGCCCACCGCGGCATCCCCCCGCATGCCCGCGACTACGTCGCCCGGGTCTGGGCGCTGGCCACCAGCCCCGACTACGCCCTGAGCCTGGGCCCCGATACTCCCCCGGCGGGCCTGCCCGCCGGCGGCGTCGACGCGATGCTGCCCGCCGGCTACCGCAACGGCCGCACCGCCGAACAGGCCCTCGCCTACGCCCTGACCCAGGTCGGCGTGTGGCGCGACGCCGGCTACTGCCTACGCTTCATCGGCCGCGCCGTCTACCAACGACCCCCCGACAGCGGCAGCATCCCCTCGGCCCACCTCGTCTGGGACAACGCCCCCGCGTCGATGCACCACGACCGTGACTTCGACGCCCCCCGCGGCGCACTGCTGCTGTGGAACTCACGAATCGGCGGCGGCCACGGCCACATCGCCATCAGCCTCGGCGGCGGACGCATGATCACCACCACCCGCGGCGCCGTCACCACCGCCCACATCACCGGCTTCGCCGACCACGCCTACCTCGGCTGGATGCCCCCCTACTTCCGGAGCCGGCCATGACCCCGGCCCCCGATACGCCCGCCGATCAAGCCGATCCCCGGCACGCAGACCGGGGATCAGCCCGGCCGGTAGACGTCTCGGCGGTGGTCGACCCGCAGGACAACGACCTCGCGGGAGGCGTCGTTGACCCGGTACAGCACCCGGTAGGTGCCCCGACGGGCCGAGTGGATGCCGGCCAGGTCGCCGCGCAGCGGCTTGCCGACACGGCGAGGGTCCGCTATCAGCGCCCCGGTGAGGAACTCGATCACGGCAGCGGCGACCGACTCGGGAAGGCCCGACTGGAGGGCCCGGGCCGCCGGAGGGGTGACCACCAGCTCGTACGGCTCGGTCACGGGCGCAGGGCGCGTACCGCGTCGACCCCACGCACGACATCACCCCGGCGGTACGCCGCGTCGGCCTCGCGGATGTCAGCCAGCGCGTCGGGATCTCCCAGCACGTCCAGGGTCTCCTCGAGCTGGGCAAGATCCTCCGGGCTGAGGATCACCGCGGCCGCGTGCCCGTTGCGGGTCACCGTGACCCGCTCATGCTCGCGCTCCACCCGGTCGACCACGTCGCTGAAATGGTCGCGAACCTCACGCAGTGGCAGGATCGTCATGGCCACAATTGTGGCTCACAAGATGTTCGGTCGCAACGGTGACCAACCGCCTCTCGCCCCCCGCAGGATCGGATCAACCCTCGGGGTTCCCCGAGACCCCGGCCGGCGTGGTCGATCAGTCCCTGGACACCCGCTCACGAAGCGCCCTTGCGGACGCAGCCGTCGCCGAGCCGGCCGCCTCCAGAGCCTCAGCAAGCGACTGCAACTCGGAGGTCGACCTCGCCTTCAACTCGCCCAGTTCCAGCTTGAGCAACTCCACCTTGTCCTCAGCGGTTCGAAGCGCTGCTTCGGCGATTGCCTGGCCTCGCACGGCCGTCCGGACGATCTGCACGAGGTGCTCCAGATCCTCGACCAAGACGCCGTCCGCAAGGATCACGCTCTTCCGGTCTCGGTCGGTGAGCAGCGGCGTCTGGGCATCGGGTCGAAGCCGGCGACGAATGCCGGACGGGTCCTTACCCAGCTCCACAGCTGCGTCCGCGACCGGGATGAGGCGAACGTCCATACTGTGAGCCTAGGCACCCGGGGCCGCCGGCTCTTGTACCGACACGAGCGCTTGGGTCCCCCAGGAATCCCCGACTTGGGTCCACTTTTCCCGTCCGCGTCCCGTCTGGCCACGTCATCGCAGGTCAGCGGGCATGTCGTTGTCCCGTCCCAGTCCCGGATCTGCGGCCGTGATTCCCGTCGCGATCCTCAAGGGGTCTCCGAACAAGGCGGAAGCGTGCCCGATTTCACCGGTTTTCGCAGCGGGACTGACGCGACACGCCGACACCTCGCGGGTCTCGTCCCGTCAGCATCCCGTCGGTGTCCCCGACCGGTACCTAGCTCGGCCGGATTCCCTCACAAATCGGGCCCTCGGAGCGTGCCGCCTCGTCCCGAGAAAGTCCCGTTCCTGTCCCGCGTCCACGGCCCCGGGGCCAAGCGGCGTCAGTTCCGCGGCGAAAGAGCCCACCCCGTCGATACTGCACACCAGATGGTCGGGGCTGGTCCCTGGGCCAGACCGAGAGCCAATACCGGCTTCGGGAAAGCGAAAACCGCACGGCCCCTAGATCTTGGCGGGTCTGGGCACGTGCGGTTTCACCAACGTCTGGAGGGATCGTAGCACCCGAGAGCACCGGGTGGTCCGCGAACGCGCAATCGCCGCGTGTCGCGCCGCCTGTGCGTACCCATGTCACGGACCAGCAGCGGGGATCGCCCTCGGCTGGGTCCGGGGCCGCTGCTGCGGCCCGAACCATCGATGAACTGCTCTTCGTGCCCGGCTCTTGGCGCGCTCTGGACGCGGCCAACACCCAGGTCCCCGGCGTGCGCGCCGGCTCGCTGGCCGACGCACTGGCCCTAGTGGGCCGCGGGCCGGTGGCCACTGTGTACGGGCGGCTGCGCGCTGGTGTGGCGGTCGTCGATGTCGACATGGCCCGCGGCGCCCCGGTCGTGGCCGAGTTGGTCGCTTGGTGCGCCGAACGGGACCTTTGGCACGTGGCCCGCCCGTCTGGGCAGCCGGGCCACGGGCACGTGTTCGTCGTGATCGGCGACCGCGTCGAGGCCCTGGGGCAGTTCTGCGAGCGACTGCGCGCCGCGCACCGGGTCGGCCGCGCGGCGATCGACCTGCGCGACACGGTGCGCCCGCTGAGCGCTCCGCACCGCTCGGGGGCCATTGCCCCATTGCCGCCGCGGCTGCCCGCCGCGGCCCGCGGACTGAGCACCGCCCTGGCAGGGCTGCCCGGCCGGCCGGCCATTGCCTCCCGCCCGGTGACCCGGATCAGCGCCCAGCAACCCCCGACCCGGCCCCGCAGGGCCCTTCCGGCGCATTGGGCCGACTACCTGGCAACGGGCGTCCCACCGGCCCGCAGCGCCGGGTGGGCCGACGCCTCCCGTTCGGCGGTGGAGTCCACCGCGACCTGGCAGATGGTTGCCGCCGGCTGGTCCGCCGACCAGGCCTGGCTGGCGATCGGCCAGGCCCACCCCCGCGCGTTCACCAAGGCTCGCAGCAAGGGGCGGCGCTGGTGGGTCGCGTGCGTGTGGAACCGCGCCGTAGCTGATCTGCGTCACCAGCCGCCCCGCCCATCCTGTCGCGCCGACCCAGCCCACGACGACCTGGCCGACCGGATCGAGGCGCTACGGGGGGCGTTCTTGGCGTGCTGGATCACCTGTTACCCGGACCCCCGAAGGCACACCCTGCGCCGGGTCCTCGATGTGCTCTTGGACCGGATGATCCGCACTGGTCAGGCCCGGGTCCCCTGCCCGCAGCGCGATCTCGTCGCCGACACCGGCCTGACCAGGCCCACCATCGCCGCCGCGCTCGATCAGCTCCACGACGCCGGCTGGATCGTGCTGCACCGCAGTTTCGACCCGGCCACCGACACCCCCGAAGCGCGCAGCCACCACGCTCAGCTGCCCGACCGGCCACCTCGCCCAGCGCCCCAGGGTGGGGTCTTGTCGTCATCTTTACCACCTAGTTCTTTCACACCCCGCCCTCCCGGGAGCCCCGCCCCCGTCGCCGTGGCGGCGCTGCTCGGGGCCCGGGTGTGGCACCTGTACTTGGCGCTGCTTGGCCGTCCCACGTCGGTGAGCCCGCCCGACGTGGCCCACGATGCGGGCTGGGGGCCCCCGGGGATGCAGCAGGCCAGCGCCCGGACGCAGCGCACTGTGCTGGCCGGGCTGGTGCGGCTGGCACACGCTGGGTTGGCCGTGTGCGACGAGCACGGCCAGTGGACGGCCCGCGACCTGGGCAACCTCGCCTCGGCTACGGCCCAGGTCGCGGTGCAGGCCCACCAGCATCGGGCCGAGCAGATCGGCGCCGAACGGGTCGCTTACACCCGGGTACGGGCGGGGCGAGGCCGGTGGCACACCCAGCGTGAGCAGGCCATCCAGCGCGGCGCGACAGCCCGCCAGCTCGGCGCGCAGAAGTGGTGGACTTCGTTGGACCCGGCCGACCAGGCCTCCCGCCGCCAGGGTTGGGCCGAGCGTTATCGCAGCCTGCCGCCAGCCGAACAGGGCCGGGTCAAACACCTGCTGGCCGCGCGCCGGCAGGTGGCCGGCGCGCTCAGCGAAGACCAGCTGCATCAGGCCTGGCTGGCAGGGCTCAGCGAGACCGAGTACCACTCCCGCGCCGCCGCTCGCACGACGTGGTACCGCAGCCTTGAGCCACGCACCCAACTCGCCCTCGTGGCCGTCTGGGAGCAGCACCGCGCCACCTGGGCCATCCAACGGCGGACCCACTCCCCCACCCTGGCGATGAGCCCAGCGCAGCGGGCTGCCGAACTTCTACGCCTCGACCAGGCCGTCGCCGCCGCCTACGACCTGCTCGAGGCCGAACTCGGCGCACTGGCAGTCACGACCTCACACTCCACACGCCGGGAGAGCGCATGACCAGTCATACCCTCGCGCCGGAGGAACCCCTTCCTCGGTTCGACCTCGCACTATGCCGGGCCCGACCCGGCCTCCCCTGGTTCGGCGGCGGCGAACCAGGGGACATCCAAGCGGCAGTCGCGCTTTGCTGCCGATGCCCTGAGCTCGACCCCTGCCACCGCTGGGCCGACCAGCACGACGAAGCTGGCATCTGGGGAGGCCTGACCCAACGCCAGCGAGAGGTGATGCGAGCCGAGCGCGGCCGATTCGGGCGGGAAAGTGGACTGGACCAACGCGATCCCCTCCCCCCTCGCTCCCTGAGCAGTCCGGATCGGCCTGCTCAGGGAGGTCTTCCAGATGGCATGCCCCAGCGCCCCCGAGTAGCAGTGGGTGCTAACGCGCACGCGAACGGTGACTGCTAACCCACTGCCAACCCCGCTATGGGCTGGTGGTGCCCTTCGCTCAGGGCCCTTGCGAGATGGAGCGAGCAAGGAAGAGTGCCCTGCGTACCAGGGCCGACAGAGATCCGGCTCCTGTCTCAGCCACGAGCTGCTCGAGCACTCGGCGGTCCTCGGCGGGTATCCCCCGGAGGCCGAATTGGACGTGGCGGGGACTGGCGACTGGTTGGGGTCGACTCAACGTGGCGAACAAGCCCGTATTCCGGACGGGGGCCGGACTGCTAGCGAACTGGTTGGTGAGCTCGTCGAGGTGTTGTTCCAGAGCCGTGAGAACGACCTGGGCGCTGGTGCGACCGCTGGCTTGCCGTTGCCGGGCTATCCAGTCGATGTCCTCTTGGGTCACATACACGACCGTCACCGCGGAACTCGCGGGAGGCGCTGGCTTGGGCTCCGAAGGTCGGTTGCTGCTCGGGGCGGAGCGCCGCTGCGATGGCGTCGAGGTGGGCGTGACCTGGTGGCGGGCTGCCGGCCCGTCTGCGCTGCTGGTGGGCTCAGGATGCGCGGGCCGGGGTTTGGCAGCCAGGGTGCCCGTCAAACTGGAGGCTCGGCCTGGCTTGGTTGCGAAGAGCTCCCCCACTCCGGTGTCGCCCAACTTGCCGCTCATGCCCCGACCTCGACATCTGCGACGTCTTGGATTGCGACCGACTCTCGGTCCTGCAGCGTCTGAAGGATTTCTCGGGCCAGGTCGGCGTAGTCAGAGGCTAGCGATGCTGCGGAGCCGGGCACGGCCGGCGCCGTCAGGTTCGGATCACGGAGCCGCTCGAACCAGCGAGGTCCGTCCATAGCGGCGGCCTCGAGGTCGTGGACCGGGATGCCCCGGCGCCGAGCCTCGACCGCGGCGGCCTCGGCATACCGGATGGTTGTGGCGAACACGGGAGCAGCCTCACCAAGGTCACGTTCGAGGTCCGCTCGAGCTTCTGCTCTGACCTTCTTGGCCGAGGCCGTCACACCGAACAAGCACACCCCGAGCAGCTCCACCTCTGCGCCGCGAGCACGCGCCTCAACGTAGCGGCGCGCGACCTTGAGCAGGCCCTTGCGGGAGGAGTCGTCGGTGCGAGTGGGGATGAGCAGCCATCGTGCAGCCCCGAGCGCGGCAGTCTGCAGGGCCGGGGACCCGGGTGGGCAGTCGAGCAGGACGAGGTCGTACTCCCCCGCCACGTCGGCCAAGCACCTTGCCAGGGCGGTGTGGGCGTCGGCGCGCCGACTGCTGCGGTCCGAGCGGGTACTGAGCACGTTCTCGAGGTCCTCGAGGTACTCACCGCCGGGCAGGACGTCGAGGTTGACGCGGACGGGCTGGGGGCCGAGCTGGCCACCGAACGCCATCGCGGCCGCCAGTGCCTTCCCCCCGTCATCCACGGCGGAGCCGACATAGCCGAGCTCCTCGGCCAGGTTCCCCTGGGGGTCCAGATCCACGAGCAGAACCCGATAGCCCGCGTCTGCGGTGAGCGCCCCCACGTTCCCCGCCAGCGAGGTCTTGCCCACCCCACCCTTGCCGTTCATCACGGCCACCACCCGGGCCAACAGAGACATCGCCGCCGAACCCCCTCCGAAATCGCAGTGCAGACGGCGACAGCCTCTCAGGCCGCGAGCGCGTTAGCGGTGAGCGACACGCCGGCGTTAGCGAGCGGTGTTAGCACACGGGGCGCAGTGCGGGCGGGTGCTAACAGGCGCAGTGCGGCCCCATAACGACGCCCATAAGTGAGGCAAGACAGCCCGCGTGTTCGCGGTCGACAGAGGCGAGCCCGTCAGCGAGCGAAGTTATTTCGTTCCGTTCCGTATCGTTCTGTTCTACTGTCTGGTCTCCTGCTATGCTTTCGAAGTATGAGTACCCACGGCGTGGAGCGGTTGTGTGCGTATCCCGGCTGTGGCCGGCCGGCGGTGTCGGTGGCGACGGGCGGGCGTCCGTCCTCGTACTGCGAGGACCCGACACACAACCGCAAGAGCGCGTTTCTGGCCAGGTCGCAGGGGGAGACGCCACCGGTCGGTGCTCGGCGCACGTTGACCGGCGATGTGGAGCTGTTGCGCCGCACGCTGGCGACGGCGATCGAGACGCTGGATGAGCTGGGCGACCCGGAGGCGGTGGACGCCTCGCTGCGCTCGGCCGAGGCCCGTGCGGCGGCGAGTGTGGCGCAGGCGCAGGCGGCCGCCGAGCTGGCCGGGGTCGAGGTGGTGGCGGCGCGGGCTGAACGGGACGCGGCGCAGGTGGTAGCCGAGGCCGCATCGGGGGAGCGGGCAGCCGCGGTGGCGGAGCGGGACGCGGCAGTCGAGGAACGCGACCGGGCGCGGGCCGAGGCCGAGGCTGCGGAGGCCGCGCTCACGGTCGCCCGAGCCGAGACTCTGGCTGAGCTCGAGCGAGTGGAGGCCCTCAGGGCCGAGGTGGCGCAGCTTCGCGAGCAGTTGTCGGCTGCGCAGGCGGCCATGAGCGTTGCGGTCGCGGAGCGGGACGCGGCCCGGGGGGAGCGTGACGCCGCCGTGGCGCAGGCTGCGGATGCGGCCGCCGCCCGTGACGAGGCGGTCCTAGTCGCCCGTGCCGCGCGGGCTGACTCCGAGGGCTCGGCTCGTCGTGCGGACGCAGCGCAGGGGGAGGCGCGTGAGGCCCGCGCGGCGGCCGACCAGGCGCGCACCGACCGGGCCGAGGCGCAGACGCGAGCCGGGATCGTGACCGCGGAGCGGGACGCGGCCCGGGCGATGCTCGAGCAGATCACCGCTCAACTTCAGGTCGAGCAGGACCGGGCAACGGCCGCGCAGGCGCAGATCGCCGAACTGGTCACTTCCGTTGGTCGTCGTCGACGACCGACGGAGTAGGGGGCGTACGGGTCGCTCCGTCATCCGCGCCGGTGGTGGGCTGAAGTCCCGTCCAGGGCGCTCATCCCCGGCTTGTTCAGGGATCGTCGCCCTGCAGATGCGGCTGCGGGCGGGGCCTGGTGTGGTCAGCGTCCTGGCGGGAGCGGGTGGCGGTGGAATGTGATGGGTGTCCGGCCGCCGGAGAGGTACCAACCACCCGAGGTGGTGGCCAGCATTCCGGTGGACGTGGCGGTCGGCCTGCCGGGGGCGGGGCTGCGCAGCGGTCGGGGAGGACTGGGGGGTCGGGGGAGCCAGGTCAGGTCACCGCGCCGGTGGCGGGTCACTCGCCCGCGGGGGGCCGGGCCGGGCCATGGAGGCTGCGTCCACACCGGGGCGTCGTCGCCCCCGCGGTGCAGCCATACCTGGCCGCGGTGTCGGTGGAGGTGGTAGTCGCCGGCCAGGGCGAACTCGACGACGGCCTGCCACGCGTGGGGGTTGGTGCGCAGGTCGACGTGCAGGCGGGCGCCGCTGACGTCGGCGGTGGGGTGTGCTGGGGCCCAGGTGAGGTCGCCGCGGGCGCGGCGCGTGCAGTGCAGGTGGGCCTGCCACCAGCGGCGGTGGCGGGCGGTGTGCCGGCGGGGCCACCGCGACGGGGACCACGGCGGGTGCCCGGCCCAGAACGCGGTGGGCAGCCGGGTCGGGTCGAGCAGCTGATCGGGGGTCAGGTGGCAGGGGCAGGGCCCGTGGGCGGCCAGGGCCCGGATCAGCGCCCGGGGGCTGGTCAGGGTGACGGTGTGCAGGCCGGCGTAGCTGACCTGCCAGTGCCCGCTGGTGCAGGCCAGGCGGGCCCGCTGCGTGTCGGGCCCGAACAGGTACCACCACCAGGCCATGCCCGGCGTCATCGTCGGACCGTCGTGGTGGGCCCGCGGGACGCCTGGGGCATGGTGGTCGGGGTGGCCCGGGCCGTCGGTGGGTGGGCGACCAGCTGCACCCCGGGTGGCGGTCCGCCGGGGCCGGGGGTGGGGGTGTGCAGGGGGCCGGCTGCGGTGGTGTACAGCGCGGCGAGCGGGTCGAGGGCCCCGGGTGGGATCTGCACGGTGCGCCGCTGCAGGGCGGCCAGCGCGAGCCCGGGGTGGGTGCGCAGCTCGGCGGGCAGCTTGGGGCCGATCCCGGCGGCCGGGGTCGAGATCAGGGAGTCCAGGGCGGCGGGGGCCCACGCGGCGGCCTGCGCCAGGGCGGTCCGCCCGGCGAGCAGGTCGTCGCCGGACAGGTCGGACAGGGCGGCCAGTTCGCGGGTGCGGTTCAGGGCGTGCCTCTGGGCGGGGGTGAGCGGTTCGAGGGGGGTGTGCAGGGCGT
>JBDHZV010000104.1:0-10028 GCA_039812125.1 Candidatus Nanopelagicales bacterium
CGGCGGCGGAGCTGGCGCCGACGGGCTCGACCGTGGTCGTGCCACGGGTGGCCTACAACGGCACGCGGTCGCTGCTGGCGCGGTGGGCCGACGCCGGCCGCGTGCACCTGCGGGAGGTGCCGGCCCGGACCGAGGACCTGGCCGAGGCGGCCCGGGGCGCGGCCCTGGTGTGGGTGGAGACTCCCAGCAACCCCACGCTCGACGTCATCGACATCGCGACGGTGTGCCGGGCAGCGGCCCGCTCGGGCGCACTCGTCGTCGTGGACTCGACGTTCGCCACCCCGCTGGGGCAGCGACCCCTGGACCTGGGCGCCGACGTGGTGGTGCACAGCGCCACCAAGTACCTCTCGGGCCACTCCGACGTCCTGCTGGGGGTCACCGTGGTGCGCGACCCAGCCCTGGCAGAGGTGCTGCAGCGCGCCAGGACGCTCGGTGGGGCGATCCCGGGACCGATGGAGGCATGGCTGGCCCTGCGCGGCCTGCGGACGTTCCCCCTGCGCTGGCAGCGCAGCTGCGAGTCGGCCCTCGAGCTGGCGATCCGCTGCACGGGCCATCCCGCCGTGGCACGTGTGCGCCACCTGGGGCTGCCCGACGATCCCGGGCATGCCGCTGCTGCCGCCCAGATGTCGAGCTTCGGGGCCATCATCGCCCTGGAGCTGCACGCAGGTCCCGACGCGGCCGAGTCCGTCGCCGCCGGCACCGACCTCTGGCTGCACGCGACCTCACTGGGCGGCGTGGAGTCCACACTGGAGCGTCGCCGGCGCTGGCCCGAGGAGAGCCCGGACGTGCCCGAGGGGCTGCTGCGGCTCTCGGTCGGGATCGAGGATGTGGAGGACCTGTGGTCCGACCTGGTCGGGCAGCTGGACCGCGTGGCCCCGCGCTGACCCGGCCAGCTCAGGCACCCGGCACTGCGAACCAGTCAGCCGGATCGCGCAGCGGCGGGCAGGCGATGTCGTAGTCCCGGTTGTTCCACACCCACTGGGTCATGACCAGGGCACCACCGGTGAAGGACGTGCGCCGGCAGGCCGCCAGCGCGGCAGAGCGACGCTTGGCCCACGTGCTGGCGTGCGATCCGCTGGGCATCCACAGGGGCAGGTCCAGCTGCCAGGACCCAGTCAGCGTCCGCCACGCGTAGGCGTAGGAGTAGATCCCCGCGCGCAGGTGGCGCGCCCTGATGGCGCGCAGCGCACCGGTGATGACCGCGCGGTTGCGCGCGGTGCGCGACGACCAGGGCCGCTCCGCACGGGGCTCCACGTCCACCCAGACCAGCGGTGCCGCCAGGCCCGCGCGGGCCGCGTTGGCCAGGGCGTACCGGGTCTGGGCGTAGCCGTAGTTGCGCAGGCGGCCGGTCAGGGTGGCGGTGGTGTAGGGACCCGAGGCGGCGTACTTCTTCAGCTCCGCGCTGGTCGGGTAGGACAGCATCGTGTACCCCGCGACCGGCAGCGAGCGCCTGGCCACCCAGGACAGCTGGCTGGCCAGGCACGGGTTGCGGGTGAACGCACGGCCGTTGGTCAGCCCGACGATCACGAAGCGCGCCTTCCTCGTCGGCATCGGCAGCCCGAGGGTGCGCCGACCGGGCACGCCCATCCCACGAGGGCACTGCGGCCAGGACACGTCCCCACCTCGCAGGGGCGTGGCGGCGACGGCGACCGATGCTGCGGACGGAGCACCGCCCGGCGCGGGCGGGACCGCGGCTCCAGCCGCGACGGGGGCGATGAGGGTCAGGGGCAGGACCAGGCCGGCGAGGGCGTGACGGAGTCGCACGCCAGCAGGCTATCTAGACCGCACCCTGTTCCGGCTTCGTGCCACGCGACATGAACGCGCCGAGCATGTCCGCCGGGGACGTCCCGTGGTGGACGACCTGGACCACCTGCTCGGTGATCGGCATCTCGACGCCGTGGGAGCGGGCCAGGTCAAGGATGGGCTGGCAGGACTTCACGCCCTCACAGGTCTGCTTCGTGATGGCCACGGTCTCCTCGACGGTCAGGCCCTTGCCGAGGTTCTCGCCGAAGGTCCGGTTGCGCGACAGCGGGGACTGGCACGTGGCGATCAGGTCACCCATGCCCGCAAGCCCCAGGAAGGTCATCGGGTGGGCCCCCAGCGCCACTCCCAGCCGCGACATCTCGGCAAGGCCACGGGTGATCAGCGACGCTTGCGAGTTCATCCCGTAGCCCAGCCCGACAGCCATCCCGTTGGCCAGGGCGATGACGTTCTTCACCGACCCACCGATCTCGGCTCCCACGACATCCGTGGTCCAGTACGGCCGGAAGTACGAGGTCGTGCAGGCGTCCTGGAGCCGCCGCGCCGAGGCCTCGTCCGGGCAGGCGACCGTGGTCGCCGCCGGGGCGCGCAGCGCGATCTCCCGGGCCAGGTTCGGACCGGACACCACGGCGACCCGCTCGGCGGGGATGCCGCCGTCGCCGGAGATCACCTGGCTCATGCGGCGCATGGTCCCCAGCTCGATGCCCTTCATCAGGGAGACCACGACGGAGTCGGGGGCCATGAGGTCACGCCACTGGGTCAGGTTGGTGGCCAGGGTCTGCGCGGGGATGGCCAGGATCACCAGTGAGGCGCCGTCGAGCGCCTCGGCCGGGTCTCCCGTGGCCCGCATCTGCTCAGGGAACGCCACCCCGGGGTGGAACAGGTCGTTGCGGTGGTGGACGTTGATCGACTCCTGGACCTCGGGCTCACGGGCCCACAGCACGACGTCGCCGCCGGCGTCGCACAGGATCATCCCGAACGCCGTCCCCCACGAGCCGGCGCCCATCACGGCTACGCGTGCCATCAGCTGTCCTCCGTTCCCTCTG
Organism: Candidatus Nanopelagicales bacterium; assembly: GCA_039812125.1. Taxonomy (GTDB): domain Bacteria; phylum Actinomycetota; class Actinomycetes; order S36-B12; family CAIYMF01; genus Prado023. Next base: position 2,808 of record JBDHZV010000104.1, read on the forward strand.
CGGCGCGCCGCCGCTTCTCCGCAGCCCAGTCCAGTCGCTGCTCCGGGGCGGTCTCCCCCCGCAGCTGCTCCAGCAGGGCTGTGATCGCGTCCATCAGCCGGTTCGTGCCCACCTCGAGCAGCTCCCGGGTCACCTCCCGGCCACGCAGGTCGTCGATGTCGACGGGAGGTCCCGCGATGACCTGCATGCGCTTCGGGGGCAGCAGCCGCAACTGCTTGGAGTAGGGGGCCATGACCTTCTGCGCCCCCCACTGGGCGACGGGCACCAGCGGCGCGTCGGCCTCCAGGGCGACCCGCAGCGCGCCGGTCTTGCCGCTCATCGGCCAGATCCCGGGGTCCCGGGTGATCGTGCCCTCCGGGTAGATCACCAGGCACTCCCCACCTCGCACGGCGGCCACTGCCTCGGCCAGCGCCGTCGTGGGGTCCGTGTCGCGGGCGACCGGGATCTGCCCGGCACCCCGGATCATCCGCCCGACGACGGGCACGTCGAACACCGACTGCTTGCCCATGAACCGCGGTGGCCGGCCACTGTCGTGCAGGAAGTGCGCCATGACCAGGGGGTCGAACCAGGAGATGTGGTTGGGCGCGACCACGATGCCCGCACCGTGGCGGCCCAGGTTGTCCTGGCCCTGCCACTCCCGCCGGGTCATGGCCATCATCCATGGCCACAGCAGCGCCTCGGCGGTCCGGTACGACATGCCCAGGGGCACCGTCACCGTCTTGAGCACCACGGGCAACCCTCCTCGACGCCGCGCTCCGCGGCCCTCACCGTATACCCCGTGCCGGCGCCCTGTCGGTCTCACGCGGCGTCGCACGACGCCGTGCCGGCCGGACGCGACAGTGCCCGGCCGGGGTCGGGCCGGGCACTGTCGGGGCCGGGTACAGCTAGGGCAGTTCCGCCTCGGACGCGGCCCCACCGCTCGACGCGGCGGGCGCCGCGGGCGTGGCTGCCGCTCGGGGTGCCCGGGCCGGTGCCTTCGCAGTGCCAGCAGCAGCCCGCTTGGCAGCCGTGGACCTGGCCGCGCCGGTGGTCCCGGTCGTGGCCTTCGTGGCGGTGGTGGGCTTGCGGGCCGCCGTCGCCTTCCTCGCGGCAGCCGGTGCCGCGGGTGCCGCCGGGGCGCTCGGTGCCGCCGGCGCTGCCGCGGCAGCCGCGCTGACCGGCTCCGTGGCGGGGCGGCCCGTCACGCGGCGAACCACGGACTCCGCGGCGTCGATCACGTCGTCACCGGCGTCGCGAGCAGCCTTCACGGCGGTCGACGCGATGCTCTTCTCCCCGCTGACGAACGCCTTGAAGTCGCCGCCTGGACGGAACTTCGGAACCGCTGTGGCCACCTTCTTGATGGCCTCGCCGGTGGAGGGCTTGCGGTAGGTCCGCGCCGGCCTCGCCGCCTTCTCGAAGACGCCGAATCCGCTGATGGACACCTTCTGCCCCTTGGCCACGGCCTCCTGGATTGCCTCCACGACCGCCTGGACGGCCTGGGCCGTGTCCTTCTTGCTGGCGTCGAGGCGCGCCGCGACGACCTCGATGAGCTCGGCCTTGTTCATGCCACGATCCCTCCGCGAACCCGACCGGGCCATGCCCGGGCTGCCCTGATCTGCCGACACGCAGGCACCCGCCCGCGCCCCGGGCACACGCTACGCGGTCCGGGGTGCGAACGCGGGCCGGCGGCGCTCGAAATCCTCGATCAGCGGGGCGCTCTGCAGGGTGATGCCGATGTCGTCCAGGCCCTCCAGCAGCCGCCACCGGACGTAGTCGTCGATCTCGAACGGCGCGACCACGTCACCGAAGGAGACGGTGCGTTCCTGCAGGTCCACCGTCACCTGGGCAGCGGGGTCGGCCTCGGTGGCCTCCCACAGCTGCTCGACGACGGCCTGGTCCACGACTGCCGTCAGCAGCCCGCCCTTGCCGGAGTTGCCGCGGAAGATGTCGGCGAACCGCGAGGAGATGACCACGGTGAAGCCGTAGTCCTGCAGCGCCCACACGGCGTGCTCCCGGGAGGACCCGGTGCCGAAGTCCGGTCCCGCCACCAGGATCGTGGCACCGGCGCGGGCCGGGTCGTTGAGCACGAAGCCCGGATCGCTGCGCCAGGCGGCGAACAGGGCGTCCTCGTAGCCGTGGCGGGTGATCCGCTTGAGGTAGCGCGCCGGGATGATCTGGTCGGTGTCGACGTTGCTGGCACGCAGCGGCACGACGGTGCCGGTGTGCACGGTGAAGCGGTCCATGGCGTTCCTCTCAGTCCAGGTCGGCCGGGGAGCTCAGGGTGCCGCGGACGGCCGTGGCCGCGGCGACCTGCGGGGACACCAGGTGGGTGCGACCGCCCGGGCCCTGGCGACCCTCGAAGTTGCGGTTCGACGTCGAGGCGCTGCGCTCCTGGGGGCGCAGCGTGTCGGGGTTCATGCCCAGGCACATCGAGCAGCCGGCCTCGCGCCACTCGGCACCCGCCGCGGTGAACACCTGGTCCAGGCCCTCGGCCATCGCGGCCAGCCGGACCCGGACCGATCCGGGCACCACCAGCATCCGCACGCCGTCGGCGACCTGTCGGCCCCGCAGGATCTCGGCTGCCGCGCGGAGGTCCTCGATGCGGCCGTTGGTGCAGGAGCCGAGGAAGACGGTGTCGACCGCGATGTCGCGCATCGGCATGCCTGCGGTCAGGCCCATGTACTCCAGCGCCTTGCGGGCCGCGGCCTGGTCCACCGGGTCGGCGAACTCCTCGGGCACCGGGACCGTCGCGGACAGCGGGACACCCTGCCCGGGGTTGGTCCCCCAGGTCACGAACGGCGACAGCTGCGAGGCGTCGATGACCACCTCGGCGTCGAACACGGCGTCGTCGTCGGTGACCAGCGTCCGCCACCAGGCGACCGCGTCCTGCCAGTCCTGCCCGGTCGGTGCCATGGGGCGGCCCTCGATGTAGGCGAACGTGGTCTCGTCGGGGGCGATCATGCCCGCCCTGGCCCCGGCCTCGATCGACATGTTGCAGATCGTCATCCGGGCCTCCATGCTCAGCGCCCGGATCGCCTCCCCGCGGTACTCCAGCACGTAGCCCTGCCCGCCGCCGGTACCGATCCGGGCGATGACCGCCAGGATCAGGTCCTTGGCCGTGACGCCGTCGGGCAGCTGACCCTCGACCGTGATGGCCATCGTCCGGAACGGCTTGAGAGGCAGGGTCTGGGTGGCCAGGACGTGCTCCACCTCGGAGGTGCCGATGCCGAACGCCAGCGCGCCGAAGGCCCCGTGGGTGGAGGTGTGCGAATCGCCGCACACGATCGTCATGCCCGGCTGGGTCAGGCCCCGCTGCGGGCCGACCACGTGGACGATTCCCTGGTCCGCGCTGCCCAGGGAGAAGATCGGCACCCCGAACTCGGCGCAGTTGGTGCGCAGCGCGTCCACCTGGGCCCGGGACACCGGGTCCGCGATGGGCTTGTCGATGTCGACGGTGGGGACGTTGTGATCCTCCGTGGCCAGCGTGAGATCGGGCCGGCGGACCGGCCGGCCGGCAGCTCGCAGCCCGTCGAACGCCTGCGGGCTGGTGACCTCGTGGACCAGGTGCAAGTCTATGTAGAGCAGGTCCGGCTCCCCCGGCGCGCTGCGCACGACGTGCGCGTCCCAGACCTTCTCGGCCAGTGTGCGACCCACGGCGACCTCCGATTCGTGGCCGAAGTTGACGTCTCACCAATCGAGACGGCAGTATCATCTTGTGGACGCATCCTACTCTAGCGGAGTCGGCGTCATCGACAAAGCCGCGCTCATCCTCGACGCCCTCGAAGGCGGCCCGCTCTCGCTGGCCGGCCTGGTGGCCGCCACCGGGCTGGCTCGTCCCACGGCGCACCGACTGGCCAGCGCACTCGAGCACCACCGGCTGGTCGCCCGCGACGTGGCAGGACGCTTCGTCCTCGGCCCGCGCCTTCCCGAGCTGGCCGCCGCGGCCGGCGAGGATCGTCTCGTCGCCGCGGCGGGGCCGATCCTGGCGCAGCTGCGCGAGACGACGGGCGAGAGCGCCCAGCTCTACCGCCGCCAGGGGGACATGCGGATCTGCGTGGCGGCCGCGGAGCGCCTGACCGGGCTGCGCGACACCGTTCCGGTGGGATCCGTGCTCACCATGCACGCGGGCTCCGCCGCCCAGGTCCTGCTCGCGTGGGAGGACCCCGACCGCATCCACGCCGGGCTGCGCGCCTCGGCGTTCACCGCGACCACCCTGGCTGCCGTGCGCCGGCGCGGCTGGGCCCAGAGCGTCGCGGAGCGCGAGCACGGCGTGGCCTCGGTCAGTGCCCCGGTGCGCGGGCCCTCGAACAAGGTCGTCGCCGCGGTCTCGGTGTCCGGACCGTTCGAGCGGATGGGCCGGGTCCCGGGTCGGCTGCACAGCGCGGCCGTGCTGGGCGCCGCAACCAGGCTCACCGAGGCGCTGCGCCGCGAGTAGTCCCGGTCAGCGGGCACTGGCTCGGGAACCCCCGGAAATGCCGCGAGGGACCTCCATCTGGAGGTCCCTCGCGAACCGCGTAGCCCCGACGGGATTCGAACCCGCGCTACCGCCTTGAGAGGGCGGCGTGCTAGGCCGCTACACAACGGGGCCGTGCGTTCCTTGCTACCGGCGAACCGGCGGTATGTCCTGAATCATACCCTTTCGGGAGACCCACCACACACCAGCTGGGGTACCAGGACTCGAACCTAGACTAACGGAGCCAGAATCCGTCGGGCTGCCAATTACCCCATACCCCAAGGGCAGGCAGAACTATACCGGGCGGCTGCGCACGGCCCCAAATCGCATCGCCCGTGGGGTCAGCTCGTGCTGGGATGGGTGTCGAACCGGGCCTCCAGGTCGCGTCCCACCGCGTCCATGACGGCCAGCACCGTCTCCTCGAAGGTCGTGCTGACGATGACCGGAACGCCGTGGCGATGGCACTGCTCGACGATGTAGCCGTCGAGCTCGCGGATGGCGTCCATCCGGCGCAGGTACTCGGTCGGCTTGCGGTCACCGTCCAGGAAGCGCCGGATGAACCGGGCCCGGTGCTGCTCCTCGTCGCCCACGGTCAGCACGTAGGTGAACAGCGGGAACTCGACGTCCAGGTCGATCAGGCCGGGCACGATGTGGACCCCGTTGACCATCACCTGCTGGCCCTCCTTGACCGAGCGCCGAGCCAGGGCCATCGTCCCGTGCTGCACGATGCGTGCCTGCTCCTCGTAGGCGAACAGCATCCGGTTGCCGGAGAGGTTCGACCGGAGCATCCGGGCGGCGGAGAACGAGCTCTGGTGCAGCGCCGGCACCAGGTCAGCGTCGAGCACCGAGCGCACCACGGCGCGCACCTGGTCGGTGCTGATCACGACCGAGATGCCCAGGCGGTCGGCGGCCTCCTGGCTCACCGTCGACTTGCCCACGCCCGACGAGCCGCCCAGGGCGACGACCAGCGGCTGCCCGGCGGTGCGGACCCACCTGCGGATCCGGACCCGCCGCTCCACGTCGGCCAGTCCATCGGCCAGCAGGACCTCGCTCATCTGGGCGAACACCGTGTCGCGGCGCACGGTGTGGCCCTCCGGGATCGGTCCGGCGTCCTGGACCTGGGCCCCGATGACGCGCACCACCCGGTCGGCGGTCAGCTCGGCGGCCTGGGATCCCAGGCCGGCCTTCATGAGCCACCGGGCGATCATCCCGACGGACAGGGGCACGCGCCGGTCGTCGAGGTCCTGCATGAACAGGGTGGAGTCGATCACGGACCCAACCTACCGAGCAACGCCCCTGCGGCCGCGGCTGGCGGCGCTGGCAGGTGCGCGCCCCCGCAGGCCAGGGGTACCGGGCCCCGCGGAGCTGCGCTGTCAGGCGGCGGCGGCCCTCGCCAGCGCCGCCTCGACCCGGGCGAGGGTGCGGTCGCGACCAAGCAGCGCGATCGACTCGAACAGCGGCGGGGAGACCCGCCGACCCGTCACCGCGACCCGAAGCGACCCGAAGGCCACCTTGGGCTTGAGCCCGAGCCCTTCGACGAGCGCCGCGCGCAGGACCGCCTCGATGTCGGGCGCCTCGAACGCGACCAGGGCCGCCAGGGCGTCCCGGGCCGCGGTCAGGACCGGGACCGAATCGGCTGCGAGCATGCGCGCAGCGTCCGCCGCGTCGATGGTGAACGCGTCCTCGTCGGCGAACAGGAAGCCGACCATGCCCACCGCCTGCCCCAGCGTCTCCATGCGCTCCTGCACCAACGGGATCGCCGCGCGCAGCACGCGGGCGTCGTCCGCGGGCACCGGCTCGGCCAGGACGCCGCGGGCCACCAGGACCTCCGCCACGCGCTGGGCCAGCACGTCGGCCGGCAGCGCGCGCACCCAGTCGGCGTTGATCGCGGTGCACTTCTTCAGGTCGAACCGGGCAGGGTTGGCACTGACCCGGTCCAGGCTGAAGGCGGCCGCCATCTGCTCCTTGCTGAAGAACTCCCGGTCCTCCCCCATCGACCAGCCGAGCAGGGCCAGGTAGTTCAGCAGGCCCTCGGGCAGGAAGCCCTCCTCGCGGTACAGGTTCAGGCTGGACTGCGGGTCCCGCTTGGACAGCTTGCGGTTGCCCTCCCCCATCACGTAGGGCAGGTGCCCGAACCGTGGGGCGGTGCCGGTGCCGATGCCGATCTCACCGAGGGCGTCGTACAGGGCGATCTGGCGCGGGGTGGACGACAGCAGGTCCTCACCGCGCAGCACGTGCGTGATGGCCATCAGGGCGTCGTCGACGGGGTTCACCAGCGTGTACAGCGGCTCGCCGTTGGCCCGGACCAGGACGTAGTCCGGGACGTGCTCGGCCGCGAAGCTCACCGGGCCCCGCACCAGGTCGTCCCAGCCCAGCCCGGTGTCCGGCATCCGGAACCGCAGGGCAGGACGGCGACCCGCCGCCTCGAACGCCTCTCGCTGCTCCTGTTCCAGGGCGCGGCAGTGACCGTCGTAACCGGGCGTACGGCCCTCGCGCCGGGCCAGCTCGCGACGCTCCTCGAGCTCCTCCGGGGTGCAGTAGCACCGGTAGGCACGACCGGCGGCGAGCAGGCGCTGCGCCACGTCGTCGTAGATCCCGAGCCGCTGGGACTGCCGGTAGGGGCCCACCTCGCCTCCGACGCCGGGGCCCTCGTCCCAGTCCAGGCCCAGCCACCGCAGGGCCGCCACGAGCTGCTCGTAGGACTCCTCGGTGTCGCGGGCCGAGTCGGTGTCCTCGATCCGGAACACGAACGTGCCGCCGGTGTGCCGGGCGTACGCCCAGTTGAACAG
>JBDHZV010000105.1:0-9977 GCA_039812125.1 Candidatus Nanopelagicales bacterium
GTGACCGCACGCCGCGTGATCCGCATGAGCCCATCTCCCCTTGCCCGGGGCACGTCGGCAGCCCCGGACCACTCCATCATGCGCCTCCCGGCCGCCCCACGGTAGACACGGCGGAACACCGCGGCAGACTCGCTGCGTCCGGTGGACCTTCGACGCCGGGGCGGCCGGCTGGCGGCATGGCTGGCGTTCGGCCTCAACGCCGTCATCATCGCCCAGGCCGCGCTCTCGTTCGTCGACGCCGTCCACATGACCTACTACCCGAACGGCGGCTGGCTGATCTGGTGAGGGCCGGGGGGCGGTGGCGCCCGGTGGGCTGTCCGGCCGATCCTCGGGTCAGGGAGTGCGGACCGCGTGGCGGACGTGGATGACGCCGTTGGCGAACCGCCGCTGGTCCAGCAGCTCGAGGTCGAGCCGGACGCCGCGCGGCAGCGCCGGCTTCCCGCCGCCCACGAGCACCGGGTGGAGCAGCAGCACGCACTCGTCGACCAGGCCGTGCCGGAACGCCTCCGCCGCGATCCCGGGACCCCCGATGCTCAGGTCCGAGCCGGAGGCCTCCTTGAGCTGTCGCACCGCCTCGGGCTCGAACGTGCGCTGCAGCGTCGTGCGGGCCGTCGAGACGTCGCCCAGCGTGGAGGAGAACACGACCTTGTCGGTGTCACGCCAGATGCTGGCGAACTCGCGGAGCACCGCGGGCTCGTCCACCAGCCAGTCGTCGCTGTCCCAGACCCGCATCGTCTCGTACATCCGGCGCCCGTAGAGCGACGTCCCGATGCCCCGTTCGTACTCGTTCCAGAACGCGTGCACCTCCTCATCCGGCACCGACCAGTCGAACGCCCCGGCCTGGTCCTCCAGGAACCCGTCCAGCGACATGTTGGCCGCGTAGATCAGCCTGCCCACGCACGTCCTCCGTCCCGTCGAGGGCTCCAGCCTGCAGCGTGGCGCCGGTACCGGCAACCACGAGCGGGGGATCGGCGAGGCTGGCCGGTGGCGGCCCTCAGCGGGCTGGTGGTCGATGTCGAGGCGGGGGAACAGGAAGGGAGTCTGCCGTCGGTAGGCCAGGTAGCTCGGGCCGAACCTCGCACTCAGTCCCCGCTCCTCGACCACCCTGATGTACGTCAGCAGTGCAGCTGCGCCCAGCAGCACGACGACCATCGCGCCCGGCGATCGGAACAGTGTCGCCACGCCCAGGTACAGGCTGACCGCCCCGAGGGCCATCGGGTTGCGCATGCGCGCGTAGGGGAGCCCGACGACGAGGTCCTGCGTCGGCATCAGGGGCAGCGGTGTACCGCGTCCGACGCTGAAGAGCTGGTGGTTGGACCACAGGCCGAGCGCGATGCCTGCCAGGGTCAGGGGGACTCCGACGATCAGGTGGGCCGGTGGAGTGGGTGCCGGGGTCCACTGCATCCGCTGGTCCACAGCAGCTCCCAGCGCGACGAACAGGGCGGGCAGCGCCAACAGGAACACGGGGGCCAGGAATGACATGAGGACGAGACGAGCCCGTGGGCCGTGCTCGTGGGTATGTCCTCGCCATGGCTGGCTGCTCCCCTCCCTATCGGGCATGCGCACCCGGCTCGCCGGCCAGCGCGGTGTCGCCAGCTGCGGTCCGCGGTGAGGCACTCGAGGCCGTGGACCAGACGTTCCGGAGGTCCGACAGCGTGACTTCCTGCGTGCGTCCATGGGGTTCATGGGACCTTGGCGGTCCGCCCGGCGATCGCGCCGGCGACGGCACTGCCGGCCACGGCGAGCACCAGAAGGAGCAGCACCTGCGTTCCGGACGGCCACCCGAGGTACGGATGGCCGAAGGCCCAGAACACCGACAGCCTGTTCAGCCACTGCGGCCACTGGAGGGTGGGCACCAGCCAGGCGAGCAGGTAGGAGGCGCCGACGAGCACTGCCATGAGGGTGACTGCCAGCGGCCGGCGCACGAGGGCCACGACGATCGCGGCGACTGCGGCCAGCGCGGTGCCGAACAGCAGGCCGACGACGGCCAGGCGGGCCACGGCCGCCGGGCCCAGCGGGCTGCCGACCGAGGCTGCGCCGAGGGCCAGGCTGGTGAGGGCGCCGGCGATGATGACGGCCACCCCGACGCTGGTTGCCGCGAGCCGGCCGCGGACGAGCATCGGCCATGTGATCGGTGCGGACATCACCATCTCGACCCGCCCGTGGGTGAGGTCGGCGATCCAGCCGGAGGCCTGGGTGATGACGTAGGCCGCGATCACCGGGGTGAAGAACTCGCCGGCGAACGACCAGTAGGTGTCCTGCGGCGACGTGCTGCCCGTCGCGCCGGTGAGCGCGGATGCGAAGTCGAACTGGTTCCAGTAGTCCATCACCTGGGGCTGCAGCACCGCGAACATCGCGGTGAAGGCGCCGACGCAGCCGGCCCACACCGCCATCGCGAGCCACCCGCGGCGGATGCTCGCCGCGGCGACCGAGCCGAGCATCCGATGGGGGACCTGCTCGATTCCCGGGGCGGCCGTCTCGCCCCGCGGCGCTGTTCCAGCGCGCTGCCGGCGGACCAACAGCGGGGCCGCGCAGTCGCGTGCGCTGAAGGCCCAGGCGGCCAGCGCCAGCATCGCCACCGCCACCAGGACCAGCATGGCCGTGGCGGCAAGGTCAAGGCCGTGTCCGGGCAGGAGTGCCCGGGACTGGTTGGCCCAGTGGAACGGCGAGCCGAACCGCACGAATGACAGGGGGCCAAGGTCGTCCTCGACATTGGTGGCCACGTACAGGGCGCACAGCAGGACCGAGCCGATGCCGCCAGCAGCCCGGACGCTGCCCACGATCTGGGACAGCAGCATGCCGAGGCCGTACCCGGCGAAGGCGACCAGCCCGGAGGTTCCCATGGTGATCAGCGACCCGACGAGGTCGGGCTGGCCCCCTGCGGCAACCCCGGCGGCCAAGCCCCCGCCGATGCCCAGGCCGATGAGGGCCGCCACGAGGGCGAAGCCGATTGACCGGTCGCGGACCACCGCCGCCCTGGGGTGTCCGGTGGCCAGGATCTCCTCGAGCCCGCCGCGCTCCTCGGCACCTCGGATGTCGCGGGCCCCCTGCACGAGGCCGTAGATGGCCAGGAACAGGTTGAACAGGATCACGTTGTGGTACGTGAGGTAGCCGCCGAGGGTGTCCAGCCGTTCCGCGGGCCAGCGCAGCAGCCGCATCGCCTCGGCCCCGGCGGACACGCTGGCCGCCAGGCCAGCCGGCCCGCCCGGGAAGTCCGCCATCTCGGCGGCCAGGGCGGCAGCCGTGCCGAGCATCGCCAGCCCGCCGCCGAGGATCCACGCCAGCATCCCCACCCGGTGGGCGCGCAGCGAGTCGCGCACCAACCCGCCGTGCGTCAGCCCACGCACCGCGGGGGGCGCGGCGTGATCACTCGTCCCGGGCCCAGGCACGGGGCGCACCAGCGAACTCAGTGACGAACACCTCCTCCAGCGACAGCTCGCGGCTGTCCAGCTCGGTCACCTGCCACCCCGAGAGGAACGCGAGCAGCGGCCCGATGTCGCCGTGCACTGTGCAGGTGACCAGCCGGTCGTCGACGGCCGCGTCCGACACGCCCCTCACCGCGGCCAGGTCGCGGGCCTCACCAGGATCGCGAACCAGGGCCTCGACCCGGTGCGCCCGCACCGTCCGCAACTGCTCCATCGAGCCGACCCGCAGCAGGCGGCCCTCGCGGATCAGTCCGATCCGGTCGCAGATGAGCTCCACCTCAGCCAGCACGTGGGAACTGAGCAGCACCGTGGCCCCACCGGCGGCCGCCTCGGCCACCAGGGTCCGGAACTCCCGCTGCACCAAGGGGTCCAGCCCGAGGGTCGGCTCGTCGAGGATCAGCACCTCCGGCGAGTGCATGAACGCCTGGACCAGGTGGACCTTCTGCTTGTTGCCGTGCGACAGGGACTGGTAGCGCCGGCTCAGGTCCAGGTCGAGCCGCTGCGCGAGGGCTGCGATCCGGGCACGATCGACCCCTCCACGCAGTCCAGCAAGCAGGCCCACCACGTACCCGGCGCTCACACCGGGGAAGGCCGGCAGCTCGCCAGGCAGGTACCCCACCCGGCGCTTGACGGCGCGGCTGTCCCGGCGGGAGTCCAGGCCGAGGATCGTCGCCGTTCCCCGGTCCGCGCGGATCAGATCCATCAGCAGCCGGATCGTCGTCGTCTTGCCTGCGCCGTTCGGTCCGACGAAGCCGAAGACCTCGCCCCGGTCGATGTCCAGGTCGAGGTCGAACAGCCCATGGCCCTGCCCGTAGTCCTTCGTCAAACCGCGGCACAGCACCCCGCACTCATCGAGGGGGGCCTGCGCTGGCGTGCTCATCATCTCCGCCACCTCGCCCCGGAGGAGCCCACCGGGGGTCCCCACCATCGTCCCCTCGCCCCGGGGCGCCCGGGAAGGGGCGAACGGCCCTGAGGCGATCGGACGCTCCGTGGCCATAGTCGCCCCGCACGGCTGGCCCCTCGGTCCGCTCAATCCGAGTGCGCCCGGGTACCGCTCAACGACCCCGCATCGTCGGTGAACGAGATGGGAACCTCCTCTCAGCAGGCCAACATCCCTGACCTGGGCACCGACACGCCCACGCCACGCGGGTCAGCCGGGTCTTCAGCTGGCGGTGAGGTCGCGCCGTTGGAAGGCGAGCAGCCCGGACAGGGCAAGCAGAACGCCGAGGCCGGTCATGACCAGACCGGAGGTGGCCGCCCAGGGCTCGGCGGGGACCAGGGCGAGGTGAGTGAACGGCGACAGGTTCAGGGCCCACTGCGGCCAGTCCAGGGCCGGCCCGAGCATCGAGGCGACGAACCCGACCACGGCGAACGCCACGGGCAGGGCGACGGTGAGCCGCGGCAGGATCCCGAAGGCGGCGACTCCCATCCCGGTGACGAGCACGGCGACCGGGAGCGTGTTCAGGGTGGCACGTGTGGTGTCCCACCAGGTGAGGCCGGCCGACCCGGCCGCCGACGCGCCGAGCCACAGTGCTGTTCCGCCGGCAAGGATGAGCAGGACCGCGCCGAGCACGGAGAGGACGGTGTGGCCGGCCATCCAGCGCAGCCGGGTGACGGGGGCGGCGAGGACCACCTCGAGCCGGCCGGACTCCTCTTCGGCCCGAGTGGCCCCGAGGCGCCAGGCCACCTGCAGCGCGATGGCAAGGCCGTAGATGGTGGCGACGAACGCGAGGAACCCCTTGTTGGTGAGGGCCTGATCCAGGCCCATCGCGGCCAGGATCCGCTGGTATCCCTCGTCCCCAGCGAGCCAGTCGATCATGCTGGCCAGGATGGCCCCCATGATCGCGGCGTAGGCCGCCAGGCCGAGCAGCCAGGCCAGCAGGACGGCACCGTTGGTGCGCCACGCGAAGGCGGTGGGGCTGCCCAGCAGGGCCAGCTTCGGCGGCCGCCCGGATTCGGCGACCAGCACGGCCGAACCGGTGTCCCGCCGGGCGCGCAGGCCCATCGCAGCCACCCCCAGGGCCACCGGGGCCAGGATCAGGAGGGCCAGCGGAAGCGGTTCTGGCTGGCCGTACAGGTGCAGCAGATCCAGCCACCCGAGGGGGGTGAACCACTCCAGCCAGGCCCGGGGATCGGTGCTTGCTCCGATCATGCGCACGATCCAGGCGACGCCGAGCAGACCCGCCGCCAGACCCGCCGCCCGGCGGCGCACCTCCACGAGCTGGCTGGCAAGGGCGGCGACCGCGGCGAACGTGGCGCAGACCCCGGCCAGGGCCAGGCCGAGCAGGGCCGAGCTGGCGAGCGGCTGGCCCAGGACGGTCATCGAAACCGTGACGACCATGCCGACCAGCAGCCCGGCAGTGGCGACCACTGCCAGGGCGATGACGGTCACTCGGGTGGCGCGGACCGGCCCTGCCAGGACCAGGTCGGATCGGTCGAGGTCCTCGTCGCCGCGCAGGAGCCGGGTGACGGTCAGGATCGCCCACACCGCCAGGATCAGCTGCCAGATCCATCCGGCGTCCCACACGGCGAACCCGCCGGCGGTGTCCAGCGCGTGGGGCGCGCCGCTGATCATTCGCACAGCCGGGTTGTCCTCGAACATCGCGAACTGCGTCGATGAGATGCCGTCCGGATAGGCCGAGCGGTAGCTGGCGATCTCGAGCGCGCTGTAGCCGGCCATCGCCACGGCCAGCAGCAGCGTGCCGCGTCGGATCAGCCGGGCGTACAGGCCAGCGACCGCACGACCTGGCCGAGCCCGGGCCGGAGTGGACCCCGTGACCCGATGCGAACCATTGCGGGTCTCAACCGGCGCCGGCATGCCAACTCCCGCGCTGCTTCGGGGAGCCGTTGGGTGAGCACGACGGGTGGCCGTCATCAGCGCTCACCGCCGCCCCCGCTGCGGTGGGCCACGCCAACGTGGCCATGCGCAGCCGCCACGGCGTCCTGTTGGGACGGGCGGGTCTGGTAGTAGGTCAGGAATATCTGCTCGAGGCTCGGGGCCCGGCTGTTCAGCCGGCGGATTCCCGCGGTGCCCAGCCGGGCGACCACCTCGCCGGGCGGGCCGCTGACCGTGACCCGGACCCCATGCTCGAACGGCTCGACGCCGACCACCTCGGGCAGGTCGGCGAACTCGGGGACCTGCCCGGCGAGCACCGCCTCGAAGATCGTGGTCTCCAGCCGGCGCAGCTCCTCAAGGGTGGCCACCTCCACCAGCCGGCCGGCACGCAGGATGGCCACCCGCTGGCACAGGTCCTCCACCTCGTCGAGGAGGTGCGAGGAGAGGAACACGGTCTGACCGTTGACCGCGGCGGCCCGTGCCACGGCCTGGAACTCGGCCTCCATCAGCGGGTCCAGCCCGACGGTGGGCTCATCCAGGAGCAGGATGCTCGGCCGAGTCATGAACGCCGCCACCAGCGCCACCTTCTGCCGGTTGCCCTTCGAATAGGACCGGACCCGCCGGCTGGGATCCAGGTCGAAGCGCTCAAGCAGCTCGTCGCGGAACGCGCGGTCCACCCCTCCGATCAGGTTGCCCAGGAACTCCAGGACCTCCGCACCGGTCAGCTGGGGCCACAGCGACACGTCTCCCGGCAGGTACCCCACGGATCGGTGCGCCCGCTCGACGTCACCGACGGGGACCCCCGCCAGCCATGCCTCCCCCCGCGTCGGGCGCAACAGGCCCAGCATCAGGCGGATCGTCGTTGACTTCCCGGCCCCGTTCGGCCCCAGGAACCCGAAGATCTCCCCGGGAGCCACCTCCAGATCCAGGGCATCCAGGGCCACCACCCGACCGAAATGCTTCGACAGACCGACCGTCCGGATCGCCGCGTCCATCTCGCGCCTCCCGAGCACCCTGCAGGCCGCAGCGCGGCAACGCCACCCCCTGCCCTTCGAGGCTATCGGCGCCCCGAATCCCACGGCAGGGGCCAACGCCTCTTGTCGGGCGGCGCCCCGATCAGCGTCGCGGCCGTCGGGGTCCTCCGGGGCGGGCTCGGAATCGTCGTCGCCGTGCCGCATAGTGGCGCGGGGCCGCCCTCCTGTGGGGAGCCTCAAGGTCCGGAACCCCCGCAGCCGATATGTCAAGCGGGAGAGCCGTGCGCGGACCTCCCAAAGGGGGAATCCGCATGATCATGATCGGCAACCACCACAGCGTCGGCCGGTCCGAGGCGACCGTGCCCACACCCAGCAGCCGCGATCGGTCGGCAGGTCCGGGTCCGACCTCGATGGCCCACTGCTGGCAGTCAGACGACACGGGCCTGCACCCACGAGACTTCCAGCTGATGGCGGAAGCCGTGATTGCCTCGCTGCCCACTTCCGCCCGTCGGGTCCTGCACGACTCATACCGAGTCGATCCGCACGGCACCCTGGACGCCGTGAAGTCCGGCCTGGTCGCCAACGGCTGGCCGGACTTGGCGATCGATCGCGTCCTGCCCTACATCGCCACCCACCTGGACGGCGTCTGCGGGCCGCTCGGCCGGCCACCGTCCCTGTGACTACGCTGAGCGGAAGAGCCGTCCTCACGAACGCCTCGAAGCACCGCCCAGCTGAGCCACCGATCCGGATCCCCGCTGCGAAGCGGCCGATGGTTGGTGCGGACTCAGTCGCGACTACCAGCCGCAGGCGGCAGTGCAGCGTGCATCACGGGGCTCGAGCACGTCAATATTTGCGTATGCACGCAGATATGCATGAGATTGCGGTTCTGTCTGATGCAACCGCGCGCTCGGCCGCGGACGTCCTGTCGCTGTTGGCCGATGAGTCCCGGCTGAAGATCCTCTGGGTGCTCGGGCAGAGTGAGGTGAGTGTCGGAGCGCTGGCCGAGCTGGTTGGCTCCAAGCCCTCGGCGGTGAGCCAGCACCTGGCGAAGCTGCGACTGGCTGGCATGGTGGAGGTTCGCCGCGAGGGCACCTTCGCCTTCTACCGAGCCTGCGATGACCACATCGAACGGATCGTGGCCGACCTGGTGGCGCACACCAGCGAGGAGTTGGCGGCTGCCGAAGCCCGGGCGCCCGGCGCTGGGGAATCCCGCGCTGTGGGCTAGTGCAGGGCGGCGCCGACGCTGAAGGCCTCCGGGGAGGTCGAGGCCCATTCATCGCACGTGACAGGAGTCAGGACCCGTGGAACCGCTGAAGGATCTGTCCAAGTACGCGTGGCTGTCGATCGGCACCGGCGTCGTCGTGTTCGCCCTGAAGATGGGCGCCTACCTGCTCACGGACTCTGTCGGGCTGCTGTCCGATGCCCTGGAGTCCACGGTCAACATCGTGGCCGCGATCGTGGCCCTCGTCGCCTTGAAGGCGGTGGCCCGCCCCGCCGACGAGCGGCACCACTTCGGCCACGGGAAGGCGGAGTACTTCTCGGCGCTGTTCGAGGGGGCGATGATCCTCGTGGCCGCCGGGTTGATCATGTTCACAGCCGTCGAACGGTTCCTGGACCCTCAGCCGTTGACCGACGTGGGTGTCGGCCTGACGATCTCAGTGCTGGCCTCCCTGCTCAACGGGACGGTCGCGGTCGTCCTCATGCGGCAAGGCGCCCGACACCGTTCCCTGGTCCTCACAGCGGACGGCAAGCACCTGATGACCGACGTCTGGACCTCGGTCGGTGTGGTGGTCGCGGTGCTGCTGGTCGCGGTCACCGGCTGGCTGCGCCTGGACCCGGTGATCGCGATGGTCGTGGCGCTCAACATCGTGTTCACGGGCCTGAAGCTGATCGGGACCTCCTTCCTCGGGCTTCTCGACACCGCGCTGCCCCAGGAGGAGAACGAGACGATCGCGGCGATCCTGCGCGAACGACAGACCGAGGAGGTCCGGTTCCACGCCCTGCAGACCCGCGAGTCGGGCCGGCACCGATTCGTCTCCATGCACGTCCTGGTCCCCGGAGCGTGGACCGTGGCCGACGGCCATGACCTGGTCGAGGACATCGAGGCCAGAATCCGCGCTGCACTGCCCGACACATCCGTGATCACCCATGTCGAGCCCATCGAGGATCCCCGATCGTGGCAGGACCAACCCAGCGGCGGCCACCCGATCGGAGGGGACATGTGGAGCGGAGCCTGACCCGCCACCAACAGGCCAGCAGGCTCCGGAGCCCCGCCGAGGCAACACCCTTGCCGGTACTGGCGCTGGCGACGGCTGCGGCACGGGGACGCCGATGACCGGCGCCGGGTCACCGTCCGCGACGAACACGGGCATGGCGGGGTGCAGCCAGGCGGTTGCGGCAACCCACTGACGCAACCGCCTGCCACACCACACGGGATCGCCGCAGGCCAAGCCCCATTCGGCTCCCTGGATCACCGGGACCCCATCGGACTCGGGGGACTCAGGGGGTCTCGGAGGGCTCAGGGGGTCTCGGAAGGCTCGGGAGCCTCGGCGTGCTCCTCGCTGTCCTCGTTGTCGTCGGTGTCGTTGTCGCTGTCGGAGTGGTTGTCGGACAGGTCGGGAGTGCGGGGACCGTGGTGGCCCCGCCTGGTGTCGTGGCGGTCGCGGTCGCGCCGGGGCTGGTCGGCGTCCTCGACGTCGTCGTCGCCACGGTCGCCGAAGCAGGTGTCGTCACCGTCCTGGC
>JBDHZV010000106.1:0-9953 GCA_039812125.1 Candidatus Nanopelagicales bacterium
CAGCCGGGGGCGCGTGCCGGGTCGGCGACGGGAGGGGACGTGGGCATCACCTTCGCCGGCTCGCCGCGGCACACGCTCGGGGTGGAGATCGAGGTCGGCATCGTGTCCGAGGCCACCGGGGCCCTCGTCGGAGCGGCTCCCCGGGTGCTGGCCGAGGTGCTCCCGGTCCCGCGCGGCAGGTTCGCCCCCGAGGCGAAGAAGGAGCTGTTCGACTCCACGCTGGAGCTGACCACCGGGGTCTGCGCCACCACGGCGCAGGTCCGGGCCGATCTCCGACGCGCCCTGGCGCTGCCATCCCCGGTGCTGCGCCGCGACGGGCTGGCGCTGATGTCAGCCGGCCTGCACCCGTTCTCGTCCTGGGCGCAGCAGCAGGTGATGGACGACGAGCGCTACCGGCTGATGATCGCCCGGGAGCAGTGGCCGGTCCGCCGGCTGACGACCTACGGCCTGCACATCCACGTGGGGGTGCCGAGCGCGCAGCACGCCATCGCCTGCCTCACCGGGCTGGCGCCGCTGGTCCCGCACCTGCTGGCCCTGTCGGCCTCGAGCCCGTTCCGGCGCGGGCACGACACCGGGCTGGCCTCCGTGCGCAACCGGCTGTGGGCGTCCGTGCCCCGGTCCGGCCCGCCCCCGCCGATGCGGGACTGGTCGCAGTTCGAGGCCCTGGCCGCACTGCTGCAGGCATCCGGGAGCATCGCCAGCCCCCGGGACCTGTGGTGGGACCTGCGACCCAGCGCCGAGCTGGGCACCGTCGAGCTGCGGATGTGCGACGCCGTGTCGACCCTGGACGAGGTCGCGGCGCTCGCGGCGTTCGCCCAGGCGGCTGTGGCGGCATGCTGCCGGGCACACGACGAGGGCGAGCCGATGCCGGGTCAGCAGGAGTGGATGATCCGGGAGAACACCTGGCGCGCCGCCCGCGCCGGGACCGAGGCGCAGCTGGTGCTGCCGGACGGTCGGGTGCGCCCCCTGGCCGAGGACATCCTCGACTGGGTCGACCAGCTGCGCCCGACCGCCGCCGAGCTCGGTGGCCGCGACGACCTGGACCGGATCGCCGGGATACTCGGGCGGGGCGCGGGCCATTCACGTCAGCGCGCAGTCCTGGCCGCTCGGGGGTCGATGCGCGACGTCGTCAGGCACCTGGTCGCCGAGCTGCGCGGGGACCCGGTGGACCTGCGCGATCCGGCGAGGTCGGTTGCGCTGCCCTGACCGCTACGGATGGCCGGGTCCGCCGGGGCGGCGCGGCGGCCCGAGGGCCAGTGCCGTCCGGCAGGACTGCCACGAGACCCCGACGCCGTCGTCGACGCGGACAGCCCGAAGATCGGCCCACGCATCGGCGCGGTCCATGCTGGCGGGGTCGCACCGCCCGTCCAGCACCAGCGGCTGGCCGGTGGCCAGGACCGTCGCGAGTGCGGCGACCAGCTCGGGTCCCAACGGACTGCCGCCGGGCACCATCGCCCCCACGCGGTCGGTCGGGGTCCGGCCGAGGGACTCCCGGGCGACCCGGTTCGCGAGGTCGACGCGGAAGTCCACCACCCCGCCGGTGCGGTCGCGCATCGCGCGCAGCAGCACGTACGGGTGGGGCATCGCATCGAGGACGGCGGTGAGCCGATGCCGGGTGCCGACCGCCTCGGTCACGTCGCGCAGCCCGACCACGACCCCCAGCGGCGTCCCGTTCGGACCGGCGACCGGTCGCACCGGGCCGGACATCCAGCGCCGCTCACCAGCGGTCGTGCGCATCGAGTAGAGCTGGTCCGCACCCGGGCCGTGCGCGGCGTCGCCGCCGTCGGCCAGCGTCCCCCTGCCGCCCTCGACCCGGGCGCCCTCGACCCGGGCATGGCCGGGTCCCAGGAGGTCGGCCAGGCGGGTCCCGACCAGCTCGTCAGGGGTCCAGCCGAGCACGGCTGTGACGGATGGGGCGACCCACTGCACCCGACGGTCCGGGCCGGCCATGAGCACGACGTCCGAGGCGTTCTCCGCGAGCATCCGGTACCGCTCGGCGGTCAGCTCGGCCTGCCGGGCCGCACGGTACCGCTCGGTCACGTCACGCCACGTGTAGGACAGCCCGTGGTCGGCGAACCGGACGGCCCGGATGTCGTAGCGCCGCCCATCGGGGCGTGCCGCGGCATCACCGAAGGTGACGTCGTTGAGCGACAGCGGCTCGCCGGTCTCGAGAACCCGACGACACGCCTCGAGCAGCCAGGCCCCGTCCTCGGCGCTCTCCCGCTCCAGCAGCCGGGAACCGATCTGCTCCCGGTAGCCGATGCCGCTGGCTGCGCACGCCGCAGCGTTGGCCTCCACGTACACGAAGTCGACGACCTGCCCGGCAGGGTCGCGCACCGGCTCGAGCACCACGTGCGGGTCGAACTGGGCGTCCAGGGCGGCCTTCATCCGGGCCCGACCCTCCTCGGCGGCGCGCTCGGCGCGTACCAGCCGGTCGACGTCGCGGAATCCGACCACCGCACCACCGCCCGAGTCGCCACCCAGCGGGACCGGGGTGGCGCGTGCCGAGAACCACCGGTACTCCCCGCGGCGGTTCCGCAGCCGCATGACGAGCTCCCCGGCGCCCGTGGACCGGGGGGCCAACACCAGCCCGCGCACGACGCGAGTGGCCTCGGCATCCTCCGGGTGGATGAGCTCCGTGAGCTGCGTGCCGACCAGGTCGTCCGGCCGCCACCCCAGCGACTCGGTGACCGAGGGTGCCACCCACACCACCCGCCGGTCGGGACCGACCCGGACCACCACGTCGGTGGCGTTCTCGGCAAGCTGCCGGTAGCGCTGCTCCTCCTCGCGCAGGGCCGCACGGGCCCGCACCTCCGCCTCGATGTCGCGCCATGCCCCAGTCCGACCGATCACCTCCCCTGCCGGGCCGTGGAGGGGGGCGCTCGTGATCGACATCCAGCGGAACGTGCCCGAGCGCGTGCGCACCCGCGCCTCCAGGCTGTCGCGCCGGCCCCGGCCCAAGCGGCGCTGGGAGAACCGGACCGCGGCCGTGTCCTCGGGGTGCACCAGGTCGATGAAGGGCTGGCCGACCAGCTCCTCGGGGCGCCACCCCAGGTTCACCGCCACGGACGGCGACAGCCACTCGAGCACGCCGTCCGCGGTGCAGCGGAACACCACGTCCGCCGAGTTCTCCACGAGCATGCGCAGGCGGGCCTCGCTGTCCTCGAGGGCGTGGCGGGCCTGGACCTGCTCGGTGACGTCGACGACCTGGCTGATGAAGTAGCGCACGCTGCCGTCGGGGTCACGCACGCACGACACCGACAGGTCGCCCCAGACCTGTCCGCCGTCAGGCCGGAGGTACCGCTTGCGCAGGCGGTAGGAGTCGCGCCGACCGGCGAGGACGTCGTCGACCAGGTGCTGGTCGACGTCGACGTCCCGCGGATCCGTCAGGTCCTGCCATGTGCAGCGGAGCAGGTCCGCCGGTTCCCGGCCCAGGATCCGGCACAGGGCGGGGTTCACCTGGAGGAAGCCGCCGTCCGGGGCCACGAGGCACTGGCCGATCGCCGAGCTGTCCACCGTGAGCCGCAGCCGCTCCACCGCGTCGGCGAGCTCGGCCTGCTCGCCGGCGCGGACGCCCTCAGCCTCGATCGCCGCTGTCACGTCTCGCAGGGTTCCGACCGCTCCTGCCTGCCCGTCCGTGGTGCGGCACGGTCGCTGGGAGAGCTCGACCCAGCGGTCCCCGCCGTCCCGGTGCCGCAGCCGGAACACGCCACGGCACGTCTCGCCCGAGGCCCCGCGGTCGCGCAGCGCCGTCACGGCCGCCACGTCGTCGGGGTGCCACACGACGTCCGCGGGGGCGCCGACCAACTCGTCGGGGGACCAGCCGGAGAGGTCCTCGATCTCAGGGGAGACCCAGCGCACCACCCCGGCCACCGTGTGCACGAGCACATCGGCGGCGTGCTCCACCAGCAGCCGGTGGATGGCAGCCGCGGTGTCCGGCCCGGTCTCCCGCGTCGGCCCCCCACGCGTGTCGCGCCGGTCCACCCCCCTGTTGTACACGTCCGGACCGTGGATCGGCCGACCGGAAGCCCGGTCCTGCACTCGGCGCGTGTCCCCCGGCTAGTCGACGATCTTCCAGTAGGAGTCCTTCCGCCGGATCCTTCCGTCCGCGGCCAGGTCGAAGAGATCACAGCCACGCACCGTGACCCGCTGCCCTGTTGGGCTCGTCCCGGTCAGCAGCCAGCGGGAGACCGCGTGGTCACCGCAGGCCCAGTGCTCAGCCTGGCTGTAGTGGACGTCCGGCAACCCGCGGAACCGCTGCTCGAGCCCGTCGCGCACCGCGGCCCTGCCGATGAAGCGGGTGCCCCAGGGGTCGGAGCCTCGCGGCATCTCGAGCAGGCAGTCATCGACGAAGAACTCCATGACCCGATCGAGGTCGTGGGCGTTGAAGGCGGCAACCAGGTCCTCGAGCATCTGCGTCCCGGACATGGCAACGAGCCTGCCACGGAAGGCGGCGGGCTTGAAGGGGCGACTAGTAGGCGAGGCTGATGTGGGCCCGGTGGTGCGCCGGCGCGTCGATCTCGTCCACGACGGCGGTCGCGAAGTCGGCGCCGGAGATGCTCGAGGTGCCGTCGGCCGCCAGGAGCGCGACCTCGCCCCCGACCCGGTAGCTGCCCGTGCGCTCGCCGGGGGCGAACGAGCCGTACCCCCCGGCGGGGCTGACGAACACCCAGTCCAGGTCCGCTGGTGCGTCCTCGACGAGCATCACGCGGGTCGCCTCCCCCTCGAGCGCCTCCTCGCGGAACTGCTCGGGGATCTCCCCCTCGACGAATCGGGGCGCGCCCGGAGCCGGTCGCAGCGAGCTGAACCCGCCCACCTGCAGGTAGCGCGCGCCCGCCTCGGCCGACAGCAGCGCCAGCCCGCGGTACGCCTCGACGAGGCGACCGGCCATGTCGCCGCGCGGCGACAGGGCCGCCACGACCACGTCCGCGCCCGGGATCACCCGGGGCGCCACGTCCGCCACCGTCCCCCGCTCGTACCGCACGCCCGGGACCGGCGCCGCCGGGGCGGAGCGGCTGATCGACACGACGACGTGTCCGCGGGCGGCGGCCTCCCGGACGATGTTCCCGCCGGTGTACCCGGTGCCCCCGACGACGACGATGACGGCCATGGCCTCTCCTCACGCTACCGAACAGTTGCCGGATCAACCATGTGGCCACGGGACCTATTCCCGCGCGGACCGAGGCGGCCAGCGTCGGGGTCTGCCAGACTCGACCGGGTGCAGACCAGCCCTGGCGACTTCGCGGTGACGATGGACGAGCTGCGAGCGGTGGCCGGCTACGCCGTGGCGTGTGCCGAGCCCGCGCAGGTGATCTTCGCGAAGGCCGCCCCGGATGATCCCCGGCCCGCGGCCGCCCTGCTGGCCGCGCGCGACTTCGCCACCGGCGCCCCTCGGTCCCGCGCACTGCGCACGGCCGCCACCGAGGCCCACCGGGCGGGTCGGGAGGCCCCGACCGAGGCGGCGGGCCACGCGGCGACGGCGGCCGGCGATGCCGCTGCGGCTGGGTACCTGCATCCGCTGGCCGCGCCGACGCAGGTCCGCCACATCCTGGGCTCGGCCGCCCACGCAGCCCGCGCGGCCGAGCTCGCCCGCGGTGACGACCCGGTGGTCGCCGAGTACGTCATCACGGCGGCTGCGACCCGGATGACGCCGACGGTCCTGGACGTGCTGTCGCGCTACCCGCGAGCCGCCGGGGGGCGCACCCGGGTGGCCGTGCTCATGCAGCGCCTCGACGGGATGCTGCGCGACCCGGCACCCGAGCCCCGGCCCGTCGAGGACCCCGGACCGTTCTTCCACGGCACCCGAGCCGACCTGCGTCCCGACGACCTGCTGACGCCGGGCTGGCGCTCCAACTACGGCTCGCGGCGGCAGGCCCGGCACATCTACTTCACGGCCAGCCGCGAGGGGGCGCCGCTGGCCGCGGCCCTGGCCCACGGCGACGGGCCGGGACGGGTCTACCGGGTCGAGCCGCTCGGGCCGATCGAGGACGACCCCAACGTCACGGACAAGCGCTTCCCCGGCAACCCGACGCGTTCGTACCGGACCACCGAGCCGCTGCGGATCGTGGAGGAGATCATCGGCTGGGACCCGCCCCCCGCGGAGCTGGTCCAGCACCTGCGCGAGCGCATGGCCGAGCTCGCGGAGCTCGGCATCGAGGCGATGGACGACTGACCGCCATGGCCCCCATCACCCGCATGGACCACATCGGCATCACCGTCGCCGACCTCGACACCGTCACCCGGTTCTTCGTCGGGCTCGGCCTCGAGGTCGACGGGCGGATGCTCGTCGAGGGCGAGTTCGTCGACACCGTCACCGGGATCCCCGGCACCCGAACCGAGATCGTCGGGCTGCGCGCCCCCGGCGGGCAGACCTGGGTCGAGCTGTCCCGGTTCATCCGGCCGGACGCCGAGCCCGGCTCGCCCGCTGCCATGTCCAACGTGCTGGGCCTGCGCAACGTCGCGTTCGAGGTCGACGACCTGCAGGCCACGGTCGACCAGCTCGCCGCCGAGGGGTACGGCCTGGTCGGCGGCATCGGCCGCTACGAGGACTCCTGGCTGATGACCTACGTCCGCGGCCCGGAGGGCATCATCGTCGCCCTGGCCCAGCGGATCGGCCAGCGGGACCCGTGGGAGCCGGCCCCGGACCCCGCACCCTGACTGCCCCTCCGGCGCCGCCCACCTCCCAACTGTCAGCCTCCGGGCCTAGAGTCGCGCCCGGTGCTGTCGAACGCCCCGGACCTCGCGGCCGGGCTCCGGCCGCCGGCACCGGCACACCCACGTCGACGTCCAACGAACCGGTGGTGAGGAAGCAGTGTCTGGTGCCCGATCGACACGAACAGCACTCCTGGGGGCCGCTGCGCTGGTCCTGACGGGACTGGTCACGGTGGCGCCGGCCGGCGCCGAGCAGTCCGACGCGGCGCCCCCGTCCGTGGCGGAGAGCACCAGCGGCAGCTACATCGTGGTGATGCAGGCTGATCCGCTGGTCGCCGACTTCGCCCCCGAGGACCTGGGGACCCCGAAGGCCGAGGCGGAGGCCGCCGAGATCGTGGCCAGCCACGAGGAGGTGCTCGAGGAGGTCGGCGCCGAGGCCACGGACCTGGTGCAGAGCTACACCAACGCCGTGAACGGGTTCTCGGCCCTCATCAGCCATGACGAGGCCGAGAAGCTCGCCGCCCAGAAGAGCGTCAAGCTCGTGCAGCCCGACGAGCTGCGCCACCTGCAGACCGACTCCAGCGGGCAGTTCATGGGGTTGACCGGCAAGGGCCGGGCATGGGCCAGCGGGGTGACCGGTGAGGGTGTCGTGGTCGGGGTGATCGACTCCGGCATCTGGCCCGAGCACCCCAGCTTCGCCGACGACGGCAGCTACGACCGGCCGGACAACCTCCCCCTCGACGAGACCGTCGGCGATCCCTGCGACTTCGGCAACACCGCGCACAACACGCAGGACAAGCCGTTCCGCTGCAACAACAAGCTGATCGGCGCGCGCCAGATGCTGCAGACCTACCGCGCGCTGGAGGGCGCTGAGGCCGACGAGTTCGACTCGGCCCGCGACGACGACGGGCACGGCACCCACACCGCCTCGACCGCTGCCGGCAACGCCGGGGTGAGAGCCACGATCTTCGGCCGGAACCTGGGCAGGATCTCCGGGGTGGCCCCCCGCGCACACGTGATCGCCTACAAGGGCCTGGGCAACCTGGGCGGCTACGGCTCGGACCTGGCCGCGGCGATCGACCAGGCCGTGGCCGACGGCGTCGACGTGATCAACTACTCCGTCGGCGGCGGCCCCAGCCTGACCGGTGCCGAGGACATCGCCTACCTGTTCGCCGCCGACGCCGGGGTGTTCGTCGCGACCTCGGCGGGCAACAGCGGGCCGGGCGCCGCCACCATCGGCGGCCCCGCGTCCGTGCCGTGGGTCACCACCGTGGGCGCCAGCACCCAGGAGCGGTTCCTCGCCGGCGCCGCCACCCTGGTCCGCGGCGGCACGCACGGCAGGGACCTGACGGTGCGTGGGGCCTCGGTCACACCGGGGACCGGCCGGGCGCTGCGCCTGGTCGACGGCGCGACGGTGGGCAACGAGCTGTGCCTGGCCGACGGGTTCACCACGAGCGTCAAGGGCGCCGTCGTGCTGTGCAAGCGTGGTGGCAACGGCCGCGCGGAGAAGAGCGCCGCGGTGGCAGCCGCCGGCGGCAAGGGGATGATCCTCTACAACACCAGCAATGTGGACGACCTGTTCACCGACAACCACGCAGTCCCGTCGCTGGCAGTCGACCTGCGCGAGGGCCTCGTCGTGAAGCGCTACATCGCCTCGACCCGCAATCCCCGGGCCGAGATCCGCACCGGCTGGACCACGAGGTGGCGTGCCGCGCCGAGCATGACGCTGTTCTCGTCACGGGGCCCCGACCCGGTCGCCGAGGACATCATCAAGCCCGACGTCACGGCTCCCGGGCTGCAGATCCTCGCTGGCAACTCGCCGTTCCCGGACCCGGGCAATGTCCAGGGCGAGCTGTTCCAGGCCATCGGCGGGACGTCGATGTCCAGTCCCCAGGTCGCCGGCCTGCTCGCCCTGCTCAAGCAGGTGCATCCGGACTGGACCCCGGCCATGGCCAAGTCCGCCCTGATGACCTCGGCCCACCAGGACGTGCGGGACAACGACCGCACGAGCCCGGCTGATCCGTTCGACATGGGCGCCGGGCACGTGGATCCGGGCAAGGCATCCGGCCGGGGATCGGCGTTCAACCCGGGCCTGGTCTACGACGCGGGGTTCACCGAGTACCTCGGCTTCCTGTGCGATGCGGAGCCCTCGGTCTTCGCGAACCCGGACGCGACGTGCGCCAGCCTCGCCGCCCATGACGTCCCGACCACAGCCGTGGACCTGAACCTGGCCTCGATCGGCGTCTCCTCGGTGCCCGGTGCCCGCACCATCACGCGCACCGTGACCAGCGTGGCCGACCGGACCCTGACCTGGCGGGTCTCGGTCGACAAGCCCACGGGCTTCGACGTGTCGGTGTCGCCCAAGCGGATCACCCTGGCCCCGGGGGACTCGGCGTCCTACACGGTCACGTTCACCAACCGGCGAGCCCCCGTCGACACGTGGCGGTTCGGGTCGCTGACCTGGCGGGCCGGCGACTACCGCGCCTACAGCCCGATCGCGGTGCAGGGGACGCTCTTCGAGGCGCCGGATGCCGCCCAGGGCTCGGGCACGTCGGGCAGCGGCAGCGTCCCGGTCACGTTCGGCTACACGGGCCCGTACACCGCGGCAGCGCACGGGCTGGTCGCCGATGACCCGGTCGCCGGCGAGATCAGCCAGGATCCCGACCAGACGTACCCGTCCGGTGACGACGGTGCCGGCGTGGACGAGATCCCGTTCCAGCTCAGCGGCACGGCGTTCGCCCGGTGGTCGCTGAGCATCCCCGGCGACTCCGACCTGGACCTGTACCTCGAGGGCCCGGACGGATCGGTGATCGCGTCGAGCACCAACGGCGGGACCGACGAGCAGATCGACCTGACGGCGCCTGCCGACGGCACCTACACCCTGGTCGTGCACGGCTGGGCGGTGCCCACGGAGCCGCTGCCGTACAGCGTCAGCTTCTGGGACGTGCCGGCCGCTGCTGGGGGCGGCAGCCTGACGGTGACCAGCGCGCCGTCGTCAGCGACGATCGGCGCGACGGCGGATGTCGGCTACAGCTGGTCGGGGCTGCCCGCGGGCGGCCAGTTCCTCGGCGCGGTCTCGCACAGCGACGCCAGCGGCGTGATCGGGTTGACCCTGATCGAGGTCACCTCGTAGCTCGGGGCTGCGACTCAGTGGCGACGGGGGACCCCAGCGCCGTGCGCACGGGTGGTCGGCCGCGACCCGGTGCCGCGCGGCGCTCAGCCGTTCGATGACGGAGGGGCCCCCAACCGCGCCGGGGCCGCGGCCAGGGGCGTGCCGCACAGGAACGGTCCGCGCGCGCCAC
>JBDHZV010000107.1:0-9868 GCA_039812125.1 Candidatus Nanopelagicales bacterium
GACCCGCCGCGCGCAGCGGCGGGAGCGCAACAGGTGGGGCTGGCTGGTCGCCGCGGCGACGCTGGTCGCCGCAGGGGTGCTGGTGCTGACCGACCGGGCCGGCGCCACGGACCTCGGGCCGGCGGGCATCGGCGTGGTGTGCCTGGCCCTGCTCACCATCGGCGTGCTGGTCGGGGCGTGGTTCGGATCCGCGCGCTGGCTCATCGCCCCCGCCCTGCTGCTGGCGGCGGCTCTCGGCGCCGGGGCCGTGGCCTCCGCCGCCCTGGAGCGGGCAGCCGCAGCCCCTGCGATCCTGGCGGCCCCGACCTCGCTGCCTGCCGACGAGCAGGCGGCGATGAGCTGGCCGGAGGGTGCTGTGACGGTCGACCTGACGGGTACCCGGACGTTGGACGCCCGGTACCTGGACCTGTCGGTCGACCGCGGCTCGCTCACGGTGGTCATCCCCGCCGACCAGTGGGCCGAGGTGTACGGCGAGGTCACGATCGGCCACAGCAGCCTCAAGCCGGGGTCAGCCGGCTGGCTCGGCTGGGCGTCCCCGCAGGGGCACTCGCTCAACACCCCCACGGACGAGCAGGTGGCCCGTGGCGCGCAGCCGCTGTGGCTGAGCCTGCGTGTCGGCGTGGGGGAGCTCACCGTCATCGAAGAGGAGTCCTGATGCGCATCCACCCGGTCGACGTGACCTCCCTGGCCTGGGGCATCGTGCTGGCCACCCTGACCGGTCTGCTGGCCCTGACGGCCTGGACCGACGTGTCGGTGGACCTGGGGCTGGTCCTGCCCGCGGCCCTGATCTGTGCCGGGGCCCTCGTCGGGGTGGCCGCCCTGCTGCGCGGCCCGCGGGCCGCCACGGCGACGACCGACGACTGACCCGCCGCGGCAGCGGCGGGCCTCAGGCGCGCAGCACCCGGCCCATCGGCCGGCCTCGGGCCAGCTCGTCGACCAGCTTGTCCAGGTAGCGGATGCGCTGCATGAGGGGATCGGCCACCTGCTCGACGCGCACCCCGCAGACCGACCCGGTGATGAGGCCGGCATTCGGGTTGAGCTGGGCATCGGCGAAGAAGTCCTCGAACGTCGTCCCGGCGGCGAGGTGGGCGGCCAGGGTGGGCTCGTCGAACCCGGTGAGCCAGCAGATGACCTCGTCCAGCTCGTCCCGGGTCCGCCCCTTCCGCTCGAGCTTGGCCAGGTACAGCGGGTACACCGAGGCGACGCTCGTGGTGAAGATCCGGCCCATGACCAGGAGGGTATCCACGGGTGGCCGCCGGGGAGGGCCTTTCGGGCTAGGTTGGTGGGGACACCCGTCGAGAGCAGGAGCCGTCCGTGAACCGCACTGTCCCCGCCGCGCCCACGGCCTCGCCGAACCCCCTGCCCGAGCGGCCGTTCGCCGAGGCTGGGGAGGCTGTCCTTGCGGGCCTGTCCGTGTCGGCGGAGGGCCTGACCTCCGCCGAGGCTGGGCGACGCCTCCAGCAGTACGGGGCCAACCGGCTTCCCGAGCCTGCCCGCGACCCGCTGTGGAAGCGGGTCGGCAAGCACTTCGACGACGTCCTGATCTACATCCTGCTGGCCGCTGCGGTGCTCAAGGCCATCCTCGGGGAGTGGGTGGACTTCGGGGTGATCCTGGCCGTGGCGGTGATCAGCGCGATGATCGGGTACATCCAGGAGGGCCGGGCGCAGAGCGCCCTGGACGGGATCAAGCGGATGCTGTCGCTGGATGCCCACGTCCTGCGCGATGGCCAGTGGCAGGAGGTCCCCTCCGAGCGGGTCGTGCCCGGCGACATCGTGCGGGTCCGCTCCGGGGACAAGGTCCCCGCGGACGTGCGGCTGCTGGAGGCGGTGAACCTGCGCGTCGAGGAGTCCGCACTGACCGGCGAGGCCGTCCCCAGCGAGAAGTCCACCGACCCGGTGGACGCCGACGCGGGCGTCGGTGACCGGCACAGCATGCTGTTCTCCGGGACCCTGGTGGCTGCCGGGACCGGCCTCGGGGTGGTCTCGGCCACCGGTGCGCAGGCCGAGATCGGGCGGATCCAGTCGATGCTGGCCGAGGTGGAGCCGTTCGACACGCCGCTGACCCGCGAGCTCGGGCGGTTCGGCAAGCAGCTGTCGCTGGTGATCCTGGGAATGGCCGCGATCATGGTGGTGATCGGGCGGGTCATCCACGACTTCGCCGGCGACGAGCTGATCTCGGCCACCATCGGATTCGCGGTGGCCGCGATCCCGGAGGGGCTGCCCGCGCTGGTGACGATCACGCTGGCGCTCGGCGTCCAGCAGATGGCGCGGCGCCGGGCGATCATGCGCAACCTGCCGGCGGTGGAGACCCTGGGCGCGGTCACGACGATCTGCTCGGACAAGACGGGGACGTTGACGAAGAACGAGATGACCGTGCGCCACGTGCTGACCCGGGCCGGCCAGTACGACGTCGAGGGCCTCGGCTACCAGCCCGAGGGCCGGGTCACGATCGACGGTGCGGGCGCCGAGCTCGACCAGCACCCGGGGCTCCGGTCGCTCGTGACGGTCATGGCCGTGGCAAACGACTCCTCGGTCGTCGAGGGCGAGGCCGGGTGGCAGGTGCTCGGCGAGCCCACGGAGGGCGCCCTGGCCACGTTGGCCCGGAAGGCTGGGTTCGACGCCTCCGGCTACCAGCGGATCGCCGTCGTTCCGTTCGAGTCCGCGCACAAGTACATGGCCACGCTGGACCTCACCCCGTCGGGGCAGCGGGTGGTGCTGCTCAAGGGAGCCCCCGACCGGGTGCTGGAGCGGTGCTCCACCCAGCTCGGTGCCGACGGCCGCCCCGAGCCGCTCGACCCGGCCCTGTGGCACAACGGGATCGACCGGCTCGGTGGCGAGGGCCTGCGGGTGCTCGCGGCGGCGGCGCGCCCGGCTGGCGCCGAGCAGGAGGGCCTGGACCACGACGACCTGCACGACATGGTCCTGGTCGGCCTGGTGGGCATCGTCGACCCGCCGCGTCCTGAGGCCATCGAGGCGATCGCCACCTGCCAGCAGGCGGGCATCCGGGTGAAGATGATCACCGGTGACCACGCCGGGACGGCCACGGCGATCGCCCGGGAGATGGGCATCACCGGCTCGGACGGTCCCGCTGCGGTGACCGGGCACGAGCTGGAGCGTGCCACCGACGAGCGGCTGCGCAAGGTCGTGGAGTCCACCGACACGTTCGCGAGGACCAGCCCGGAGCACAAGCTGCGGCTGGTGCGCGCCCTGCAGCGCAACGGTGAGGTCGTGGCCATGACCGGCGACGGGGTCAACGACGCCCCCGCACTCAAGCGCTCGGACGTCGGCGTGGCCATGGGCATCAAGGGCACGGAGGCGACCAAGGAGGCCGCCGACATGGTGCTGGCCGACGACAACTTCTCCACGATCGAGCGCGCGATCGAGGAGGGCCGGCGCATCTACGACAACCTGCAGAAGTCGCTGGTGTTCCTGCTGCCCACCAACGGCGCGCAGTCGCTGGTGATCCTGGTCGCGGTGCTGTTCGGCCTGGCCCTGCCGCTGGACCCGGTCCAGATCCTGTGGGTCAACATGGTCACGGCCATCACCCTGTCCCTGGCGCTGGCCTACGAGCCCGCCGAGCCCGACCTGATGCGCCGCCCCCCGCGCAGCCCGTCGGCCTCGATCGTGACCCGGCCGCTGCTGGGATGGGTGGCGTTCGTCTCCGTGCTGATCGCCGCCGCCACGTTGGCGGTGTTCTTCCTGGGCCGGGCCTGGGGGTGGCCGCTGGACGAGTCGCAGACCGCCGCGGTGACCGTGCTGGCCCTGGGCCAGTCGGCGTACCTGTTCAATGCCCGGTCGCTGCGCGAGTCCAGCCTCCGCCGCGAGATGCTCACCGGGAACCGCGTCGTGTGGATCATGATCGCGATCATGCTGGTGCTGCAGGTGGCCTTCGTGTACCTGCCGTTCATGAACTCGTGGTTCAACTCGGCCCCGCTGCCGCCGGCCGGGTGGCTGGTTCCGCTGGTCCTGTCGATCGCGGTGTTCCTGCTGGTCGAGCTCGGCAAGGCCGTGCTGCGCCGGTCGGATCCGCGCTGACGCCAGCCCGACCGCGGTGGTGTCCCCCGGGGGGACACCACCGGCGAGCCCTGGGGGCGGATCGAGCGCGGGTCGGATCCGCCCCTACCGGCGGTTCACGTAGTCGGCGGCGCTGGTCGCCCGGTCCAGGGTCGTCGTGCCGCCGTAGGTCGCCCGGTAGAAGCCGTCGGGCCGGGCCGTGGTCCGGAAGGTGTACCGGCCCTTCCTGGTGGTCCTGACCGTCCCGAGGCCCACCCAGGTCGTGGACCCTGCCCGCCGGTACTGGATCGTCACCGTGCGGGAGCGCAGCGGGACGACCTTCCAGTCGGCGTTGCGGGACGTGAGCCTGCCCTTGACGTACTGGCGGGCGCCGCGCCTGACCGGCTCCGGCTTGGCGTTCGCCGTCAGCTTCGTCGGGGCCTTGAAGTAGGTGGTGGCGGTGACCGTCTCGGTGAGGGATGTGCCGCTCGGGGTGTCGATGCGCAGCTTCAGGTCGTACTGGTACCTGCCGACGCCGTCCAGCAGCGGGCACATGCGTGCATAGCCCTTCGTGACCGCCGTGCCCTCGCCGTAGAGGTACTCGGTGGCGCCCCAGCCGCTGTGCGTCGTGGTGTAGATGTCGACGTCCGCCGACCACCAGACCGGGAGGTCCGGGTCGGTGTCCAGGTCGTCGACGTCGACGAAGACGGTGAACGGGTAGTCGACGCACGACCGGGTGCGGTAGACCTGCACGGTCGGGACGAAGACCGACATGTGCGGGGTGTGCACCTCGTTGGCCGGTGCGGAAGCCGGTGCCGTGAGCGTCGACGCGATCACGGCGGTGGCGATGAGCCCGGCGATCCGGGTGGTCCTGGTGCCCCTCATGGTGTGCCTCCCCTGTCCCGGACCATCCAGGAGGGGACTGGTGCGTCCCCCCGCGGGACGTGTCCGGCTGGCACGGACGGTATGCACCTGGCGTGACGGTGAGCAACCGGTGCGGAGTCGTACGAGACCGGTTCACCCGAGCGGGTGACGGCGCAGCGGGAGGTCGCGAGGGCTCGCGCGGGTCAGCCGACCGGGATCCAGGGCCCGGGTCGGACCGGTCGGGCGGCCCCCTAGGCGGGGGTGATGTCCCGGCGGGCGAACCGGGCCAGCCCGGTGGTGCCCAGCGCCAGCGCCACCAGGGTCATCGCCACCAGCGGGGTCCAGGTCAGCGGCTCTAGCGGTTGGTAGGGCGTCGCCTGGAACGGCAGGAGGCCGAGCAGCCAGCCGGGCAGGTGCAGCGCGTCGCCGACGATGACGACGATCCACATCGCCGCCAGCACGCCCCAGCTCAGCGCGACCGCGAGGCGGGGCAGCCAGCCGAACAGCGCGACGCCCAGGCCCACGAAGACCATCACGGCGGGCCAGAACGCCAGCGCCGCCAGGGCCAGCCTGCCGGCCTGGCCGGCATCGCCGACCAGCGAGCCGTACACGGCGCCCATGCACCCACCGCCGAGCAGCAGCAGGACGGCCGCGCCCACCACGGGGATGACCAGCCGACCGGTCGCCCACCGGATCCGGGACACGGCCCCGGCCAGCTGCGGCTCGATGATCCCGGTGGCCTCGTCGGTGCGCAGCGTCGCGGTGGACTGCACGGCGAACACCGTCGCGACCAGCGCGATCATGACCACCAGCAGCGACAGCATGGCGTCGATCCCGACCCCGCCGATGACGTCGAGCACCCTCCCGCTGGCGTCGGCCAGCAGGTCGTTCATCGCCTCGACGACCGACCCGAGCATGAGCGCCCAGAAGACGACCATGAGTGTCCACCCGATGATCGGGCCCCGTTGCAGGCGCAGTCCGAGGCCCAGCGGCGTGGCGTAGCGGGCCGGGGCACCGGCGTGACCGGCACGCTCGGGCAGCAGGCCGGCGCCGAGGTCACGTCGTGCTTCGAGGGTCAGGGCGATCCCCATCAGCGCTGCGGTGAGCAGCAGGATCAGGCCCAACGGCCACCAGCGGTTGGCGCCCCACGGCTGCATCTCCTGGCCCCACCCGATCGGGGAGGCCCAGGTGAGCCGGCCGTCGCCGAGGTCGCCGATCATCCGCAGGGCGTAGCAGGCCCCCAGCACGGTGGAGCCAAGGGCGTTGGCGCCCCGCGAGGTGGAGGCCACCTGCCCCGACACCGCGCCGACCCCGAGGCCCACGAGGCCGATCCCGGCCATCGACGCGCCGAGCACGAGGGAACCGGTGACCCCGGTGCCGGAGGGGTCCAGGCCCAGCCCGATCGACGCGGCGGCGACGCCCAGTCCCACCGCCCCGCACAGGGCCGAAGTGACCAGCCAGGTCGCCGTGGAGGCCGCGTGCAGGCCGAGCACCCGGGAGCGCAGCAGCTCGGTGCGCCCGAGCTCCTCGTCGGCCCGGCCGTTGCGGGTGACCAGGAACAGCACGCCGAACGCCAGGGCCAGCGAGCAGGTCATCCAGATCTTGGTCCACACCGCACCACCGAGAGTGTCCGGCGCGGCCGCCAGTCCGGTGAGCGCCTTGATGGACGGCACGTTGCTGACGGCGGCGAAGTCGTCCAGGGCCTCCTGGGTGGCCAGGATGTCCTTGTAGTAGACCGCCACGTAGGCCAGCAGCCCGACCAGGACCACCCACCACACCGCCAGGCGCACCCGGTTGCGCCGCACCACGAGGCGCAGCATGACGGCGGTGCCCACGAGGGTGTCGCGCGCCGGCACCGGTCGTCCGGTGGCCACCGGGGACCCGACCAGCTGGCTCGTCGTCATCGCCGGTCACCCCCTCCGCCCAGTGCCGCCAGCTCGGTGCCGTAGTGACGCAGGAACAGCTCCTCGAGCGAGGGCGGGTTGGCCACCAGGGACCGCGGCCGCAGCGCGGCGACCGCGGCCAGCACCTGCGGCAGCTCGGCCTCGTCGACGGCGAACGTGACGTGACCGTCGAGGTGGGTCAGGTCGTGGACCCCCGCCAGCTGGCCCAGCCGGGAGGCGTCCCCGTCGAGGGCGACCGTCACCTGGGAGCGGGTCAGGTGGCGCAGCTGGGCGATGGTGCCGGCCTCGACCGTCGCGCCGTCGCGGATGATGGTCACCTGGTCGGCCAGCTTCTCCACCTCGGCGAAGATGTGGCTGGACAGCAGCACCGAGCGGCCGTCGGCCTTGACCTCGCGGATCGACTCGGTGAACGCCGCCTCCATGAGCGGGTCGAGCCCCGAGGTCGGCTCGTCGAGCAGGAGCAGCTCGGCCGTGGAGGCCAGGGCGGCGACGAGGGCCACCTTCTGGCGGTTGCCCTTCGAGTACGCCCGGGCCTTCTTGGTCGGGTCCAGGTCGAAGCGCTCCAGCATGACCCGCTTGCGGCCAAGGTCCAGCGGCCCGGACAGCCGGCACAGGATGTCGATGGCCTCGCCGCCGGTCAGGTTCGGCCACAGGGTCACGTCCCCGGGCACGTAGGCGATCGAGCGGTGCAGCCGCACCGCGTCCGCCCATGGGTCACCGCCCAGGACCGTGGCGCGGCCGCCGTCGGCGCGCAGCAGCCCGAGCAGGACCCGGATCGTCGTGGACTTGCCGGAGCCGTTGGGGCCGAGGAACCCGGTCACCTGCCCCGTCGGGACGGTCAGGTCGAGCCCGGCCAGCGCCTGGACGGTGCCGAAGCGCTTGGTCAGGCCCTGCACCTCGACGGCCAGGTCGGGGGTGGTGCGGGTCCGGGTGTCTGTCTGGGTCACGCGGGTGCCTCCAATGCAGCGGGGGCGGCGCAGCCGTCCCGGTAGGCGA
The DNA here is from genome assembly GCA_039812125.1 of Candidatus Nanopelagicales bacterium. Classification (GTDB taxonomy): domain Bacteria; phylum Actinomycetota; class Actinomycetes; order S36-B12; family CAIYMF01; genus Prado023. The sequence continues at coordinate 7,758 of JBDHZV010000107.1, forward strand.
GGTAGTCATCGAGCAGCTGGCGGTCGGCGAACAGCCCCTCGGTGAGCAGCTCGAGGGTGGGCAGGATGGAGTCGGCCTGCCGGGACTGCAGCGCGGCCACGAACTCCTCAGGGGTCAGGCCCGGCATGGTCACGAACCGCACCAGCATCTCGCCGATGGCCTGGTGGATCAGGTGGCGCAGCCGGGCCTCCTCGTCGCGGGAGGGTCGCACCAGCCCCGATGCGACGCTGTCGGCCATCACGGCCCGGGCGTCGTCGATGAGTCGATCCAGGAAGTCCCGGGCGCTCGGGCCGCCGGCGTGGACCGAGCGCAGGATGTAGACGAGGGTCGTCGCCGAGGCGCCGGGCGTGGTGAGCCCCTGCAGCAGGTGGGCGCTCGGGTGCGCGATCGAGTCCTGCTTGCCCTGCCGGTAGCGGTGCAGCACCTCCGTGTCGCACGCGGCGTGCAGGGCCGCCTTCGACCCGAAATGGTGGGTGATCAGCCCGGGCGAGACCCCGGCGCGCGCGGCGATCCGGCGGAACGGGGCGTCGAACCCCTCCTCGGCGAAGCAGTGGATGGCCGCGTCGCGGATCCGTGCCCGCGCGGTCAGGTCGGAGACCCGATGCGCGTCACGGACCTCGCCTGTACGCACAACCAGCAGGCTATACGCGTGACCAGCCGCGGGCAAGGGCCGGCCGACCCCTCCGCCTCCCGGACCTTCCGCGGCACGTTGACCCGGTGCTGGTCGACGCCCTAGCGTCGCCGGCTGTGGACGCGGATGTTGCCGTCGTCGGGGCGGGTCCCGCGGGCACCCTCGCTGCGCTCCGACTCCTGGCCGCCCCTGCGCTGCGCGGGTTGCGCGTCGTCGTCCTGGACCGCAACCCGGACCCCCTGGCCGGTCGCTGGTGGACCTACTGGGGGCGCGACCCCCTCGAGCCGTGCGCGGACTCGGGTGCCTGGGACCGGCTGCGGCTCTGGTCGGACGACCGGCAGGTGGACGTCGTGCTGGGGCAGTGCCGGTACCGCCGGTTGGACGGTGACCGGCTGGCCGACCGGCTCGCGGCAGCGCTCACGGCGGAGCCGGCCGCGCATCGGGAGGTGGCGGTCGTCGAGGGCATCGTCGAGTCGACGAGCACCGCGGTGCTCCGGCTGGCCGGGGGCGGATCGATCCGGGCCCGCTGGGTCCTGGACTCCACGGCAGGCCTCGCCGGCGATGACGCCGGCCCGTGGCTGTCGTTCCGCGGGGTGCGGGTGGAGTCGACGACAGACGTCCGGGCGGCGGATCGGGACGTCGTGGGCCTGATGGACTTCCGGGTGCCCCAGCACGACGGCCTGCGATTCGGGTTCGTGCTCCCGGAGGCCCCGGGGCGACGGCTCTTCGAGTTGTGCTCGTTCCGCTACGGCGGGCCCGACCCGGACCTCGTCGCCGACCTCGCGGACTGGGTGGCCCGCCAGGCGCCCGGCGAGCGGGTGCAGGTGCCTCCGGTCGAGTCGGACGCGTACCCGCTGGTGACCCGCGGCGCCCGCCAGCGCGGGCCCCGGGTGCTGGCCATCGGCCACCGGGGGGGCCTGGTGCGCGCCAGCACCGGGTACGGGGTGTCGGCCTACGCCCGGGATGCCCAGGCGATCGCGCAGTCCCTGGTGCGGTACGGGCACCCGTTCGCGGTGCAGGGCCCCAGCCGGCGCGACCGGGCGCTGGACCGGATCGCCCTGGAGGCGGTTCGCGGCGACCCCGCGGCGGTCCAGCGGGCCTACCTGGACCTGTTCGCCGGGGTCCCAGCCGAGCGGGTGCTGCGCTTCCTGGGCGGGTCGGGGTCGGGGCGCGACGTCGTGGCCATCGCCCGGGCGATGCCTCCGGGGCCGTTCCTGCGGGCTGCGGCACGGCTCGCGGCCCGGCGTGGGCGCGGCGGGCACGTGCCCCGGCGCTGACATCCCGGCTCGATCGACCCATCCCCTGCACCGAGGATCGGGTCCCGGCACTGCCGTCGGGGGCCCGGACACGCCTAGACTGCGCGGTCAACGACTTCAGGAGGGTGGACCATGGCGGCGTCGGACAAGGGGTTCTCCGCGCAGGAGCGCGCGGCCATGAAGGAGCGGGCCGCCGAGCTGAAGGCGTCCTCGCGCCGGGGGTC
>JBDHZV010000108.1:0-9781 GCA_039812125.1 Candidatus Nanopelagicales bacterium
GGACCCCGACGCCTTGATCGACCCGGACACCCCGGACCCGGACGCCGCACCACCCGACGCGCTGTCCGTGGTCCCGGCATCACTGCACCCGGCCAGGGCCAGGGCCAGCACCGCGGCCACACCCGTCACTGCCATGTGTTGACGCTTCATTGTCGTGCTCCTTCATTCGATCGGTCGTTGCGTGACGGTCGTGACGCTAGGGGCGGTTCGGCAACGGCACGGGCCCTGCGCGTGAACCGTCGGTGAACGCCGGATGTGCATCTCGGGCCCGGCAGCGGCCGGCCGGTCGCTGCGGTGAGGGGCGCTGCGGCCGGATCCGGGCGGGCGCTACGGTCTGGTCGTGGTCGATCAGGGACGTGGGCGGGGCCTGCCCGGCTGGCTCGGGATCCTCGCCAGCCCGATCGAGGGCCGCGTGATCGTCGGCCCGAACTGGTTCGCCTCGGTGATGGGCACCGGGATCGTGGCGGTGGCCGGCGCGACACTGCCGGTGGCGATCCCCGGCGCGGTGACGACGGCCGCCTGGCTGCTGGCCGTCGGGCTGCTCGTCGGACTGCTGCTGTTCATGCCGTGGAACTGGCGACGGAACCCCGGAACCCTGCGCGCCATCGCCGAGGATGTCGTGGCGATCCAGTTCTTCGGCGCCCCGCCGATGGCGCTGATGACGGTGGCCTCGGCGACCATCCTGGTCGGGTCGCGCTACCTGGGCCAGTCGCTGGCCGTCGGGATCGGTGCCGGGCTGTGGGCGGTGGGCACCGTGCTGGGATTCGTCACGGCGGTCGCGGTGCCCTACCGGTTGTTCACCCGGCTGGAGGTGCGCCACGACGGCGCCTTCGGTGGCTGGCTGATGCCGGTCGTCCCGCCCATGGTGTCCGCCGCCGTGGGTGCGCTGCTGGTGCCGCACGCTCCCGCCGGCCAGCTGCGCGAGACGCTCCTGCTGTTCTGCTACGCCTGCTTCGGGATGAGCCTGGTCCCGGCGCTGATCATCGTCACGCTGATCTGGAGCCGGCTGGCGCACTTCGGCAGCTCGGGGTCCGCGCGGGTGCCGACGCTGTGGATCGTGCTGGGTCCGGTGGGCCAGTCGATCACGGCCGCGGGCGCCCTGGGGACCGCGGCGATCACGGCGGTCCCGCCGCCGCTGTCGACCGCCCTGGACGCCTTCGCGGTGGTGTTCGGCGTGCCGATGTTCGGGTTCATGCTGCTGTGGCTGCCCCTGGCTGCCGCTCTCACGCTGCGGGCCCGCAGGCGCACCATGGGGTTCGCCCTGACCTGGTGGTCGTTCACCTTCCCGGTCGGCACCTGCGTGACCGGGGCCAGCCAGCTGGCCCATCACACGGACCTGGTGGCGTTCCGGGTGGCCGCCGTGTCGCTGTACGTGGGCCTGCTGCTGGCCTGGGCCACGGTGGCCGCGCGCACCCTGCACCAGTCCCGGCACGGCACCCTGCTGACCCCGCCGGCCCAGAGCGCCCAGCCCGCCGCCCGGAAGGGCTGAGCGCGCAGCCGGACCGGACGGATCGTCGCAACCGGTATGGACCCCCGATCAGCAGGCAGGTCTGGAGGCGTGCCGCGACCGCGGCCTACCCTGATCTGAACGTCACCGGTGAGGGGACCATGCAGCCACGCCGCCGACCACCACCCCGCCCGGGCCCCGGGGACGCTGCCCCGCGAACCGGCCCCGGGGGTCCCGCCGCCTCGGCGGAGTTCGAGCTGTGCGCGCTGGCCGCCCGCCAGGTCCCGGTCCGGCGCGCCGCCATCGCCCTGGGGGAGCAGGCATGGGCCCTGCCGGGCAGCGACAGCGCCCTGTGCGACCTCATCGACCGGGAGCAGACCGTGGCCGAGGGGCCGCACGTGGAGGCCCTGGCCGGGGGGGCCGTGGTGCGGGTGGCGGACCTGAGGTGGGCCGGACGGTGGCCGATGCTGGTCGCCACCGGTGCTGTCTCGGCGGCACCGTTCCGCAGCCTCGTGGTGCTGCCGCTGCCGGCCGTCGGCGCGGGGCACCCGATCGGGCTGCTGTCGATGGCGCGTGACGCCCGAGTGCCGTTCCGGGACGACGAGGTCGCGCTGCTCGAGGTGGTCGCGCACGGTGTGCTGCTGCGCCTGGTCGACCGGTGGCGTGCGGCCCGTCAGCTGGAGCAGGTCGCCGGCGAGTCGGGAGGCGACGACCGGGACCTGGCCGTGGGGGCGCTGGCTGCCGTGCTGGGGATCCGTCGCGCCGAGGCGGCCATGGTCCTGCGGGCACGGGCCCTCGGTGCGGGTGCGACCGCACGGGAGGCGGCCCGCAGCATGGTGGACGGGCGGGGCGACGGCGGCCCACCGGCAGCAGGACGCCCGCTGCGATGACGACCCGTGGCGGTGCCCGGCGGGCGCCGGTCCGCCGAACGGGGACTTGTCGCGATCCGGCAGGTAAGGACAGGCTCACCAGTGCAGGCCTCGCCCTGGGGCCGCCGAGGGAGGGGAACGATGCCTGACCTGAATCTCGACCGTCTCGAGACGCTCAAGCCGTCTGACCGGGCCCGTGTGGAGCTCGAGCTCAAGCGCACCCTGGATCGCCAGCTGGGGATCATCGACCTGCCGGTGCGTCCGGCGCCCCAGCGCAACCAGTTCCAGGCCGCGCTGACCCAGCTGTCCAGCGACCGGGCCTACCGGGAGCGGGCCGTCGCCGACCCCTCCGTCATCACGTCGGACTACAAGCTCTCGCTCAAGGAGCTGCAGGCCCTGCGCCAGGTGGCGGTGCTCTCCGGGGCGGACGTCGCAGTCGTGGACCGGTTCCGCGCCGACTCCATCGCTCGCGGGGGCGTGAACGCCCTGGACAGTGTCGACGTCAGCTGCTGCTCGTGCTGCTGCTGCTGTTGCGGTGACACCGCTGTGGCCATCTCCGGCTGAGCGCGCCCGGCCGTGCGGATCGCCTGGTCGACCCCGCTGGACCCGCGGCTGGAGGTAGCCGCCGACCCGTCCGCCTGGTGCGAGTTCCACGAGGCGTCCAAGCTGCCGGCCGCGGTGGCCCGTGCCCAGTCGCAGGGGTTCGCGCCCACCCCGGTGCAGGCCCACCTGATGGCGCGCGCGTTCCGGCAGGTGCCGACCCGCACCCGCGTGGAGCTGCCCGCCGGGGAGCCCAACCCGGAGCTGATGACCACGGTGATGGCCCGGCGGCGCTCCCGCCGGGAGCTGGAGGAGGCCGTTGCGCTGGCGGACCTGGCCGTCGTGGTGCAGCAGGCCCTCGGGCCGACCATGGTCACCCAGGACCCGCAGGGTGGCGTGCGCAGCGTGCTGCGGGCCTGGCCGTCGGCTGGGGGGCTGTACCCGCTGGACGCCTACGTCGTGGCCCAGGAGGTGCTCGGCCTGGCACCCGGCTGCTACCACGTGAACACGGTGTCCGGGTGCCTGGAGCGGGTGGAGGCACCGCCGGTGCGCGAGGTGCTCGAGCGGGGCTTCTTCTGGCAGGAGTTCACCACGACCGCCGCCGCGGTGGTCCTGCTGGTCGCGGTCGTGGAGCGCAGCACCGCCAAGTACGGCGAGCGGGGCTACCGGTTCGCGCTGCTCGACGCCGGCCACGCTGCCCAGAACCTGCTGCTCACCGCCGAGCAGCAGCACCTGTCGGCCGTGGCGGTCGGTGGCTTCGACGACGACGCGCTCGCCGGGTGCCTCGGGCTGGACGGCACCCGGGAGGCCGTGGTGCACACCGTCGCGCTCGGCGGGTCGCCGGCTCCCGGGCCGCAGCCGGCACCCGGGGAGATGCCGGCACCCGGGGAGATGCCATGAGGGGTGGGAGGCCATGACCGAGTCGGAGGGTCGCTACGACCAGAAGGACAACGAGTTCATCGCCTGGTATCCGCCGGCCCTGTCCTCCGACGAGGTCGCCGACGTGTGGGCGCCCCGGGAGGCGGCCTTCTACGTGCACATCCCGTTCTGCACCGCGATCTGCGACTACTGCGGCTTCGCCGTGCAGCGCGAGCGGGACGCCGACCAGCCCCGGTACCTCGCCGCGGTGCACGCGGAGATCCAGCGCTACATCGACCAGGGCCGGCTGGCGCGCCTGACGTTCAGCTGCGGGCACTTCGGCGGGGGGACCCCGTCGGTGCTGCCCGCGGCCGAGCTGGTCGCGATCATCCACCGACTGGCCCGGGGGGCCCGGGTGACCCCCGACGCCGAGCTCACCGTCGAGGCCAACCCCATCAGCTTCACCGCGGAGCAGGCCGCGACCTACCTGGCGGGCGGCGTGACCCGGATCAGCCTGGGCGTCCAGTCCTTCGACGAGACGATCCTGCGCACCATCGGCCGCCCGCACCGCCGGGAGGACGTCGAGGCCGCGCTGGCCACCGCGCGCGACTGCGGCGTGGGCAACTTCTCGCTGGACCTCATCTACGGGGTGCCCGGCCAGGGGATGCGCCAGCTGCGCGAGGACCTGCTGCGGGCCGTGGACAGTGGCGCCACGCACCTGTCCTGCTTCCGGCTGGAGATCATCCCGTTCACCGTGCTCAAGCTGCGCGAGGCGGCCGGCGAGCTGCCGGACCGGTTACCCCGTGAGGTCCTCGACGAGATGGACGACCTGGTCGCCGAGGTCCTCGTCGACGCGGGGTTCGTCGAGTACGGCGCGTTCAACTTCGCCCGGCCCGGCTTCGAGAGCGTGCACAACCGCATCGCGTTCATGGCCCCGCAGGGTGAGTACGTGGGCTTCGGCAACGGCGCCTACTCGTTCGCCGACGGCCACATCTACTGCAACGACGCGCTCATCCCGCGCTACGTGGAGGCCGTCGAGGCCGGCCGGGACCCGATCGCGTTCAGCCGGCGGGTCAGCTCCGTGGAGGAGATGTCGCGCTACTTCGTGCTCGGGCTGAAGTTCTTCCGGGTCCCGCGCGGGCCCTTCCTCGCCCGCTTCGGCCGGACTCCGGAGGAGGTGTTCGCCCCGCAGCTCGACGCCCTGGCCGGCGATGGGATGCTGCGTCGCGAGGCCGACGACTACGTGCTCACGGCGGCCGGCCGGCGATACGTGAACAACGTGTGCAAGGAGTTCTACGACGCGGGCAACCGGGGCCGGCGCCAACAGGTGCAGTTCGTCCCGACGCTGACCCCGGGGCAGATCCTGGCCTACTCCCGGCGGGCGGGGCTGGCTGCGCAGCCGGCGGGTGCCCGATGACCGGGACGACCGAGCCGCGGTGGCAGCTCGCGCCCGGAGCCATCGTGGTGGACTCCGACCCCGCCCGGGTGCACGTGGTGCTGGCCAACCACAGCGTGACCCTGAGCAGCCCGGAGATCGTCGCGGTGGTGCACGCCTACGACACGGTGCTGCGGGTGGGGCGCACCCGCGAGCAGGCCGTCGGGCTGGCGGTGGCGGCCACCGGCGCGGGCCCGGACCTGTGCGAGTACGTGCTGACCCTGCTGGAGCGCAGCGGCTGCCTGGGGCCGGCCGGTCCGGCTCCCGTGGCAGACCCCCTGCTCGAGGCGTGGGTGGCCCAGGGCGAGGACGTGGCAGAGGTTCAGGCGCACCTGTCCGCCCGCCCGGTCCTGCTCGCCAGCACCGCGCGGGCGATGGACGAGGTGCTGGCGGCCAGCCTGGGATGTGGCCTCGGGGTCACCGCGGAGGTGCTCGGGTCCCCGGCGCGGGTGGCTGCGGTGGCGCAGTCGCTGCGTCCCGGCACGGGCCTGCTGGCGGTCTGGGGCCTGCCCTACCAGTCCGAGGCCGCCCGCACCCTGGGGCGGGCGGCCCTGGACGCCGGGGTCCCGGCACTGTTCGGCAGCTGCACCGGGGTGATCGCCAGGATCGGCCCCTTCGTGCTGCCCCACGCCACGGCGTGCGTGGAGTGCGTGAACACCCGGCTGCTCACCCACGCGGGTGAGGCCGAGGCGGACGTGGTCGAGGCCCTGCGCCATCACCCCGGCTGGGGCCTGGACGGGCCGCGGGGCGTGCACCCGGTGTTCGCCCGCGCCGGGGCCGCGCTGTTCGCCCTGGAGCTGGCCGAGATCTGCCGCGACCGGCCCCCGCAGACCGTCGGGGCGATCCTGGAGCTGCACCAGGGCCAGGCCGCCGGCCAGCGTCGGGTGGTCCACCGGGTGCCGTCGTGCCGGGCGTGCCACCCGCCGGCGCCGCAGCGGTTCGGCTGGGACGCCGTGTTCCAGCGCCCCGTGCTGGCGGGGGAGGGCGAGTGAGCGCCTCGCTGGCGGTGGCCCGGACCGCGTTCGCCGCGCTCGTCGACGACCGGGTCGGGATCATCGAGCGCGTCGACATGCTGCGCCCGGCCCCGGGCGCCCCCGAGGTGTTCGTCGCCCACGCCCAGCCGTGCGACACCCGCCCGCTGACCGGGCTGGCCGCGGCCAACCGCGGCGCCGCAGCCTCGGCGGACCCGCAGCGCGCCGTGGTGCGGGCCTGCGGGGAGTCGGTGGAGCGGTACTGCTCGGCGTTCTTCGACCTGTCGGCACTCCCACTGGTGCCGGCCCACGAGCTGGCCGCCGACGGACTTCCGGTGATCCGCACGGCGGCGCTGTACCCGTTCGCCGAGCACCAGTACGACGAGCCCGGGTTCCCGTTCGAGCGCACGCACGGGCGGGCGCAGCGCTGGGTCCTGGCTCGCAGCGCGGATGCGCAGGAGGACCTGGCGTGGGTGCCGGCGAGCGCGGTCTACGTGCCCTACCTCTTCGACCGCTCCGCCGAGCCGTTCACCCACATGCCGATCTCCACCGGCCTGGCCGCCGGTGGGTCCGTCGCCGACTGCGTCGACAAGGGGATCCTGGAGATCCTCGAGCGGGACGCGCTGATGATCCGGTGGCACGCGTGGTTGGCCGCGACCGGGATCGCGGTCGACTCGTGCCGGGGCCTGGACCCGCTGCTCGACCGGACCCTGGCCGCCGGGCTGGTGGGCCACGCGGCCTGGCACCTGGGCCTGATCACCCTGGACGTCGAGGTGCCCGTCGTCGTGGCGGCCCTGATCGACCCGGCCGACCCGCCGCTGACCTCGGTCGGGGTGTCGGCCCACCAGGACCCGGTCCGGGCCGTGCTGCTGGCCGCGGAGGAGGCCCTGCTCACCCGGGTGCTGCTGCTGGCCAGCAGCGAGCTGGCCGAGGGCGGCCTCGACGTGCCGGCCACCACCCTGCGCGGGCACATGCTGGCCCACGCCGGCAGCACCCGGCTGCGGCAGGTGCTGTCCTTCCTGGTCGACCCCCCGGTGGAGGTCGCGATGGCCCAGGTCGTCGACCGGTTCGCCCCGGCGGCCGCCCTGACCCTGCCCGAGCACCTGGGCAGGGTGGGGGCGCGGGCCTGGTGGGTCGACGTGACCACCCCGGACATCGCCGCGTGCGGCCTGCACGTCGCGCGCACCGTGATCCCCGGGTTCCAGCCCCTCGACAACGACCACCGCCATCGCTACCTGGGTGGGCGGCGGCTGCACGCGGTCCCCCGGGCCATGGGCGTCGACGTCGACGCGCTGGTGCCCAACCCCCACCCCCATCCCTTCCCCTAGCCGAGCGGAGCGCCGCATGAGCCTGCTGGACACCACCATCATCGTCACGGGCGGGGCGAACGGCCTGGGCAGCCACTACACCCGCTACCTGGTCGCCCTCGGGGCACGGGTGCTGGTCGCCGACCTCGACGACGAGTCGGGCCAGGCCCTGGCCAAGTCGCTCAACGAGGAGCACCGGGCCGAGCGCGTCGTCGCCCTGCGGGTGGACACGACCAGCGAGGCGGACACCCTCGAGATGGCGCAGGTCGCCCTGAGCCGGCTGGGCAGCATCGACGTGCTGGTCAACAACGTGGGCCTGTACCCGCACACCCCGTTCGACGAGGTCGACCTGGACCTCTGGCACCGGGTGATCTCGGTCAACCTGGACAGCCCGTTCCTGTGCACGAAGGCCGTCGTGCCGGCGATGCGGGAGGCCGGCCGGGGCAAGATCGTCAACGTCGCGACGAACCTGGTCTGGATGGGCCTGCCCGAGATGGTGCACTACGTGGCTGCCAAGGCCGGGGTCGTCGGGCTGACCCGATCGCTGGCCCGCGCGCTGGGCCCGCAGGGGATCACCGTCAACGCCCTGGCGCCGGGGGCGACCGCGCCCAACCTCGACGAGGTCGACGACGAGGGCCTGATGCGCCTGGCCCAGATCGTCAGCCACCAGTGCGTCAAGTGGTTCGAGCGCCCGGGCGACCTGCAGGGGCCGTTGGCGTTCCTGTGCTCGCCGGACTCGGACTTCATCAGCGGCCAGGTGCTCACCGTCGACGGTGGGCTGACGATGCACTGATGGTCGCCCTGAGCCTGGCGGACCTGCTCGCCCCGGTCACCCCGGAGCAGTTCGCCACCGAGTACTGGGGCCGGCGCGCGCTGCACGTCACCGGCCCAGCCGATCGGTTCGCCGCGCTCATCGACGACGAGTCCTTCGCCGCGGCCCTGGCGCTGGGCCGATCCCGGGTGGGGGTGCTGCACCCGGCCGACCCGGACGAGCCGCTGACCGCCGGGTACACCCAGACCGTCGGCGCCAGCGAGGTCGACGCGGCTGTGGCCGCAGGGCGCACCGTGTGCGTGACCGACCTGTCGAACGGGTCGCCCGCGCTGGCTGCCCTGGCCGAGACGCTGCGGGCCCAGCTGGGCACGGTGGGGCCGGCCCGGTTCAACGCGTTCCTGTCCCCGCCGGGTTCCGGGGCCGACCTGCACATCGACGCCCGGGTCACGACCAGCCTGCAGGTGCAGGGCCGCAAGGAGTGGTGGTTCGGGTCCCGACCCGCGGTCGACTGGCCGCGCTCGAACGTCCAGCGACTGCCCACCGGTGAGCCGGTCTGGATGTACCCGTGGTGCGGGTCGCGTCCGTGGGAGGCGCTCGCCCCGGTGTCCCGCGAGGGGCTCGAGCATGTCGTCCTCGAGCCGGGCGACCTGCTGTGCCTGCCCGCCGGGACCTGGCATGCCGCCCGCGCCGTCGACCGATCGTTCGCCCTGAACCTCAGCTTCTCCCCGCCGGACGTGCCGGCCCTGGTGGCAGCGGTGCTCGGTGATCACCTGGGGGACAGCCAGCGCTGGCGCGGCGACCTGCCGCCGAGTCCGGGAACCCACACGGGGGAGGCCTCGGCGATGCACGCGCCGACCCGTGCGGTCCTGGTCGACATGCTCACCGAGGCCGCGGCGGTCCTGGAGCGCCAGGCCCGACTGCTGGCCCGCGGCGATCCCAGCGAGGTCGAGGAGCAGTGGCGGCGGGCCTGTGGCCGGCGCTGAGCCGAGCGCGCCGGCCCGGGCGGCAGGGGGCGAGCCAGACCACCCCAGCCCTGACGAACGGGAGCGGCCCTGACGAACCGGAGCGGCCCGGCTGACCGGGAGCGGTCCGGCTGACTGGGCCGCCGGGGCTCACAGCCCGGCTCGCGCGGCCCGCTCGGCCAGGTCCGCGCGGCCGGTGGCGCCCAGCAGCGCGCACAGCCGGGCGAGCTCGGACTTCACCGTCGGCACGGAGTAGCCGAGGTCGGCGGCGATCTGGGCGTTGGTCCGGCCGGCCCGGACCAGGTCCAGGACCTGCTGCTGGCGGGCCGTCACCGCCAGCGGGCGGTCGGGACGGCGCGACCAGTAGGAGTCGGCGCGTTCGTCGAGCAGCCCACGCAGCTGTGCCCACAGCACCAGGGGCCCGGTGAGGGTCGCGACGGCGGCGCGCAGCTGCCACGGGTCGGCCAGCGGACGCGCCAGCTGCAGGCCCAGGACCGCGGCCACGGCGCCGCGGAACCGGATGGGGAAGGTCGCGAACTCGCCCTCGAGCGAGGTGGGGACGGCCTCCAGGTACGGGGTCAGCAGCGGGTACTGCTGCGCCATGAGCGCCACCGGCCCGG
>JBDHZV010000109.1:0-9499 GCA_039812125.1 Candidatus Nanopelagicales bacterium
GGCGACCTCGAGCCGCTGTTCCGTGCCGTGTTCGCCACCTACCTGCGCCAGCACCCGGCGTAGCCAGCGCCGGCCCAACCCGGCGCCCGGCGCAACCCGGCTCCCGGCCCCACCCGGAGCCCGGCCCACCGGAGCGGTCGGCGGCCCTACTTGTCGACGTCGCCGCAGACCAGCAGGAAGCTCGCGATGGCGGCCGGGAGGTCCGTCTCCGCGGTGCCGGCAAGGGCGGGACCCAGGGCGGCCGCATTGCCCATCCCGGCCGAGCGCAGCGCCAACCGCCACGGGGTGGGCTCGTTGCGCGAGACCAGCAGGTAGCCGTTGATCCCCCCGGGCCCCTCGGTCCAGGTGTAGGAGGACCCCTCGGGGACCCGCAGCACCTTGGGCAGCCGGACGTTGACGGGCTCGCCGGGCATGCCGGCCACCTCCCCGGCAGACCATGCGAGCAGGTCCAGGCTGGCCGCGAGCTCGGCGAGCAGCACCCGGACCCGCGCCCGGGCGTCGCCGTCGGCGCCCAGCGGGACCGCGAACGGGGGGTACGGCAGGCACGGGTCGTCCCGGCGCAGGTCCAGGTCCACGCCACTGGCCCGGGCCACCGGTCCGGATGCGCCCATCGCGCGGGCTGTTGCCGGGTCGAGCACCGCAACCCCCGCGTAGCGCAGGTCGAGCACCCCGGCCAGCGCGTCGTCGTCGAGGGCAGCCAGCCTCGCCGGCCCCTGCGACGCTGCCGCGGCCACCGCCGCCACCCACTCGGGGGGCACGTCCTGACGCAGCCCGCCGACCTGGGTCAGCATCGGGTGCACCCGATGCCCGCTGGCCTGCTCCACCAGGTCCAGGAGGTCCTCCCGCCACTGCCAGGCCGTGGCGCGCCACAGGTCGGGCAGGTCGCCGGGCAGGGCCGCCAGGAACGCGAGGTGGTGCGTCAGCCTGGTGAGCTCGCACAGCAGGATGCGCAGGTGCTGGGCCCGCCGGGGCGGGACCAGTCCCAGGGCACGCTCCACGCCGACGGCAACCCCGATCTCCGAGCAGAACGCCGACAGCCACGCGTGGCGGTCGACCAGCATGAGGACCTGCCGGTAGTCCCGGGACTCGAACAGCTTCTCGGCGCCCCGGTGGACCGTGCCGGGCAGCCACTGCGCCCGCGTCACCCGCCCGTCCTGCACCTGCAGCGCGACGCGCGGCAGGCCGTCGACGGTCGGGTGGTCCGGGCCGAGCGCGATGTCACCGGGTCGTTGGACCGTGCCGACGACCCGACGGACGTCGTAGCCGGGTGGGGCGGGGGTCACCCGGCACAGCCTAGGCGGCCTAGGGTGGCCTCGTGCCCGAACCGCTGAGCATCGACGACGCCTTCGCCCCACCGGGGGAGGCCTGGCATCCTGTGTCGCCGCGCCTGGCCACGGCCCGCCGGCTGTCCCTGATGGCCGTGATGGTCCCCTTGCTGGTCGTGGTGCTGTTGCTGCCCCTGGCAGGCGTGGCCGCGGGCGTCGTCGTGGCGCTCTGGCTGGTGTGGCTGGTGGTGACCGGGTGGCTGTTCTGGCTGATCGGGCGCCGAGTCCGCTCGTTCGGGTACGCCGAGCGCAGCGACGACCTGCTGGTCACCAGCGGCATCATGTTCCGGCGACTCGTGATCGTGCCGTACGGGCGCATGCAGCTGGTCGACATCAGCGCCGGTCCGCTGGACCGCGCGCTCGGGGTCGCCACCGTCCAGCTGCACACCGCCTCGGCGGCGACCAACGCCACGATCCCCGGCCTGCCCCCGGCTGAGGCCGCTGGCCTGCGCGACCGCCTCGCCGCGCTGGGCGAGCAGCGGAGCGCCGGGCTGTGACCCAGCCCCAGCGCACCCACCCGCTGACCCCGCTGGTGTCGTCGGTGCGCACGATCGGCTTCATCGTCGTGGGCCTGCTCGCCTTCGGAGGCGGGGCGCTGGGCCGCCTCGCCTCGAGCCTGGGGTCCCTGCCGGCGGTCCTGGTCGGGGTGCTGGCCCTGGCCGCGCTCGTCGGGCTCGTGGTCGGCCTGGAGTACCTGTCGTGGACGCGCACGACCTTCCACTTCGACGATGCCGGTGACTTCCGGCTGGACTCGGGGGTGCTGCAGCGCACCCAGCGGCGGCTGGCCGTGTCGCGCCTGCAGTCGGTCGACGTGGTGCGCCCGCTGCTCGGCCGGGTCGTGGGGCTGTCCCAGCTGCGCATCGAGGTCGCCGGCGGCGGCGACTCGCACGTGGTGCTGTCCTACCTGCTCGACGCGCAGGCCCAGGCGCTGCGCGACGAGATCATCGCCCGGGCAGCCGGGGTCGCGCCAGACGCTGGCGCCGCTCCCGAGCTGGTCCTGGCCGCCGTGCCGACCCGCGACCTGGTCGTCAGCCTGCTGCTGCGCAGCGAGACCCTCCTGCTGGCCCTGGTGTCGGTGGCGGTGGTCGGGGCGATCATGGTGACCGAGGGCGCCGGGGGACTCGCGGTGCTGCTGGTCACCGGTGGGGTCCCACTGCTGGGCGTGTTCACCCAGTTCAGCCGCTTCTTCGGGTTCACATTGGCCGACTCCCCGGACGGGCTGCGGCTGCGCCACGGGCTGGCCAGCGTGCAGGCCCAGACGGTGCCCCCGGGCCGGATCCAGGCCATCGAGGTGGCCCAGCCGCTGCTGTGGCGCTCCCACGACTGGGTGCGGGTGCGGATGAACGTGGCCGGGACCGCTGGCGGGGAGGACGACACCCACTCCGAGCGCGTCCTGCTGCCGGTGGCTCCCCGCGAGGTCGCCGAGGCCGTGCTGGCCCGGGTGCTGCCCGGCGTGGACCTGGCCGCTGTCCCGCTGCAGGCCGCTGGCGCATCGGCCCGCCGGCGGGCGTGGCTGCAGTGGCGCAGCCTGGCCGTGGGCAACGACGGCCAGGTGCTCGTGGCCCGGCGCGGCTTCCTGACCCGGTCGCTGTCGATCGTGCCGCACGCGCGCACCCAGTCGGTCCGGGTCACCCAGGGCCCCTGGCAGCGGGCGCTGGGTCTGGCCTCCGTGCACGTGGACTCCACACCGGGGCCGGTCCACGTCGTCGGGCTGCACCGCGGTGCCGGCGACGCCCGCCGGATCGCCGAGGCCCAGCTGCTGCGAGCGGCAGCGGCGCGGCGCGCGGCGGCACCGGAGCGGTGGATGGCACCCGGGGCGCCGCCGGACGATTCACCCCTAGCAGGTCGCTGATCGGTTTGTCGGGACGACACGCCGTGAGCCATGATGGACGGCATGTCCCGGCTCCTCACGTTCCGTCGCGAGACGTCGTGGCCGGCGCAGCATGTGCGCGGCCCGCTGCGCACCCGCGAACCGGCAGGCATCATCGACGCGGATGACGCCACGGATCGACTGGCCCGGCTGCGCGGCGCCGAGATCGGCGCCACGGACATCTCGATGGACCGCCTCGTGGTGGCGATCCAGGCCCAGCCGCTGCACCTGCTGGTCGTCGCCGGGCCGATCACGCTGACCTCCGGGGACGGCGCGGTGTCGGTGTCCCACGCCGCCGGCAGCCCGGACGCCCTGGCGGCCCTCGGCCCCTGGAGCGGTCGGCGCGTCGCCGGGGTCCGCGTCCGCGGCAACGGCGCCCTGGAGATCGCCACGCCCGGTGGCACGCTGACGGTCCCGGCGGACCCCGACCACGAGGCGTGGGAGGTCCGGGGCATGGACGGCGGCCTCATCGCATGCTTGCCGGGCGGGCAGATCTCGTTGTGGCGGCCCACCGCCGGGCAGGTCGCCAGCGCGGAGGCGGGGGCCAGCCGGTAGCCCGGCGCCCCGGACCGCCAGCCGCGAGCCCGGGCGCCCCGCCGCGGGGGTGACCCGTCCCGGTCGTCGCGGCCCGGTCGTGGCGGCCCACGCTGCCAGCAGCATGGCAACCCCCGCCCGACGGGCGCCGGGCCGGGTGGGATGGCAGGCTGCCGCCGATGGCCCATGACCCTGCTGCCGCCCCCCGGCTCGCCGTCGGCGTGATCGGTGTCGGTCGCGCGGGTGCGCCGCTGGCCGCGGCCCTGGCTCGGGCCGGCCACCCGATCGTCGGGGCCCACGCGGTGTCGGCCCGCTCGCGCCGTCGGCTCGAGGAGTTCATCCCCGGCACCCCGGTGCGCAGCGCCGCGCAGGTGATGGCCACCGCGGACCTCGTGCTGCTCACCGTCCCCGACGACGTCCTCGGTCATCTCGTCGCCGGCCTGGTGGAGACCGACGCCGTGACCCCCGGGCAGTTCCTCGTCCACGCATCCGGGCGGTACGGCGTGGGCATCCTGGAGCCGGCCACCCGGGTCGGCGCGCTGCCGCTCGCGCTGCACCCGGTGATGACCTTCCGCGGCACCCGGGCCGACCTCGACCGGCTGTCCGGGTGCCCGTTCGGGGTCACCGCACCCCCCGTGCTGCGCGCGGTCGCCGAGGCGCTGGTCGTGGAGATGGGCGGCGACCCGGTGTGGGTCCCGGAGGCGGCCCGTCCGCTGTACCACGCCGCCCTGGCCAACGGGGCCAACCACCTGGTGACCCTGGTCGCCCAGACCCTGGACCTGCTGGGCTCGGCCGGGGTCGAGCGCCCGGCGGAGCTGGTCCGCCCCCTGCTCACCGCCGCCCTGGACAACGTGCTGCGGTGGGGTGACGAGGCCCTCACCGGCCCGGTGGCCCGGGGTGACGCGGGGACCGTGGCCGCCCACCTGGCCGCCCTGGACCGCGCGGCACCGGAGGCGCGATCGGCCTACGTGGCGATGGCCCGGCTGACCGCCGACCGGGCGCTGGCGGCGGGCATCCTGGACCCGGAGGCGGCCGAGGCCCTGCTCGACGTGCTGCGGTGACCCGGCGCCGAGCCGGCCGCGGCGGGCACTAGGGTCTGGTGGTGGTCGTCCGGGCCGCGGCTCCCCACGCCCCCGCGCGACCGTGAGGAGGAGTCACCCGTGCCCGACGACCGACCCGGCCCCGCTCCCGTGATGCGGGTGGTGCGCACCCGGGAGTCCCTGGAGGACGCCTACGCCAGCCTTCCCGTGCCCGCCGTGCGCTCCGCGCGGGCCTCCCGGGCCGCTGTGTTCACGATGGGCGCCCTGCACGACGGGCACATCGCCCTGATCCGTGCCGCCCGCGGCGAGGTCGGGCCGCGGGGCCACGTGACCGTCACGATCTTCGTCAACCCGCTGCAGTTCGGCCCCGCCGAGGACCTCGAGCGCTACCCGCGCACCCTGAAGGCCGACATCGAGGCCTGCGCCGCGGAGGACGTCGACCTGGTGTTCGCGCCCAACCGCGAGGTGATGTACCCCGGGGGCGACCCGGAGGTCCGCATCGATCCCGGGCCGCTGGGCTCCATCCTCGAGGGCGCGCTGCGCCCGGGGCACTTCTCCGGCGTGCTGACGGTGGTCGCCAAGCTGCTGGCGCTGACCAAGCCGCAGGCCACGTTCTTCGGTGAGAAGGACTACCAGCAGCTCACCCTCATCCGTCGGATGGTGACCGACCTGGACCTGCCGGTGCGGGTGCACGGGGTGCCGACGGTCCGGGAGGCCGACGGCCTGGCCCGGTCCAGTCGCAACGCCTACCTGTCCGACGACGAGCGCCGCCTCGCGGCGGCGTTGCCCGCGGCGCTGGCGGCAGGGGTCACCGCAGCCGATCTGGGCCGGGCCGCCGACGCCGTCGTGGGTGCTGCCGAGCTGGAGCTGTTGCGCGTCGGGCTGATCCCGGACTACGTCGCCCTGACCGACCCGCAGCTCGGCCCGGCGCCCGAGGTGGGACCGGCTCGGCTGCTCCTGGCAGCCCGGGTCGGTGCGACGCGACTGATCGACAACTCACCCGTTACGTTGCGGGGATGAGCACTGGCCTGGTGATCACCCCGGCGCTGGCAGCCCCCTCGCCGGGGTGGGTGCTCACCGCCGACGTCGTCGTGATCGGCTCGGGCGTGGCGGGGCTGTCGCTGGCGCTGAACATCCGTCGACTGGGCCACCGGGTGCTCATCGTCACGAAGTCCTACGTCGAGGAGGGGTCGACGCGCTGGGCGCAGGGCGGCATCGCGGCCGCGCTGGCCGACGAGGACTCCCCGGCCGACCACGAGCGGGACACCCTCGTGGCCGGGGCCGGGCTGTGCGACCCCGCGGCCGTGCACGTGCTGTGCACGAGCGGGCCGGCCTCGGTGCGCAGCCTGATCCGGGTGGGTGCGCGGTTCGACCATGACGCTGCCGGGGACATCTCGCTGACCCGGGAGGGCGGCCACCTGCGCGACCGCATCGCGCACGCCGGCGGCGACGCCACCGGGGCGGAGATCTTCCGCGCCCTCGTGGCGGCGATCGCCGACGACCCAGGGATCGCGCTGATCGAGCACGCGCTGGCGCTCGACCTGCTCACGGACGGCCGGGGCGCGGTCCAGGGCCTGACCCTGCACGTCATCGGCGAGGGCCAGCACGACGGGGTCGGCGCCGTGCTGGCCCCCGCGATCGTCGTGGCCACGGGTGGCTTGGGACAGGTGTTCTCCCAGACCACGAACCCCTCGGTGGCGACCGGCGACGGTGTCGCGATGGCGCTGCGCGCGGGGGCGGACATCGCCGACCTCGAGTTCGTCCAGTTCCACCCGACGGTGATGTACCTGGGGGCGCAGTCCACCGGCCAGCAGCCCCTGGTCAGCGAGGCGGTCCGGGGCGAGGGCGCGGTCCTGGTCGACTTCGACGGGGTCCGCTTCATGCAGGGGGTCCACCCGCTGGCCGACCTCGCCCCGCGGGACGTGGTGGCCAAGGCGATCATGCGCCGCATGCGGGAGCAGGGCCAGCCCCACATGTGGCTGGACGCGCGGGCGCTCGGGGCCCGCTGGGCAACCCGGTTCCCGACCATCCTGGAGTCCTGCCAGCGCCACGGCATCGACCCCGCCCACGACCTGATCCCGGTGGCCCCGGCCCAGCACTACGCCTCGGGTGGCATCCGGACCGACCTGTTCGGCCGGGCCAGCCTCCGCGGCCTGTACGCCGCCGGTGAGGTGGCCTGCACCGGGGTGCACGGGGCCAACCGGCTGGCCTCGAACTCGCTGCTGGAGGGCCTGGTGTTCCCGGAGCGCATCGTGGCGGCCCTGGCCGAGGGGCTGCCGGTGCGCCGGGACCCCGTGGAGCGGGCCACGGTGCACGGCAACGTGGCCGTGCCCCGCCGGGCGGTGCAGGAGCTCATGACCGATGGCGTGGGGGTGCTGCGCACCGAGGAGTCACTGACCACGGCGCTCAACGGCCTGTCGGCGATGCCGGTCTCCGCCGCCAGCGACCGCGGCGGCACCGACGCCTGGGAGGTGTCGAACCTGCAGGCGCTCGGGGTGGTGCTCTCGGCGCACGCGCTGGCCCGCCAGGAGACCCGGGGCTCGCACTGGCGCGAGGACTACCCGGACGTGGATGACCGCCGGTGGCGGGTGCGCCTGATCGCCCGCGTCGACCCGGACGGCATGCTCAGCAGCCGCACCGAGCCGGTGACACCGCACGACTACCGAACGCCGGGCACCGCAGGAGGACCCCGATGACCATCGCCCAGGCGATCGCCCGGGCCGGGCTGGACCCGGCCCAGGTCGACGCACTCATCCGGGCCACGCTGGCCGAGGACCTCGGCGGGGGCGTCGACGTCACATCGGTGGCGACCGTGCCGGCCGACCAGCGCCGCACGATGGACCTGACCGCTCGCGCCGCCGGCGTGGTCGCCGGCATCCCGGTGGCGGCCCGGGTGTTCGAGGTCGAGTCCGGTGGCGACAGCACCGTCACCCAGGTCCGTGCCGACGGTGACCGGGTCGAGCGCGGCGATGTCGTGCTCACCGTCACCGGGCTCACCCGGTCGCTGCTGACCTGCGAGCGGACCGCCCTGAACCTGCTGTGCCACCTGTCCGGGGTCGCCACCGCCACGGCCGCGTGGGCGCAGGCCCTGGCCGGCACCGGGGCGCGGGTGCGCGACACCCGCAAGACCACCCCGGGGCTGCGCGCGCTGGAGAAGTACGCGGTGCGGTGCGGCGGCGGGGTGAACCACCGGATGGGCCTGTGGGACGCCGCCCTGGTCAAGGACAACCACGTGGTGGCCGCGGGCGGGGTCGCCGAGGCGTTCCGGCTGGTCCGCGAGGGGTTCCCGGGGATCCCGATCGAGGTCGAGGTGGACTCCCTGGACCAGCTGGCGCAGGTGGTGGCCGCCGGTGCCGACCTGGTGCTCCTGGACAACTTCACCCCGGAGGACACCGCGCGGGCGGTCGCGCAGGTCGCCGGCCGGTGCCAGCTGGAGTCCTCGGGTGGGTTGACCCTCGCGGTGGCGCGCGACTACGCCGTGACCGGCGTGGACTTCCTGGCCGTGGGGGCGCTGACCCATTCGGCGCCGGTGCTCGACCTGGGCGCGGACCTGCGCCCGATGGAGGGCTGAGCGGTGCTGCTGGCCGTCGACGTGGGCAACACCAACACGGTGCTGGGCCTGTTCGAGGGCCATGGGCTGGTGCACTCCTGGCGGATCACGACGCATCCACGGGCCACCGCCGACGAGATCTGGCTGGCGTTCCGCGGGCTGCTGACCGAGGCGCCCGACATCACGGGGGTGGCCCTGTGCTCCACGGTGCCCTCCGTGCTCCGGGAGATGCGCACGATGCTGGCCCGCTACTACGACCACGTCCCCACCGTGATCGTGGAGCCGGGGACCCGGACCGGCGTTCCCCTGCTCACCGACAACCCCAAGGAGGTGGGGGCCGACCGGATCGTGAACACGCTGGCCGCCCACCACCTGTTCGGCGGACCGGCGATCGTCGTCGACTTCGGCACCTCGACCAATCTCGACGTCGTCTCCGAGCGTGGCGAGTTCCTCGGCGGCGCGCTCGCCCCGGGCATCGAGATCTCCCTGGACGCGCTGACCTCGCGGGCGGCCCAGCTGCGCAAGGTGGAGCTGACCCGACCCCGCAGCGTCATCGGCAAGAACACCGTCGAGGCGCTGCAGTCCGGCGCCCTGTACGGGTTCGCCGGTCAGGTCGACGGGCTCGTGGAGCGGATCACGGCCGAGCTCGGCGGCCGGGTCGCGGCCGTCATCGCCACCGGGGGGCTGGCCCCCATCGTGGTGGCCGAGGCCCGGACGATCACCCACCACGAGCCGGACCTGACCCTGATCGGCCTGGACCTGGTGTTCACCAAGAACGTTCCCCTGACGTAGACAGGTGACCATTCGGTAGGGTCCGGTCGACGGCAGGAGGCGGCCATGGCCCGATCGGTGGACAGCAGCGCGGCGACGCAGCACTGGGAGGCGGGGCGGGCCGCACGCAAGGAGGTGCCCCGTTCCATGCTCGGGGAGTGGACGGCACCTGCGGACCGGCCCGACCCGGTGGCGACGCTGCAGGCCCAGGAGGCCGACCGGATGGCCGACCTGGTCCCCCTGCGCTACGAGCGCATGTCGGCCTCGCCGTTCTCGTTCTACCGGGGCGCCGCCCGGATCATGGCCCTGGACCTGGGCACCCGGCCCAGCACCCGCCTGGTCGCCCAGCTCGCCGGGGATGCTCACCTGGCCAACTTCGGGGGGTTCGCCACCGCCGAGCGCTCCCTCA
>JBDHZV010000110.1:0-9461 GCA_039812125.1 Candidatus Nanopelagicales bacterium
GGAGGGGCCCGGGGCCCCGGGGGCCAGGCAGCGGGCCAGGGCGGCCCGGGCCGGCAGGGGTTCGGGCCCGGGGGCACCCAGCCCGGTTCCCCGGGGGCGACATCCGGTCAGGGCGCCATGCCCACGCCCCCGTCCGGATCGGGCGATGGCACGAGCGCCCCGGACGGCACCACCGGACTCGGGGGGACCACCGGGCTCCCAGGCGCCACCGGGCTCGGAGGCACCACCGGAGGCGGAGGCGTCACCGGAGGGGGGACGGGCACCCAGGGCGGTCCCGGGGGCGGCGGGTCGCTGCTCAACGGCAGCACGCCGAGCACCGAGCTGACCGCAGCCCTGCTCGCCGACGCCGACCGGTACACCTGGGTGGCGGCCACGGTCGGCGCCAACTCCGCGGCGGGCTACCAGCTGGCCACGCAGGAGCCGGTCCTGGCCATCGGAGGGTTCAACGGCAGCGACCCCGCCCCGACGCTGGAGCAGTTCCAGGCGATGGTCGACGCCGGGCAGATCCACTACTTCATCGGTGGTGGTGGCTTCGGCGGGCAGCAGGGCGGCTCCCAGGCCGCGTCGGAGATCGCGGCCTGGGTGCAGCAGGCCTTCACCGCCACCACGATCGGCGGGACCACGGTCTACGACCTGACCCAGTCCGGCTCCGGGACCTCTGGAGCCGCCGCCACCGGGAACCTGGCGACCTGATCGAGGACCTTGGTCCCAGTTAGGCGAACCTAACGATGGGTACCCTTGGGGCGTGACCCTGGATGACGCGCCCACCGGGATGCCCGTGGCCGTGCTGGCCAGCCGGACGCCGACCCTCGCGGTCACGCGCCGGCTGGCCGAGCTCGGCGTCCGGCCCGGTGCGCAGCTGCGCATCCAGGCCCGCACCAGCGGTGGCGGCGCGATCCTGGCGATCGGTGACGACCGCCTGGCGGTCTCGCGGGCCATCCTTCGAGCGGTGACGGTCGAGGTCGTCGACGCCGCCCCGGTGGGGTCGACGCATGTCTGACGCCGTCGCCAACTGCCACGAGACCCCCGGGCAGCCGGCCCCGCCCGGGTCGGCCGCCGTGGCCCTGGTCGGCAGCCCGAACGCCGGCAAGTCGACCCTGTTCAACGCCCTCACCGGCGCGGGAAGGGCCGTCGGCAACTACCCCGGCACGACAGTCGAGGTCGGCTCCGGCCGGTGGGTCGACCCCCACGTCGGCGAGGTCTCGCTGACCGACCTGCCGGGCGCGTACTCGCTGGACCCCATGTCGCCGGACGAGGCCCTCACCTCCGAGCTGCTGCACGGCGGCGGCCACGTCGACGTCGTGGTCATCGCCTGTGATGCCGCCCACCTGGCCCGGTCCCTGGTCCTGGTGGGCCACGTGCGCCAGCTGGCCGTGCGGGTGGTGGTCGCACTGACCATGACCGACGTGGCACGTCGGCGCGGCGTCGACGTCGACGCGAGGGCGCTGCAGGAGGCGCTGGGCGCTCCGGTGGTGGTGCTCGACCCCCGCCGTGGGGATGTCAGCGGGCTGGCCGCCGCCGTGGCCTCGGTGCTGGCAGCTCCCGTCCCCCACCCGTTGGCGATCGGGCCCGGGGCCACCGACCGGTGCCGGGCCGGCTGCCCGCCGGACTGCACCGCCTGCACGTCACCCGGGGCCGCCGACCTGGTCGCCCGTGTGGTCGCCGACGACGACCTCGCGCGGGCGGAGGCGGTCTTCGCGTGGGTCACCGGCACCGTCGAGCGCTGCTCCACCCGTCAGGGTCCCGGGCCGCGCACCTGGACCGATCGGATCGACCGCTGGGCCACCGCCCCGGTCGTCGGGCCCCTCGTGTTCCTGGCCGTCATGTGGGCGGTCTTCGCCCTGACCACCCGGGCTGCCGCCCCCCTGCAGGACGCCCTCGACACGCTGATGACCGGACCCGTCACGTCGGCAGCCCAGTGGCTGCTCGGCGCGGTCGGACTGGGCGGCAGCCTGGTGGCGGGGTTCGTCGTCGACGGGCTCATCGCGGGGGTCGGGATGCTGCTGACCTTCGTGCCCCTGATGGCGATCATGTTCGCCCTGCTGGCCCTGCTGGAGGACTCCGGCTACATGGCCCGCGCGGCCGTGGTGACCGACCGGCTGATGGCCCGGCTCGGGCTGCCGGGACGGGCCTTCCTGCCCCTCATCGTGGGGTTCGGGTGCAACGTCCCGGCCATCTCGGCGGTGCGGGTGCTGCCCGATGCCCGGCACCGGCTGCTGACCGCCCTGCTGGTCCCGTTCACCTCCTGCTCGGCCCGACTGACGGTGTACGTGATGGTCGCGGCGACCTTCTTCCCGGACAACGCCGGGACGGTGGTGTTCCTGATGTACGTGACGAGCATCGCCCTGGTCGTCCTCGGCGGGCTCCTGCTGCGCGCGACGCTGATCCGCACGCTCGGCGACGACCCGCTGGTGCTGGACCTGCCCCCGTACCAGCACCCGCACGTGCGCCTGCTGGCCGCGGCCACGTGGATGCGGCTGCGCGGGTTCCTGCAGACCGCCTCGGGGATCATCGTGGCGACCGTCGCGGTCGTCTGGCTGCTCGGGATCATCCCGGCCCCCGGCTCGACCGGCAGCGTGGGCGCGGTGCCGGTCGCCGACAGCCTGTACGCATGGATCGCCGACCAGGCCGCCGTGCTGTTCGTGCCGACCGGCTTCGCGGAGTGGCACGCGATCGGCGCGCTGATCGTGGGCTTCGTCGCCAAGGAGGCCGTGATCTCCTCCTGGGCGCAGACCTACCCCGCCGGCATCGACGTCTCCGCGGCCGTGCACGCCGACTTCGTGGCCAGCTCCGGCGGGCACCCGCAGGCCGCCGCGGCGGCGTTCCTGGTGTTCCTGCTGGCCTACACCCCGTGCGTGGCGACGCTGGCCACCCAGGCCCGGCAGATCGGTCGCCGCTGGACGCTGGCCGGGGTGGGCCTGCAGCTGGGCATGGCCTGGGTGCTGGCCGTCGTGATCTTCCAGGTGGGATCGGCCCTGTCATGAGCGCCGCGCGCACCCCGAGCCTCGTCGACGTCCTGGCCTGCGTGTCCTCCGGGGCGGGATCGGCCAGCCTGATCGCCGCCCGGCTGGGCACCTCCCGGGACCTCGCGGAGGCGGCCCTGGCGGCCCTGGCCTCGACCGGGCGGATCCGCCGCGTCCTGGTCTTCGCCGGCGGGTGCGCCACGGACGGCTGCGGGGGGTGCTCGTCGGCGGTGGGCTGCGCCTCGGCGGGCGCCGGCAGCCAGGTCGGATCCGGGATCACCGCGTGGCAGGTCGTCACCCGGTAGCGCCGCGCAGCACCTGCCGTTCGTGGGCGAGCAGCCACTCCTTGGCCCGCAACCCCCCCGCGAATCCCGTGAGCGCCCCACCGGTGGCCACGACGCGGTGGCACGGGACCACGATCGACAACGGGTTGCGCCCGTCGGCGGCACCGACGGCCCGCGCCGCAGCGGGGCTGCCCAGGGCGAGGGCCTGCTGTGCGTAGGTCACGGTCTGCCCGAAGGGGATGGCGCGCAGCACCTGCCACGCGCGCAGCTGGAACGGGGTGCCGACCGGGTCGAGGGCCACGCTGAACTCCTGCCGCGTGCCCGCCAGGTACTGCTCCACCTCGGCCCGCGCCTGCTCCAGGTGCTGCGCCGCGGAACCCGGGCCCGACGACCCGGGCGGGTCCGGGTCGACACCGGCAGCGGGAGACGCTGGCCGCGACAGCGCCCGGGCCACCCGGGAGCCGTCCTCCCCGGGCCACAGCACGGCGCGAAGGCCCCGGGGACCCGCCACCAGCAGCAGCGGCCCGAGCGGGCTGGGGAGCGTGGCGGTACCCAGGCCGGCGGCCGGCCGGACCGGGTCCACGCGTGGCGGGGCGAGACTCATGGCACGTCCTCCCGGTCGTCGAGGCTGGCCCACAGGTGGGCGGTTGCGTAGGAGCGCCACGGCTGCCAGGCCCGCCCGGCGCGCGGCACCGCGGTGGCCCGGCCGTCGCCGCCGGCGGCCTCGATGGCGCGGCGCACCCCCAGGTCGCCGGCCAGCAGCACGTCGGGATCTCCCAGGCCGCGCATCGCGACGTAGCCGGCCGTCCACGGCCCCACCCCCGGCAGGGCGAGCAGCTGCTCGGTGCAGGCCGCCCGGTCCACGCCGACGTCGAGCACGAGCGCACCCGAGGCGAGGCGGTCACAGGCAGCCACCAGGCTGCGCGCCCGGGCCCGCGGCATGGGCAGGGCGAGCGGGTCCACCGCCGCCAGCGCCGCAGCCGTGGGGAAGGCGGTGGTCAGGCCGTGCCGCGGCGCGGCCAGCGGCTCCCCGAGCTGCGCCACCAGTCGACCGACGACGGTGCGGGCACCCGCCACGCTGATCTGCTGGCCCACGATGGCGCGGACCAGCATCTCGTGCGGGTCGACACTGGCCGGGATGCGCAGCCCCGGGCGCCGGGACACCGACCGGGCCAGCACCGGGTCACCGCCGAGCACCTCCGCGACGGCCAGCGGGTCGGCGTCGAGGTCGAACAGCCGACGGACCCGGGCGACGGCCGGGGCGAGGTCGCGCAGGTCGGAGAGCTCGAACTCGGCCACCAGGCCGGTGGGTCCGGCACTGCAGCCGACGACGGCCACGCCGTGCGGCAGGGTCAGCACCCGCCGGTACGTGGCGCCGTCCCAGGACTCCAGGCCCGGGATGCACCGGGCCCCGAGGAACGCCAGCACCGCGTCGGCGTCGAACGGCGCCCGGGCGGGCAGGCGCACGGCCAGGGGCAGGACGGCACCGGGTGCCGCGCGGGATGGCGCCGCGGGGGGTGCCGCTGCCCTCCCGCCGACGCCGCGGTGCCGCAGCTGCGTCGGGGTTCGGCCGTGGATGGCCACGATCGTCTCGTTGAACGCGCGGATGCTGGCGAACCCCGCGGCCCACGCGACCTGGGAGACCGGCATGGCAGTCGACTCGAGCAGCACCCGGGCGGTGCGCGCCCGCTCGGCGCGGGCGATCGCCAGCACCCCGGCGCCCAGCTCCTGGGTGACCAGGCGGTTCAGGTGGCGTGACGAGTACCCCAGTGACGCCGCGACCCCCGCGACACCCTGGCGCTCGACCGCGCCGTCGGCCACCAGTCGCATGACCCGGCCCACCACATCGGCGCGCACGTTCCACTCCGCCGAGCCGGGTGTGGCGTCCGGGCGGCACCGGCGGCACGCCCGGAACCCGGCGCGCTGGGCGGCCGCCGCGGTGCGGAAGAACGTCACGTTGGGTCGTCGCGGGGTGATCGCCGGGCAGCTGGGACGGCAGTAGATGCCCGTGGTGCGCACCGCCGTCACGAACGTCCCGTCGAACCGGGAGTCCCGGCTGGCCACCGCGCGGTAGCAGCGCTCGTGGTCCAGGCCGGCCTCCATGCGGCCCATCCTCACCCATCCGCGCCGCACCCACTGGCGGGAATCGGACGCGGCGAGGAGGGTCAGCTGCTGGCGGTCGCGGGGACCGACCGGCTCAGCCGGGTTCCGACCAGGAGGGCGCCGATGTACAGCGCCGCCGCGACGCCGAGCAGCGAGCGGTAGCCCACGATCAGCGCCAGGTACTCCAGCGCGCCACCCAGCATGGCGCCGAGCAGGTTGATGCCGAACGCGACGGAGGGCTCGGGGGCCTTGTCGAACCGGGACGCGAACACGACGTTGGCCGTGAACACCGGCAGGAACGTGATCGCCGTGGCGACCAGGGCCCGAGCCGGCACCGGCAGGGCCAGCAGCGAGGCCAACGGCACCAGCCAGGCGACCGCGATCCCGGCCAGCAGGATGCCGTACGCCACCGGCAGCGAGATCCGGTGCGCGCGACCGGTGCGGTTGAGCCAGGCGGTGG
This sequence comes from Candidatus Nanopelagicales bacterium, assembly GCA_039812125.1. GTDB lineage: Bacteria > Actinomycetota > Actinomycetes > S36-B12 > CAIYMF01 > Prado023. The sequence continues at coordinate 5,811 of JBDHZV010000110.1, forward strand.
TCTCCACGGCCAGCAGGACCGCCACCAGGATGCCGGCGAACACGATGGCGTTGACCAGCCAGGTGGTGCCGAACAGCAGCGCGAACATCGTGATCGCGCGGGTCTCCAGCAGCAGGAAGGCCGCGCCGAGCAGGAACAGGTCGGCGTACCGCCGGGTGCGGCCGAGGCTGCCCACGGAGCGCCAGACCGCCAGCAGGCTGATGCCCAGGATCATGGCCAGGACACCCAGGTAGAAGCCGGGGATGTGCGGGGTCCGCAGGTACAGGAACGGCCGGTCGTCGTCAACGGGCGCCGGCGCGCCGGCCAGCAGCTCGGCCGCCTCGCTGCCCTCGGCGCAGCGCTGCAGGCCCTCGTCGCGGGCCACCACCAGGACCGCGGAGTTGTAGGTGCGGTTCAGGTCGATGCACGGCGCGTGCCCGAACGCCTCGGCCATGGTGGCGCCGAGCCGGCCGACGAGCCAGGGCTCCCGGTAGTAGTTGTACATGGCGAACACGCCGTCGTCGGCGAGCAGCTCGTCCACCCGCTGCATCGCCTGCTCGGTGAACAGGTAGGACTCCAGGCGCAGCTGGCTGGCCCCCGCCACGAGCGTCAGCGAGTCCGGCAGCGCGAACAGGACCGTGTCGAACTGCTGGTCGGTCTGCTCGATGAACGCCCGGCCGTCGTTGATGTGCACGGTGACCCGGGGGTCGGCGAACGGGTGGTTGGGGTTGGCGGTCTCCCCGATCTGGCGGATCCGGGGGTCGATCTCGACCGCGTCGACGCTGGTCGCGCCCCGCTTGAGGGCCAGCGCCACATCCGTCCCGGTCCCCGCGCCCACGATGAGCACCCGCCCCGGGCCGCTGCGCGCGCTGCGTTCGTAGGGCAGCGCGTAGAACGGCTCGAACTCGACTCGGGCGTCCACATCGGTGACCGCCTGGTGCGGCACCCCGTTGGCCAGGATGGTGGTGAACCGCCCGATGGTGGTGTCCTGGGTCTGGGTCTCGATCTTGTAGTACGGGCTCCACCGCACCCCGGGCTGCGCGGACTCGACCGCGAGTGCGCCCACGAGCACGACCATGCTGCCCACCGCCACGGCCAGCCCGATGCGGGTCGGCGCGGCGAACGCCTGCGCGGCCCGGTCCCGGCCCGGCAGGTGCAGCACCACGACGAGGACCGCCACAAGGACGCCCCACACCACCGACGCGGCTCCCAGGAAGCTCAGCGTCGTGAACGCCGCGATGCCCAGGATCGAGCCGATGAGGTCGTAGCGGTAGGCCGTCAGCCGCGGCAGCTCGAAGAAGCACTGGCCGACCAGGTACCCCGGCCCGTACAGGACCGCGGCCACGATCACGAACACCACCGGCAGCACGACCCACGCCGGGGGGCCGTTGGTGGCCAGGGAGGTGAAGAAGATCAGGTCCGAGCTCGACCGGTCCACGCCCAGGGGCAGCAGGAGGACCAGGGCGACCAGCGCGGCGAGCAGCGGCGGGAACAGCAGCGGCGGCTGGCCGCCCTTCCGGGTCCGCAGGAAGCCCAGGCCGATCCCCAGGAACGAGCCCAGCAGGACCACATTGGAGAAGTACGACAGGTGGATGATGTTGGCCCCGAGCCAGCGGATCAGCGCGAGCTCGACGATGAGCATCAGCGCGCTGGACAGGACGAGCCGCACGGGGGCCGCGGAGATCAGCACAGGCACACCGTAGGGGTCACGACCGCCGCAGCCGCGCGCGGCCCGCGGGCGACGCCCCGGCGTGGCGCGGCTACGCTCGCGGCATGGCATCGGAGCCGGCCGGCCCGCACCGGACCCGCATCAAGGTCCGCGGGTACCACCTGGACGTCTACGGGCACGTGAACAACGCCCGGTACCTGGAGTTCCTGGAGGAGGCCCGGTGGGCCCTGTTCGAGGAGCGCACCGATCTGGGCCGCATCCTCGGGGACGGGCCGGCCATGGTGGTGGTCTCGCTGAGCATCAACTACCGGCATCCGGCGAGCATGGGCGACGAGCTCGAGGTCCGCACCTCGCTGGGGCGCATCGGGGGCCGCAGCGCGGTGGTCCACCAGGTGGTGGTCCTGGCCACCGACGACACGCCCGTCGCGGACGCCGACATCACCTTCGTGATGGTGGATCGGGCCACCGGACGGGCGCTTCCCCTGCAGGACGACCTGCTCTCGATGCTTCGCCAGCTGGCCTGATCGAGCACCCGGAACTGCCCCGCCGACCCGTGACTTAGGTCCCCCGGGTCGGGGCCTCCTGCCCCTGCGAGCCCCACCTGCGCATGGGTGATCCTTGAAGCCGACAAACGGGAGGCGGTGCATGGACAAGACCCGGGCTGAGGGGTCCACCCTGCCGGCGCCCGGCATGGCCGATGACCTGCCTGCCCTGCGCCGTGGAGCGGCGTGGCCGCAGGCGAGTGTCGTCGAGGCGATGTCGCGTCCCGTGCTCACGATCGACGTCAACGAGACCCTGTGGGACGCCTGGCAGCTGCTCAGCGTGTCGGGCCTGCGCCACCTCGTCGTGGTGGAGGACGGCCGGTGCCTCGGCGTCATCTCCGACCGGATGATCCTCACCGACGTGCCGGTGTCGGAGGAGCGGATGCGCTCGCGGGGGGTCGGTGCCCTGCTGTCGCGGGGACCGAGCCGCAGCGTGCGCGACACGGCGACGCTGGCCCAGGTCGCGCGCACGATGGCGCACTACTCGGCCGAGGCAGTCCCGGTGCTCGACGCCCTGGACCGGCTCGTCGGCATCGTGACCGGGTCCGATCTGGTGCGCTGGTGGGCCGACGACGGGTCGTAGGCTGCGCCTGTGGCTGACGCGAGGAACGACCGGCTCGTCTGGATCGACTGTGAGATGACGGGCCTGGACCCCCGGCGCGACGAGGTCGTGGAGGTGGCGGCGATCGTCACCGACGGGGACCTCGTCGAGCTGGACGAGGGCGTCAGCGTGGTGGTCCGGCCCCGGGACCTGGCGATCCTGGACACGATGGACGACGTGGTCGTGCGGATGCACACCGAGTCCGGGCTGCTCACCGAGATCCCCTCCGGGGTGCCGGTGGCCGACGCCGAGCAGGCCGTGCTGGACTACGTGCGCCGGCACGTGCCGGAGCCCCGTCGGGCCCCCCTGGCCGGCTCGAGCGTCTACGTCGACCGCATGTTCATCGCCCGGTACCTGCCCGACCTGGACGCCCACCTGCACTACCGCCTCGTCGACGTCTCCAGCATCAAGGAGCTGGCCCGGCGGTGGTACCCCCGCGCCTACTTCAACGCCCCGGCCAAGACCGGTGGGCACCGTGCCCTGGCCGACATCCGGGAGTCGATCGCCGAGCTGCGGTTCTACCGGGCCACGGTGTTCGTCCCGGCTCCGGGGCCGAGCACGGACGAGGCCAGGATCGCCGCCGCCGAGCACATCGTCGAGCACGGAACCGCATCGGGGACGGTGGGCTGAATCGGGTACACTTCTGCCGTGCCGCAGGCAGCAGCCGGCGGCCATGGTGGGTGTAGCTCAGCTGGTAGAGCACCTGGTTGTGGTCCAGGCGGTCGCGGGTTCGAGTCCCGTCACTCACCCCAGTCGTGCCGCGTTCGCACGACGAGGGCCGGCCTCCCCGTGGAGCGCCGGCCCTCGTCGTCGCTGCGGCCCCTGTCGCGAGCCCTACACCCGCTCCCCCTCGCCCGGGC
>JBDHZV010000111.1:0-9254 GCA_039812125.1 Candidatus Nanopelagicales bacterium
CGGGCGGAGCCGCGGGCCCGGCGGCTGTCCCCGCGGGCGGCGGCCCTACGTCCGCCGGTGGACCATCCGGTGAGGACCCGACGGGTGAGGCCCCGGCGGGTGAGGCGCCGACGGGTGGGGCCCCGGCGGGTGAGGCCTCGACGGGTGAGGCCTCGACGGGTGAGGCCTCGACGGGTGAGCCGCCGACGGGTGAGCCGCCGACGGGTGAGGCGGCGACCGGCGACGCCTCCTCCGGCGACGCTCCTGCGGCTTCCGCGCCGGGACGCCCGGATGCCGCCGCCGCTCCGGCACCTCGGGCCGTGAATCGCAGGGTGCTGCCCATCGCGCGGGCTCGGGTCGCCGCGATCCGGGCGGGGGCCGCAGCGGCGACGGCCCAGATCGGGGCGCGCGCGACGGCGGCGCAGGCGAGCGTCATGGCCCAGGTCACCCAGCGCCGGGCCCAGATCGACTCGGTGGCTGGCGGTGCCATCGCCCTGGCACGTGGTGCGGTCGGGGTGGTCTCGGCGGTGCTTCGTGGCCAGGTGCTGGCCCGAGCAGCGGCGGTCACCGCCGCCGTCCAGGGGGCGGTCGCGCGGGCGCTGGCCCTCGGCCTGGCAATCGGCGAGGCCCTGACGTCCGGCGTGGCCACCGTGACGGAGACCGTCAGCGGGGTGGTGGGCCGGATCGTCGATGGGATCGATGCGCTGGCGGATGACCTCCCGATCCCGGACATCCCGGTTGCCGGCCGGGTCCGTTCGTTCGTGGTCGGGGTGATCCGCAGGGTGACGGGCACGATCCGTGGGGCGGTGGACCGGGTCACCGGGTTCGTGCGGGACATCGCCGCGCACGCCATCGGCCTGGTCCTGTCGCTGGTGCAGCAGGTCGCGACCACGGTGACGACCCTCGCGGCCTCGGTGCTGGCGCTGCTGACCCGGATCGTGGCCACCATCCTGGGGTGGCTGTCGACCCTGCTCGGGCACGTCGAGGCCGCGGTCCAGGCGGGGCGGCGGCTTGCGGTGGGGATCCTCACCCGGCTGGGTGCGGCGGCGCTGGCCGAGGTGCGGCGTCGGCGCCAGGAGGCGCTGGATGCCATCCGGCGGGGCAGCGCGGCGGCGGTGTCCGCGATCCAGGCCCTGCTGGAGGCTTCGGCTGATCCGGCCCCGCCCCCCGGGGCCCCCGCGGCACCTGACGACCGGGCAGACCCCCGGCGAGCCGCCCGTGATGCCCGCGCGGTCGCGGCCATGGCCGTCGTGGTGGCCAGGGCCGCCGGGCTCCGGGCGACGGTCGTCGCGCAGCTCACTGCGGCGACCGCCTCGCTGGCGGGCCTGGTCGCCGCGCTGGTCGCGCGGTACGTGGCGTCGGCCACCGCGGCGTTCCTTGCCGGCGTGGCTCAGGCGGTCGCTGCGGTGCAGCGGTCGGTGGCTGGGCTGCTGGCCACCGTCGCCGCTGAGGTCTCCCGGGCGCTCGCGGCGATCTCCCGGGTGGTGGAGGCGGTCTCCACAGCAGTGCGCCAGGCGCTCGACGCGGCCCTGGCGGTGGTCCGCGACACCGTGTCGGGGGCGGTCCGCGCGGTCGGCGATGTGGTGGGCCGGATCAAGAGGTATGTGACCGGCCTCATCGACCGGGTCATCGCCGCCCTGACCGGCGGGAGCGCGCCGTCCGCTGACACCAGCGAGATCACCGCGGGGCTCGCCCCGCTCGGCGCCGGACACGCGGCCAGCTCGGTGCAGGTCGCCGCCGCTGCCCCGGCGGTGCTGCCGCTCCTCGGTGCGCTCGGCGAGTTCCTGGCATGGGTGGCGGGGGTGATCCTCGCTGTGGACCTGGCTGTGCTGCTGTGGTGGGTCGCCCTGATCCTGCTGGTCGTCCTCCTGCTCTACCTGTTGTACCGGACGCTGACCGACAAGGAGATCGAGGACAAGATCCGGGACAAGCCCACCACCAAGCCCAAGGACAAGGCGGACCCGAAGGACAAGCCCGACCCCAAGGACAAGCCCGACCCGAAGAAGAAACCCGACGACCCCCCACCGCCACCACCTCCGCCCCCTCCCGATCCCGACCCCCGGCCGTTCTGGTGGAACCCGGTGCCCAAGCTGGCCAAGGCCGCGCTGCGCGGGGTGGTCGACTCCCGAACCCCCGGTTCGCGGATGCACTTCGAGGCCCATCACTGCTGGCCCGAGTACGTGGGCGGTGCGGCGGCCCAGCCGCTCATGGGAACCCGGTGGAAGGTGCACTCCTACATCCACGCCGCGGGGCCCACGGGGCTGCACGCGGCCATGGCGGCGTCGGCGAAGGCGACCACCGGCTTCACGCTCACCCGGGTCACGGCCGACAACGCCCCGTTCATCGCCCGCATGCGCACGGACAAGCCTGTCCGGGACGCCTTCTCCGCCACCCTGCTCGCGTACTACTCCGGCCACCTCAACTCCCTGACCGACCCTGGGATCCCACCGGCGGCGTACGCGCCCGGCATCGCCTACGCCTATGCGAGGGTCTGAGCATGCAGGTCCTATGGGTGGTGTCCATGTACGTCCACGAGCAGCGCACCGCCCGGGCCTGGGACCAGGTGTGCGCGATCGTCGACCGGTGGGACGGCGGTGGTCAGGTCGACGCATCCTTGCCGTTCCTGCGCAGTGCTGTGCTCGTGGACCGGAACCGGGCGGAGACCCTCGTCGCCGCGGTGCGCCAGGTCGACGGCGCCGTGGTCCACCTCGACCGCAGCCAGCGGCTGGAGCCGGCCGACTTCGCGGTGGCCGACCTGGTCGCGGTGTTCGCGGGGCCGCAGGAGTCCGACGTGGTCACCAACGCCGACGAGGTGCTCGCGCCCACCGGGCCGTGCCCCCGATGTGGCCTGCAGGACGCCTTCGACGTGGCGCAGTCCGGTCCCCTGGCGCTGCGGTCCGACGAGGTGGTCGGCGACATGGTGAACCTGCCGGGAGGCGGCCTGGCGGTCTCCCGACGTGTGCTCGATGCCCTGTCGGGCATCGATGCGCGGGGAGGGCGGGTGCATCCCCTGCTGGATGCCCGTACCGGGGACGTCCTTGCCGGCTGGGGCCAGTTGGTGTCGGACCGGGTGGCCCTGCTGCCGTGCCCGATCCACACGTCGCTGAGGGGTGCGCCCTGGTGCCCGACGTGCGGACGGGCCCACGGCGGCGTGGAGGGACTCACCTGGTTCCCGCGCTCCCGGGCCGGGAGCGCGGACGTGCTGTCCCGGCACCCGGGCGGGCACGCGATGCTGCACCTGAGCCGCCGGGCGGTCGACGCCCTCGCAGCGGCCGGAGTGCAGGGCGTGGAACCTGCCGACGTGGTGATGCTCTGCGACGACTGACGGGCCACACCGACCCACGTCGCGTGGGCGACCCACGGGGTACCCGATCACGCCGCACCGCCGACGTGGCCGATCCCGTCGTCCCAGTCCTCCGCGCAGAGCTCCAGGTCCTCGTAGAGGGTGCGCCGCTGGTGGCCGGGTGCAGCGGGCGGGCGGGAGACGTAGCGGTGCCCGGTGGGGGTGAGGATGTCGATGACGTGCCCGGGCAGGCGGCTGACCTCCGTGCGCCAGCCGGGGGTCTGCTTGAGGTAGTTGCACGACTCGCACAGCCCCGACGCGTTGGCCAGCTCGGTGCGCCCTCCGGCGGCATGGGCCCGTACGTGGTCGACATGCCGGATCGGGGCCTCGCACCACGGCATGCGGCACGTCTGGTCCCGCCACAGGACGAGCTTGCGGAGCCGACCGGTGAAGGTGCGCCGGGCCGAGTCCATCGCGACGAGCGCTCCGGACGAGGGCGTTGCGTACAGCCGACTGATCCAGGCCCGGTCGGCGTCGCGGACGAGTCGCCGGGCGAGCATCGCGGGCACCTGCGCGAACCCGCGGCCAGCGTGGTCGGTGAGCACCGCAGGGTCGGGGCCGCCGCGCAGCAGCGTGCGCTCCGACATCACGAGGCCCACCTCGACGTCGGGCGTTCCCGTCGCGCAGCCAGTGAGGCGGGCGAACAGCTCATCGCTCATGATCTGGCCGGTCCCACGGGTGTCGCCCTGACTGCGCAGTCGGTCGGCATGGGTCCGCAGCCCGGCGTAGGCCGCCACCGCCTGCGCCACGGGCATCGTCGCGGTGAGCTGGGCCATCGCGCACCCCGCCGGGCCAGGGGCTGGACGCACCGTCACGCGCCGGTCGGCCTCGGCGCGTCGCACCCGTCGCGCCACTGCGCCGGGATCCACCCGGTCAGCCAGCCGACGGGCCTCCTGGGCGATGCCTCGGTCGCCCAGCGACCCCAGGTGGGGGGCCAGCGCGGCGTCGACCTGACGGCGGTCCCCAGCCGCGAGCACGACCGTCTCGCGCCCGACCAGGGTGGCCTGCCACTCGCTGATCCGCCCGTCCGTGAGTGCTGCCAGGGTGCTGGGCAGGTCCGAGCACAGCATCCGGGCCAGGCCCACCCACGTGTGACCCCGCGCGGGCGACCCCCGTCGAGCCAGGCCGACCTGCCCCGCGACCGATCGCACCGCTTGGGCCCGGGCCTCGGCGTCACCCGCGCGCCCCACCCGCTCGTCGGCCATCGCGGCGGTGAGCCGCGCCTGCGCCCCCGCGGCCGCCGACTTCAGCTGCTCCAGCGCGGCGATCAGCGCCACTCGCTCGGAGTCGACCACGCCGGTCGAGACCCCCGCCAGTGCTGCCCGCCAGTCGGCCACCTCGTCGGCACCCGGCGGTCCGTGACGGCCCGAAGGCACTGCGCAGGCTGATGGCTCTGCGCGGCCCGAAGGCGCTGCGCGACCCGAACGCTCTGCGCAGCCCGAACGCTCTGCGCAGCAACCGATCCCGACGGCTCCGTCCCCGCCAGCCTCGCCCATGCCCCTCGCCCCCGTTGAACGCTTCGGATCGAACATATGTTCGAATCCTAGCACGGGTCACCCCGACGCGCCACCCCGACGCCCTCCCCCACGGCCCATCCCGACGCCCCGCTCCCCCGGTCGGCCCCCGCCGCGATGACCGCCGTTCGGGGACTGGCGATCACTCTCGGCGAATCGGTACGGTTCGGGCCTCGGGAACATCCGTTGCGTGGCAGGGGGAGCCATGAAGGGGACTGGGGCTCGGGCGGGCGCCGCCCGCCCCGCCAATCCCAGGCGGGCCGACGTCGAGGTCATGGCCCTCGCGTACGTGCTCGTCCTGCTCGCCGTGCTGTGCCACCACGCGTGGGGTGGGTCCCTCGGGTCGCCGCCCGCCCCGGTGCTCGCTACCGGCCTGCTCGTGGGGACGTGGGTCACCCAGCTGGTTCAGGTGCCGGTGGGCCTGCACCGGGGTCGGAACGTCCAGCTGATCAGCGCCGTGAACGCCATGCTGCTGCCCGCCGCGGTCCTGCTGCCCCCCGTGTGGTTCGTCGTGGTCGGCGTGCTCGCATGCCTGCCCCGGATCGGCATGCCCGGCGCCGCCCGGCTGCACGGCGAGTGCCACATCCGGATCCTCGCGATGTCCGCGGCGTCGATCGCCTTCGACGTGATCGTCCACCGGGGCTCCGACACCGCGATCGCCTGGACCACGGACGCCCTGGCAGGCCTCGTCGTCGCCGGCTTCGTCATGCTCGTCGTGCAGTCCGTGGCCCAGGCCCGCTACCTGCAGCTGCATGAGGGGATGCTGCCCGGGGACGTCCCGGTGCTCGTCGCCGCGGACCTGGTCCGTGACAGCCCGGACGTCGCCCTGGGGGCCCTGGTGTGCGTGCTCCTGGCCCAACCGGCCACGCTGGTGCTGCTGATCCCGATGTTCCTGCTGAAGGACCAGTTCCTGCGGGCACGAGGGGCGGCGCTGACCGCGTACCGCGATCCCAAGACCGGCCTGCTCACCCTGGCGGCGTTCCGGGACCTGGCGGGGATGGAGCTGTCCCGAGCCCGCCGGTACAACCGACCCGTGGCGGCCCTGATGATCGACCTCGACGGGCTGAAGACGGTCAACACGGCCTACGGCCACCTGGCAGGCGACCGGTTCATCGAGGCGATGGCGGGCGTGCTGGTGAGCACCTGCCGGAGGCACGACCTGGTGAGCCGGTTCGGCGGTGACGAGTTCTGCGTCCTGCTGCCCGACACCGGGATGACCGAGGCCGCCCTGGTCGCCGAGCGGATCCGGGCGGTCGCGCACGGCACGGTGATACCGGGAGTCGATGCCCCGATGACCCTGTGCGCCTCGATCGGGGTCACCGTGGCCCTGGCCGACGAGGGGATCGAGTCGCTCCTGGAGCGCACCGACGAGGGCCTGCTGCGGGCCAAGGCCCAGGGCCGCGACCGCGTGACCCTGGTCGAACCGGTGGCCTGAGGTCCTCAGCCTCAGCCACCCCGGGTGCCGGGGGCACAGATACGCAGTTCACCCGATGTGGCGGCGCCACCTCAGGGAGCACCGTCGGAGGTGAGGTCCCGAGGGGACCACCACCCAGGAGGTGCGCGATGACCAGTACGACGACGCGGCAGCGCCCGGCCGACCCCATGCCCGGGTCGCTGACCACCACTGGGGGCCCCGCCGCCCCGACCCAGCCCGACCTCGCGGTGGTGACGACCCCGGTGCCGCGCCGCCGGCCGGCACGGTCCTGGGGCTGGTGGCGGGACCGCCCGCACCGAGGCACCCCCCTGGGACTGCGGCCGGCCAGCCCCCCGGCCCCGGACCTGCGCACGCAGGGCCTGCTGGCCTCCAGCTGGTTGGCGAGGGGGCTGCGGTAGGCCACCATGGGGGACGTGCCGAACGCCCCGCTGGCCGACCCGCGCCGGGCGCCCCTGGTCGGCAGGGGCCCGGAGCTGGCCGAGCTGCGCCACCGGTTCGACGTGGCCGCCGGCGGGGACCCGCAGGTGGTGGTGATCGGCGGCGAGGCGGGCATCGGCAAGTCCCGACTCGTCGCCGAGCTCGCCGAGCAGGTGTCCGGCACCGCCCGGGTGGTGGTGGGGCACTGCATGGAGCTGGGCCCGGACGGTCCCCCGTACGCCCCCTTCGTGGCCGTGCTGCGGACCCTGGTCGCCGACCTGGGCGCCGACCGGGTCGCTGAGCTCGCAGGGCCCGGGCGGACCGACCTGGCGTGGCTGGTGCCGGAGCTGGGTCCGGTCGCCGAGCCGGACCCGATGGGCCGGGGGCGGCTGTTCGAGGCGATGGCGACGCTGGTGGAGCGTGGCTGCGCGGACCGGCCGCTGGTCCTGGTCGTGGAGGACCTGCACTGGTCGGACTCCTCCACCCGGGACCTGCTGCGGTTCCTGATGCGCACCATCGGTGGCGCGCGGGTCCTGGTGCTGCTGACCTACCGGCGCGACGAGCTGCCCCGCAGCCACCCCGTGCTCGGCTGGCTGGCCGAGGTGGACCGGCTGCCGCACGCCCACCGGATCGGGCTGGACCGGCTGGGCGACGACGACGTGGACCTCCTGGTCCGCCGCCTGGCCGGAACGGTGCCCGCCCGGTCCGTGGCACGCATCCGCACCCGCAGCCAGGGGGTGCCGTTCTTCGTCGAGGAGCTGGCCGCCTGCGCCGAGCAGGACAGCCCGGTCATGCCCGAGACGCTGCGCGACCTCATGCTGGCCCGCCTGGACCGGCTCGCACCGAGCACCCGGGAGGTGCTGCGGATCGCCTCGGCCTCGGGCACCGTGGTGGACCATGCGGTGCTGCGCGCCCTGGTCGGTCCGGACGAGGCAGCCCTCGACGCCTGCCTGCGGGAGGCTGTCGGCGGCCAGGTCCTCGTGGTCGACACCGCTCGGGAGGCCTACGCGTTCCGGCACGCCCTCATGCGCGAGGCGGTGCACGACGACCTGCTGCCCGGGGAACACGCCAGGCTGCACGCCCGCTACGCCGAGGCCATGGAGAAGCTGGGCCGGGACGACCAGGCCGGCGAGATCGCCCACCACTGGATCTCGGCCCACGAGGCGGATCGCTCGTTCGCCTGGTCGCTGCGGGCCGCCGAGCACGCCCGCGCCCGGTACGCGTGGCAGGAGCAGCTGGCCCACCTCGAGCGGGCCCTGGACCTGTGGGACCAGGTCCACGACCCATCGGTGGCGGCCGGCGCGGACCGGGCCGAGCTGCTGGTGCGCGCCAGCCGTGCGGCCGCCAACGTCGCGCAGCCCGACCGGGCCATCGCGCTGGTCGATGCCGCGCTGCGCGAGGTGGACCCCGTTCGCGACCCGGATCGCGCCGCCCGCCTGCATGTTCGGCGGGCCCGGGACTGCGAGGCGGTGCGCGTCGACCCGATGGCCGACCTCGACGAGGCCCTCGCGCTGGCCGCCCCGGGCTCGCGCACCCGCGCCGCCGCCCTCTCGGTGCGGGCCGCCGTGCTGATGCTCGACGGGGCGATGGCCGAGGCGGTGACGGCCGCCCGGGAGGCCGTCAGGGCCGCCGACGACTGCGGGGATCCGGCCCAGCGCAGCAACGCCCACAACACGCTGGGCTGCCTGCTCGCCCAGCTGGGCCGGCGTGACGAGGGGCACGCCCACATGACCCTGGCCCGCGACGTCGCCCGGTCCATGGGGGACGGCACGGAGCTGTTCCGCTACTACGGCAACCATGCGGACCTGCTGATCGGGGAGGGGCGGTTCGCCGATGCCGTGGCGCTGTCCCGGGAGGGGCTGCAGGCGACCCGGCAGCGCGGCCTCACCCGCACCCACGGCGCGTTCATGGTGGGCAACGAGGTCGAGGCCCTGGCCCTGGCCGGGCAGTGGGACGAGGCCCTGGCTGCGGCCGACGAGGTGATGCGGCTGGCCCCGCCCCCGGTGTCGCGCAGCCACGTGCACAGCATCCGCGCCCTGCTGCTGGTCCGGCGCGGGGACCTCGCACGGGCTGCCGAGTCGGTCGACTGGGCCTGCGAGCACCTCCTGGGCCTGGTCCGTCAGCCCCAGCACCTGCTGCCGCTGGCGGTCGCCCGTGCGGAGCTGGCCGCCGCCGAGGGTGATCGGGAGCGCGGCCTGGCCCTGCTCGCGGCCGCCGCGCGGGAGGCGGGGGACCAGCCGCCGGCCGCGGCCGGGTGGCCGTTCACCTGGGCATGGGCCCGGATGCTCGGCTCCGCAGCCGACCCCGAGGACCCCCCGGGCGAGCTCGCGGCGATGGTGGCCCACCTCGGTGCCGGGTCCCCGCATCCGGGGTGGGTCGCCCTGACGCAGGCCCAGCTGGCCGTCCTGCGGGGGCAGCCGCCGGACTGGGTCGCAGCGGTGCAGGCGGTCGCGGCCGGCGAGGGACTGCGACACGAGCTGGCCGACGCCCGGGTCCGGGCGGCCCGCCAGCTGCTGGACCGGGGCCAGCGGGACGCGGCGCGCGAGCAGCTCGACGCCGCCTGGGC